>DASSME010000420.1:0-13258 GCA_035689035.1 Longimicrobium sp. | reverse complement strand
TACCGCGTGGGCGGCCTGGGCTACGCGCTGCACGCCCACCGCGACAGCGGCGCCGGCGTGGCGTGGTGACGTGCGGGGCTGAACAAGTGCGTGAGTGCGTGAGTGCGTGAGTGCGTGAGTGCGTGAGTGCGTGAGTGCGTGAGTGCGTGAGTGCGTGAGTGCGTGAGTGCGTGAGTGCGTGAGTGCGCGAGTGCGTTTGGGTTCGACCAAACAAGAGGCCGCGGAGAACCGGATCGCGTTCTCCGCGGCCTCCCGTGCTCCCGGCGGCGAAGGGGGCGCTCAGCAGCCGCAGGTGTACTGGCAGCTGAACACGGTGTAGTTGCCGCCGCACAGGTACGGGTCGCAGGTGTCGCCGTTGGTCCAGCCGTAGCCGGTGCCGCCGCTGCCGCCGCCGTGGCACTCGGCCTCGGTGTAGCCGCACTCGCTGGTGTCGGCGGGGACCATGCGGCCCTGCACGGTGCCGGGGCGGCGCGTCTCCGCCTGCTGCGTGGTGAACGACTGGATATCCAGCGTGTCGAGCTCGAGCTTCAGCTTGCCCATACGTCCTCCGTAGATGGTGGATTTCCCGGCCGTACGGATCCGGCCGGGGGCGCTTCTCTGCCGACCTGAAGCGCAGAACGGCATCTCACGCAGGCGAAATACGTGCGCCGATGCCCGCGCGATCGTCCGCCGCCTTCGGAAGGCAGGGTGGCCGCACGCTACGCCCTGCGTGGTCTCGCGTCAACCGGCCCAGGCGTGTGCCGCCCATCCCGCCGATGCCGCCGCCCTTCCCCGCTTCTCCGCCGGATGTCCCTCCGCCCTCCCGGCCAACCCGCGGCCCGGACAGATTCCCGGCCGCCGGCGCCACGGGCTCCACCCGCATCCACCCCATGCACTGAGCGGGAACTCGACACCGCCGCGGGCCGCTACTACAATCCGTCGCGATCCGCACCCCGGCGCCGGTCCCGCCCCACCGCCCGCCCCGCTTGCGCCCGGGCGCCGCCGGCGCTTCGCAGCCCCCCGACAGCCGACCGCATCACGCATGAGCAACGCAGCCACTCCCGGAACCGCTCCCGCCGCTCGCCCGCCGCTGCGCGTGGTGATCGTGGAAGACGAGCCGCCGGCGGCCGAGAAGCTCGAGCGCATGCTGCGCGACGACTTCGGCGCCACGGTGGTGGCCGTCTGCGGCGACGGCGCGCGGGCCGTGGACGCGATCGTGGGCCTGTGCCCCGACGTGGTCTTCCTCGACATCCAGATCCCCGTCCTGGACGGGTTCGAGGTGATCGAGGCGGTGGGGGTGGAGCGGATGCCCGCCACCGTGTTCGTCACCGCCTTCGACGAGCTGGCGGTGAAGGCGTTCGAGGTGCAGGCGCTCGATTACGTGGTCAAGCCGTACGACCGCGCCCGGCTGGGGCGCGCGCTGGACCGCGCCGGCGAGGTGGCGGCCGGGCGCCGGCAGGGCGAGCTCACGGCCAAGCTCGCGGCCCTGCTTTCCACCGTCGATGCCGCCGGCGCCTACCCGCCGCGCTTCCTGGTGCGCGAGGGGAAGCGCTACGTCTTCGTGCGCACCGCCGAGATCGAATGGGTCGAGTCGGCCGACAACTACGTGGCGCTGCACGTGGGGAGCCGCACCCACCTGCTGCGCGAGACCATGTCGTCGATGGAGCGCAAGCTCGACCCGCGGCACTTCGTGCGCATCCGCGCGGGGGCGATCGTGAGCCTGGACGCGGTCGCCGCCATCCAGCCGTACTCGGGCACGGAGTACCAGGTGGTGCTCAAGAACGGCACCACGCTCCTCTCCAGCCGGCGCCACCGCGACGCCATCCGCCGCCTGCTGCGCTGATGCCGGCCACCCCGCCCGCGGCGCCACTCGCCGCGCCCTCCGACGCCGCCGGGCCGCCCCCCTGGGCCGGCGCCGCTCCGCTCCGGCACCACCCGCGCGCGGAGTGGGCGCTGGCGGCGGCGTGCACCGTGGTGTTCACGCTCTGGTACGCGGCGATCCTGCACGCCTCGTGGCCGTTCGGCTCGTACTGCCGGTGCTCGTTCGGGCGCGCGCTCCAGATCTCGGCGTACAACTTTGGCGGGCAGTTCGTGGTGATCCCGCTGGAGCTGGCCGCGTTCCGCCTGCTCACGCCGCCGCGCGCGGGGGCGCACCGGGTGCTGTGGACCAGCGTGGTGGTGGTGCTGGCGTCGGTGCTGGCCTTCGCGCTGCTGCGCCAGGGGCTGGGCTCGCTCCTGATGGGCCCGCGCAACTTCGAGCTGGAGCTCACCATCGCGTTCACCGTGGGGTTCGGGGTGTACGCGGCGGCGATCGCGTGGGAGATGGCGCGGCTGAGCGCCTGGCGCACCCGCGCCGCGGCCGCCGGCGAGCGGCGCTTCCAGGCCGACCTGCTGCACGCCCGGCTCGCCACGCTGCTCAGCCAGCTGCACCCGCACTTCCTGTTCAACGCGATGAACTCGGCGTCGTCGCTGATCGTCTCCGACGGGGCGCGCGCCCGGGAGATGATCGAACGGCTGCGCGAGCTGCTGGGGATCGCGCTGCGCGCCCCGCGCGCGCCGCTGGTGCGGGTGGCCGAGGAGATGCGCTTCCTGGCGCTGTACCTCCAGATCGAGCAGGTGCGCTTCCGCGACCGCCTGCGCGTGTCGATCCAGGTGGCGCCCGGGGCGGAAGACGCCCTGGTGCCGCAGATGATCCTGCAGCCGCTGGTGGAGAACGCCGTCCGCCACGGGATCGCGCGGAGCGAGCGCGGCGGCGACGTGCGCGTGTCCGCCGAGCTCCGCGGCGGCCGGTGGCTGGTGCTGCGGGTGGAAGACACGGGAACGGGGCTGGACGGCGGCGGGCGCGGGAGCCGCGGGACGGGCGGGCTCGGGCTTCCCAACACCCGCGCGCGGCTGGCGCTGCGCTACGGCGAAAGCCACACCCTTCTCCTCTCGTCGCCGCCCGGCGGCGGAACGGTGGCCGAGATCACCGTTCCCGCCTGGTTCGAGCCGGGGCCGGGGCTGGACCCGGACGCGGCTTCCTCCGGCGGCGCGGACCCGTCCGCCGGCACGGCTCCGCCGCCCCCGCGCGCGGACGGCGAAAGCACCCCGGCGCGCGACCGGGTGCCGGTGCGCGCGCTGTGGGCGCTGCGGCGCTGGTGGTGGGTGTTCGTGGGGTTCTCCCTGATCGAGGGCACCGCCGCCGACGCGCTGGCGTTCTTCAGGGACAGCGCCGGCGCCAACTGGCTGGTGTTCGGCACCATGGCGGCCGACCTGGCGCAGAACGCGGTGCTCACCGCCGTCGCGGTGGCGGTGGCGTTCCGCTGGCCGTTCCGCCGCGCCAACGCGCTCCCCATCGCCGGCGTGCTGCTGGCCCTGCTGGCGGGCACCATGCTGCTGATGGCCGCGGCCGCGCTCGTGCTCGGCGTTCCGCGGGCGCCGCCGAGGGAGTACTGGGCGTCGCTCCCGGTGTTCGTGCAGGGGCCGGTGACGGTGCTCTGCCTGGCCTACGCGCTGCGCTACGCGCTGGCCTCGGCCGCGCAAGAGGCCGAGACCAGCGCGGTGGAGGGCGCGCTGCGCGGCGCCGAGCTGGAGAGCCTGCGCAGCCAGGTGGACCGCGAGTTCCTGATGAGCACCCTGGCCTGGGTGTGCGAGCGGATCCCGATCGACGCCGAGGCCGCGGACCAGGCGCTGTGCCGGCTGGCCGCCCTGCTGCGCCGCATCCTGCAGCAGACCTCGATGCAGTGGGTGGAGCTGGAGGCCGAGCTCGAGACCGTGCGGCTGTACCTGGAGGTGAAGGAGGCGCAGGGGGAGGCGGTGGAGCTCGGCGCGGCGGTGGACCCCGCGCTGCTGGAGGTGCCCGTGCCGCGCCAGCTCCTGCTGGCGTGGGTGATGCGCGTGACCGAGGGAGCGCCCGGGCGCGGGCGGGCGATCCACGTCTCCGCCGCGCGCGCGGGCGCCGGCGCCCTGGCCCTGACCGTGGACGTGCGGACGGCGCCGGCGGATGCCGCTCCCCCCGGCCAGCCGGCGCGGCACCTGGGCGAGATGCGGCGCCTGTTCGCCCGCGGCGCCCGCTTCGCCCTCCTTCCGGCGGACGGTTCGCTGCGCCTTCGCGTGGACCTGGCGCCGCCCTGACCCGCCGGGCGGCGCGGCGGCGGGGGGCGAGGCTACAGGGGGAGCGCGAAGTGGAAGGCGGTGATCTCCATCCCCTGGCGGAAGTAGAAGCGGTGGGCGCGGGCGCGGGTCACGCGCGAGTCCAGGTGCAGCTCGGCGCACTCCTCGGCCTCGGCGCGCCAGCGCATCCACTCCAGCAGCCGCGCGCCCCAGCCGGCCGAGCGCGCCGCCTCGTCGGTCACCAGGTCGTCCACGTACAGGATGCGGCCGCAGTACAGCAGGTCCATGAAGCGGAAGCCGGCCACCGCCCGTACCACCCCGTCCTCCACCCCCGCCAGCAGGTGAAAGCGCTCGGTCTCCATCAGCCGCCGCACGCGGGCCACGTACTCGTCCGGCGCCAGGTGGGGGCGAAGCTGCAGCATCACCTCGCGCGTGGCCAGGATCTGCTCGTCGGTCTCGGCCAGCTCGACCGCGATCGCCCCGGCGCGCGGGAACCCGCGCCCCGCGCGGCCGGCCGTGGCCGGCGGATCGTTCAGCTCGATGCTCATGAGGTTTCTCCAGGTTGGGTCCGGGCGCGCGGCGTCCGCAGCCACGCGAGCACGAACAGCGCGCCCAGCAGCAGGTCCAGCCCGCCGAAGAAGATCACCTGGCCGTTCACGCGGCCCAGCGCGCCCAGGATCAGCACCGCGGGGCCGAAGGCGAGCTTCTCCAGCCAGGTCACCGGCATCAGCGGCCGGAAGCGCACCGGGTCGGCGGAGATCACCAGGAACGCCACCTGCCACGCCACCGTCACCCCGATGAAGCCGTAGAAGTACTCCGGATGGGTGATGGCGGGCGGGTCGTGACGCCCGATCCTGGACTCCAGGAAGTACTGCGGGAGCATCACCAGCAGCCCGTAGATGCCCGCCACGCGGTAGATCCAGCGCGGGAGCGCGGGCGATGCGGCGCGGCTCACGGGCGCACCTCGAACACGGCTTCCACCTCCACCGCGCCGCCGTACGGCAGCCCGTTGGCGCCCACCGCCATCCGCGCGTGCCGCCCCGCCTCGCCCAGCCACTCCACCAGCACGTCCGACGCGCCGTCGACGACCTGCGAGTGGGCGGTGAAGTCGTCCGTGGCGTTCACGTAGCCGGCCACGCGCACGCAGCGGATCACCTTCTCCCAGTCGCCGCCGACCGCCGCGCGCAGTTGCGCCAGCAGGTTGAGCGCGCAGAGCCGCGCCGCCTCGCGCCCCTGCGGCACGTCGTACTCGCGGCCCAGCTTGCCGGTGTAGCGGCGCTCGCCGTTCCACTTGGGGAGCTGCCCGCCCAGGAACAGCAGGTTGCCCGCGCGCACCCAGGTCACGTAGTTGGCGCCCGGCGGCGCGGCCTGGGGAAGCTCGTGCTCCCGCTCCTTCAATCGTTCGAGATCCATCGCAGCCGCGCGGAACGGGGATCGGGTTGCGTGGGGAGAACGGGGAGCGCGGCCGGATGCGGGCGGGGCCGCTCCACCCACGCGCCCGCCTCGCGGAACCAGCGGATGCCGCCGGTGCCCGCGTCGCTGCCGCGAAGCCGCTCGTATGCCTTCAGGTCGGCGAACAGGACCATCTCGTCACCATGGGTTCAGGGGGACGCTCCGCGCACTGGCCGCACGCGGTGTGATCGTTCGCCCTGAAAGATGGACCGCCGTGGCCCACCTTCCAGCGCCAAAACCAAACGATTGCACTGGTCCAAGTCGGCGGTGCCGCGGCTGCCGTGGCGGGCCCCCACCGGCCGCCACGGCCGCGGAACCGGCGCTCGCACCGAGTACCGGCCCATGCCGTTGAAGTCCGCGCAGGCGGCGCGCAGGCGGACTGTGCGCCGTCGTAGCGGCGAATTCACTCGCAAACTCTTACGCCAAACGCTCAGGACCGAGCCATGTCACCCCAGCGCCCCGGCCGCCAGCGCGGGCTCGGCGGCGACGCGGATCTCGGGGGCGTGGGTGACGGGGAACTTCACGCTGCCGGCGATGAAGCAGCGCTCGTGCGCCACGTGGTGAAGCTCGCGGGCGCGCTCCACGTCGCTCCCCGGCGCCACGGTCACGACCGGGCGCAGCACCACGCTCTGGAAGCGGCCGCCACCCCGGTCGTCCTCCACCATGATGCCGTCCGCCTGGTCCTCGTAGGCGGTGACCACGATCTTCGCGTCCGCGCACAGGTGCAGGTACGAGAGCTGGTGGCACGCCGAAAGCGCGGCCACCAGCAGGTCCTCGGGGTTCCAGCGCGTGCCGTCGCCGCGGAACACCGGGTCCGACGAGCCGGGGATCGGCGGCTTCCCCTCGGCGGTGATCTCGTGGGCGCGCTCGTAGGCGCGGTACGCGGCGGTGCCGGCGCCGGTGTTGCCGGTCCACTCCACGCGCACGTCGTATCGATGCGATCGGCCGCTCATCCGTGGCTCCTGGGTCGCTCGGGAAGGGTGACGGAAACCATCGCATCCAAGATGGTCCAATCGTCCGCCGTTTCCAGCGCCAAGACGGGGCGCGGCGGGTGGTCCAAATCTCGAGGGGGGGCCCCTCTCCCCGCGCGAGCTTCGCCGCGCTGCCCCTCCCCCCAAAAACTACCTGGGGGGAGGGGCGGTCCGGGTGGCCTGCGGGCATTTGCGCGCGACGCGGCATCGGTGTGCCGGATTGATCCGATCCCGCGGTGTCAGCCGCGGGCCAGCGCGGGCGCGACGATCCGGGGGGCGGCCTTCTTCGGGCGATAGGCGGTCTCGGGGATCTCGGCCAGGCGGCTGTGCTCCACCCGCTCGCCCAGGCCGTACAGCTGCTGGAAGCTCATGATCAGCGGGCGCCAGCGGTCGGGGTCGATGCGGTCGGCGTGGCCGTCCATGCGGATGTTCTCGTGCACGTGCACGCGGACGATGCGCACCTCGAGCGCGACCAGCGCGCCCCGCCGCTCGTCGTCGTGCACGGCCAGCGGGTGCACGGCTTCGAGCGTGGCCTCGAGGTTCACGGGGCACTCGGCCACGCGCGGCGGGGCCACCAGGTCCGCGGCCGCGGGGGTGAGGCCGGCGGCGCCGAACTTGTCGTGCTCGGTCACGTAGCCCATGGCCGCCTTGTGCGGCGGCACGGGGTCGCTGCCGGTGGTCTTCGCGAGACGGTTCACCGCGCCCGCCTGCGCCACCGACGCCAGGTTCAGCACGCACTCGCCGGTGCGCAGGATGTTGGCGGGCGTGTGCGAGCGCGCGCCGAAGCCCAGCATGCAGCTCTTCCCCAGCCACCAGGCGGAGCTCATCGGCGCCAGGTTGGCCGTGCCGTCGGGGTTTTCGCTGCTCACCAGCACCACCGGGGTGCCGAAGTACAGGATCGCGGGGTCGATGACGGTGTGCACGGTGGTCCGGTCCGGTTTCGGGTTCGACGTCGCCGGCCGATCGGCGGCCGGCGTGCATGGAAGCTCGCGGTTCCCGGCCCCGGTTCCCACCCGGATTTTGCGGAGTTCGGACCGAATCGCCCCCGGCCGGAACCGACCCCTGCGTGAACAGCCCGCCGGAGAAGCGCTCCGGCGGGCTGCTCCACGTTCCGCGGCGGCCGCGTGGCCGATGCGTCACGGCCACGCGGCGTCCTTCCGGCTGCCTAGAACGTGGTGATCGTTCCGAAATCGAGGCCGATCTGGTTCATGTCGCTGTAGATGAACCGGACGACGGACAACCCCGTAGCGGGGTCGCGTCCCCCGTCCTCGGCCCAGACGATCCCCGCCAGCCTGACGCTGGTGCCGCCCTCGACGGTGAACGCGGGCGAGCCGCTGTCGCCCGGCCCCGCGAACGCAGTCACGATGTGCGAGCAGACGATTTTGACGTTGTTGCGGGGCGAATAGTTCACGCAGGTCTGGTAGACCGGCCCCGCCGTCCACCCCGTGTTGCTGCCGACCTTGTGCACCGTGTCGCCCATCAGCGGCGGCGGCGCGATGCCCACGATGTGGAAGGGGTTCAAGGGGTCGGGATCGGTGGAGCCGGACGATTGGTAGCCCCGGAACAGCGTGTGCGCGATGGTGCCCAGGCTCGACGACACGCTGTCGTCGTAGCGCACCAGCGCCATGTCGCTCCGGCGGCAGATGTAATTCGCGGGGCACTGGAACCCGCGGGCACTCATCGGCGGGTCCGTCACCTCGACGCCGATCTGCGCGCCGCCCTGCGTGAACACGGTTCCGTCCACGAACCCCTGGGTGGGCGTGCAATGCGAAGCCGTCGCAAAGACTCGCATGCCGGCGTAGATCGCGTTGAAGCCAAGGGAGCAGGACTGGGTGGGATTCGGGTGGATTTCCAGCCCGCCCACCGTGGGGCGGGTGTAGACCGAGAGACCCGTCGCCAGCCGCAGCGGCTCGGTGCGCTCGATGATCACCGCCGCCTCGGGCACGTCCATGCTCCGCAGACCGGCGCGCACCCGTGCCGCCGCGGCGTCGTCCACCACGCCCACGCGGACCCGGTTGGCCGCCTCGTCGGCATCGGTGAACACCACGCCGGGAAGGCCCAGCAGCGGCAGCATGCGCTGGTTCCATTCGCTCAGCCGGTCGAAGGAATAGTCCCCCTTCCGCACGCGGATCGCGGGGCTCGCGCCCGCCGCGAAGAGTTGCCGTGGCGCAAGCCTGACCAGCTCGCCGCGAACCGTCGCTTCGGGGAGCGGATCGGTGAGCACCACGTTCAACGTGCCCGATGCGTCCCGGTAATAGCCCCCGAACCCCGGCATCTCCCGCGCGATCCGCACGAACTCGCCGTCCAGCCCCGGCGCTTCCACACCCCGCGGCTCGGCGGGGCGGCTGTCCGGTGCGACCGGTGACGAAGGGCGCTCGCACGCCGCCGCGGCCGCGGCGAGGAGCATGGACATGACGATCCTGGACCTGGACATGGGGAACCTCCTGGCGTGGGCGAGTGGCCCCTGGCGGGGCCGGTGAGTGGCGCGTGGAGAGGGAAAGCGGTGCGCCGGGGAATACGACGAGCGTTCCCGCCCGTGGGATTCAGAAACGCGCGTGCGGCCGCGGGCGGTTCTCGACCGGGACCCCGCCGATCGGCGCCGCTACGGCCTTTCGGTCGATGCGGACGCAAAAGATCTGGCGCCGCGCCGCCGGCCCGATTACGCTGGAGGACGATTGGTTCAGTGAATTGGGCCAATCATCTCCATCCACGCTGGTCCAAGTCAGGTGGCAAGGCGCATGACGACCCAGGCACCCTCGCTGCTGATCCCCCTCGTTTCCGAGGCGCGCGAGCCGCTGCAGGAGCAGATCTACCGCGGCCTGCGCGACGCCATCCTCACCGGCCGGCTGTCGCCCGGCGCGCGGCTCCCCTCCACGCGCGCGCTGGCCGACGACCTGGACGTGGCGCGCAACACCGTGGTCCCCGTCTACGAGCAGCTCCGCGCCGAGGGGCTGATCGCCGGGCGCGCGGGCGGCGGCACGCGCGTGGTCGCCGTCCTCCCCGACGCGTTCCTGCGCGTACATGGCACGCCGGCCGCTCGCGCCGGCGCCCCCGGGGCGAACGGGAACGGGCGCCGGGTGCGGGTCGCGGCGCCGGTGAACGGGAACGGGGCGGCGGCGCCCACCACGGCCGAGGTGCGGCGGCCGGCGCGGGTGTCGGCCGCGGCGGCGGCGGTGGCGAAGACGGAGATGGGGGTGTGGCGCGAAGGCGGGCCGCGGCCGTTCCGGCTGGGGGTGCCGGACCACGACGCCTTCCCCGCGGAGCTGTGGGGACAGCTGCTGTCGCGGCGCTGGAGCCGGTCCGGACGGGAGCTGCTCGCCGCCGGCGACCCGCGCGGCTACCCGCCGCTGCGCCAGGCGATCGCCGAGTACGTGGCCGCCGCGCGCGCGGTGCGCTGCACGCCCGACCAGGTGATCGTGACCGGCGGCGCCCAGCCGGCGCTGTCGCTGGCGGCGCGCACGCTGCTGGACCCCGGCGACACCGCGTGGGTCGAGGAGCCGGGCTACGGCGCGGTGAAGGCCGCGTTCCTGGGCGTGGGCGCGCGGATGGTGCCCGTGCCCGTGGGCCCCGGCGGTATCCGCGTGGACGAGGGGATGCGGCGCGCGCCCGAGGCCCGGCTGGCGTGCGTCACCCCCTCGAACCAGCACCCGCTGGGCGGCGCCATGGACCTCCCCACCCGCATCGCCCTGCTGGAGTGGGCCGACCGGAACGACGCCTGGATCGTGGAAGACGATTACGACAGCGAGTTCCGCTACACCGGCCGGCCGCTCCCCTCGCTGCAGGGGCTCGACCCGTCGGAGCGCGTGGTGTACGTGGGCACCTTCAGCAAGACGATCAGCCCCGCGCTGCGGCTGGGGTTCATGGTGGTGCCGCACGCGCTGGTCCCCATCGTGAGCGCGCTGCGCAGCGGCACCGACCGCTATCCCCCCGCGCTGGAGCAGGCGGTGCTGGCCGACTTCATCGCGCAGGGCCACTTCGCGCGCCACGTGCGGCGGATGCGGGCCATCTACTCGCAGCGCGTGTCGCTCTTCCGCGCCATCGCCGCGCAGGAGCTGGGCGGACTGCTCGAGGTGCCGCCGATCGAGGCCGGGCTGCGGCTGCTCGGCTGGCTCCCCGAGGGGGTGAGCGACCTGTGCGTGCGCGACCAGGCCGCCCGCCGCGGGGTGGACGTGGAGCCGCTGTCGGTCCATCGCACCGAGCCCGGCGGGCGCGGCGGCCTGCTGCTGGGCTTCGCCGGCTTCAACGGCCACGCCACCCGCCGCGGCATGCAGGAGCTGGCCGCCGCGATCCGGGCGTGCATGTAAGGCGCTGCACCGCCGATCCGCCGATCCGCCGATCCAATGGTGGTTTGCGACCGAAGTCGCGGCGTCGCGGCTACAATGGCGCGCAGTCCGCCTTCGCGGACTTCAACGGCCGCGGGGGATCGATGTGGGCGCCGTCCGGAGCTTGGCACCATCTCGGCCCGTGCGGTTGGCCCTACCACGCCGGTCCATCGTCGGGTAATCTCGGGGGCCGCGCGGGAACCATCGTCCGTGGCGGCCCCTTCATCCCCCCCGAATGCCGGGAGAGACCCGATGCCGATCCGACCCGCGCTCGCCACGGAGCTCCTGCGGCTCCACCACCAGGGCGAGCCGCTGCTGGTGATGAACGCGTGGGACCCGGCCAGCGCACGGCTGGTGCAGGAGCTGGGCTTCCGCTGCGTCGCCACCACCAGCGGCGGCGTGGCGGCGGCGCACGGCTACGACGACGGCGAGAACACACCCCGCGACCTGGTGATCGCGGCGATCGAGCGGATCGCGCGGGTGACCGATCTCCCGCTCACCGCCGACCTGGAGGCGGGCTTCGGCGCCACCCCCGCCGACGTGGCCGAGACGGTGCGCCGCGCGCTGGAGGCGGGCGCGGTGGGCTTCAACCTGGAAGACGGGACCGGCGAGGATGGCATCCGCGACGCGCACGAGCAGGCCGAGCGGCTGCGCGCCGCGCGCGAGGCGTGCACGGCCGCCGGCGTGCCCGACGCGGTGATCAACGCGCGCATCGACGTCTTCCTGCACCAGGTCGGCGATCCCGCCGGGCGAGTGGACGCCGCGCTCGAGCGCGCCCGCGTCTACGCCGATGCCGGGGCGAGCTGCCTCTTCCCCGCCGGCGTGCGCGACCGCGAGCAGATCCGCGCGCTGGTGGAGGGCTGCCCGCTGCCGGTGAACGTGCTCGTCTACCGCGACGTGCCGCCGGTCGCGGAGCTGGCCGAGCTGGGCGTGCGCCGCATCAGCGTCGGCACGCGCCTGCTGCACGCCGCCATGCGGGCCGTCCGCGCCGCCGCCGAGGAGATCCGCGATCACGGCACCTACGACGCGCTCTTCGGCTCACCCGTCGCCGTCCCGGCCTGACGCACGCCGGCGGCGGCCACCCGGTGGTGATGCCGGCCGCCGGCATCGCACCGGCGGCTGAAGCCGCAGCAACAACGACGAAAAGCCTCGCAAACTGCGCGAGGCTTCAACTGCGGACGGCATGGAGCTCGGTGCCGTGCGCCGCCACTTCGGCCGCGCCGGGGCCGGTAGTCCGCGCAGGCGGACTTCGTGTGGTTGTTGCAGCGAATTCATTCGCCCCGGCGCACCCACCAGCAGCGCACCGGCGGCTGAAGCCGCAGCAACAACGACGAAAAGCCTCGCAAACCGCGCGAGGCTTCAACTGCGGACGGCATGGAACCAGGTGCCGTGCGCTGTCACTTCGGCCGCGCCGGGGCCGGTAGTCCGCGCAGGCGGACTTCGTGTGGTTGTTGCAGCGAATTCATTCGCCCGGCCCCGGTTCTCTCCCCGGGGCCGGGCTCTCACCACTGGACCGGACCGAACGATGACCGACATCGGCACCGAATACCTGAGCGACCTGCGCGACCGCTTCACCACGCTGCGCCGCCTGTCCGAGCGCGCCGCCGCGCAGGTGGGCGACGACGCGTTCTTCGCCGCGCCCGACGCGGAGACCAACAGCATCGCCATCAACCTGAAGCACGTGGGCGGCAACCTGCGCTCGCGCTTCACCGAGTTCCTGACCACCGACGGCGAGAAGGACGACCGCGACCGCGACGGCGAGTTCATCATCGCCCCGGGCGAGACGCGCGCCGACATCGAGGCGATCTGGGCCGGCGGCTGGTCCGCGCTGGAGGGCGCCCTCGCCGCGCTCACGCCCGACGACCTGCTGCGCACCATCCACATCCGCGGCGAGGCGCTCACGGTGGTCGGCGCGCTGAACCGCTCGCTCGCGCACACCGCCGGGCACACCGGCATGATCACCCTGCTCGCCAAGCACTACGCCGGCGATGCGTGGAAGACGCTCAGCATCCCCCGCGGTCAGTCGAAGACGTGGAGGCCGGAGGGTTGGAGAGGCGGATTGCTCGTGGAGGCCGGCAAGGACGGGGCGTAGGGTTGGCGCGGCATGCGAGCGGAGCGCGGGGATGGTACGGCGGAGTTCGCGGGGGATGGATGCGTCCGAGTTGGTGGGGCACGGATGCGTCCGCGTCGGAGTTTGCGGGGGCGAGGCATCCGCGTCGGAGGAGGCATCCGCGTCGGAGGAGGCATCCGCGTCCGAGGAGGCATCCGCGTCCGAGGAGGCATCCGCGTCGGAGTTTGCGACTGAAGTCGCGGCGTAACCGTTCAGTGGGGTGGAAACGAAGATTGTGGACTTTGTTCACGAGCGCCACTACATATTGTGGCTCATGAACAGAGTCGACGAACTGGAAGCTAGCGGCGAGGTTCTCTCTCCGGCCGTCCGTG
>DASSME010000419.1:0-2081 GCA_035689035.1 Longimicrobium sp. | reverse complement strand
CCTCCCCTCGGACCCGAAGGCCTCGAGGCGTGCCACGGGGCGCCCTGTTCAAGCACTCCCCAACACCCTGGTTGTCAAACTTCGCGCGGCCTGAAGACCGCTCATGGCATCCGAACCAGTTTCACCCGGCTCGCTGCGTCTCTCTCGCTCACCATCTTCGAGCGAGCCCTTCAATCTAACCCCGCCGGCCCCTTCCGTCAACCCCTCGTCCGTGACTTCTTTTCGGACTTCCTGCAGGGCGGGCCGTCGGCTAACTCGTTCAATCTAAGCCATTTAGGCTTCTTCGTCAAGGGGCGAAGTGCTCCGTTTCGCCACCCCTGCCGCCCCGCTCCTGCGTTTGGGCGACAGCCTTTAAGGGTACAAGCCCGGAAGGCCGTCGTCAACCCCGGGTCGCGGGGTCGTTGCCCTTCCGTTTCGAGCGGGGCGCCAATGATACACGGTTCCCGGCCGGCGGTCAACCCCCTTCACGGCGCCTTGGTACCGGTCGAACGCACGTTCGGGCAACGAGTTATCCACTATCCGCACGAGCCGTGTCCAGGCCGGCACCTATATATGGGCGTGCGAACGGGCCTCCGCTGTCCGGCGGAAGCCCGTTTCGAGCGATCGGGGTTCTCCCGACGCGGTCAGCCGATGTTGGGCGCGGCGAAGACGGGGGCGACGACGAGGGCGGCGGCGCCGCGGAGGCGGGTCTGCTCGTCGTGCGGCTCGGGGATCACGGGGGTGGCGGCGGCGCCCTGCGTGAGGGTGCGCTCGGCCAGCGCCTCCTGCACCTGCGGCCCGATCAGGTCCCACGCGGCCGCGATCTCGCCACCCACCACGATGCGGGCGGGGTTCAGCGCGTTGACGATGGCGGCCAGCCCCAGCCCCATGTAGCGCCCCGTGGTCTCGAGCGCGGTGCGCGCGGCCGTGTCGCCGGCGCGGGCGCGGGCGATCACGTCGGCCACGGTCAGGCGCGACCGGCGGACCTCCGTATAACTGTCGCGGGTGGCCAGCTCGCGGCCCAGGTAGCGCGCGACCACGGCGGGGTTGGAGGTGTACGCCTCCCAGCACCCGCGCGAGCCGCAAAGGCAGGCGGGGCCGTCGAGCGCGAGCGGGATGTGGCCGAACTCGCCGGCGGCGTCGCGGTGGCCGCGCACCACGTGGCCACCCACCACCAGGCCGGCGCCCACGCCGTCGCTGAAGGTGACGTAGGCGAAGCTGTCCTGCCCGTCGGCGGCGCCCTGGCCCATCCACATCTGCGCCAGGGCGCAGGCCACGGCGTCGCGCTCCACGTGCACGGGGAGCTCGACGGCCTTCTCCAGCGCGCCGCGCAGGTCCACGTCGCGCCAGCCCAGGGTGGGGGCGTTCACCAGCTTTCCGGTGGTCCGGTCCACCATCCCGGGCACGGCCATCCCGATCCCCTGGCACTCGCCGTCGGCGGCGTGCGCGTCGAGGAGGCGGCGGATGCGCAGCGCCAGCGCCTGCACCAGCGCGTCCGGCCGGGCGGGGGTCGCCAGCAGCTCGGTGGCCAGCGCGCGGCCGCTGAAGTCCGCCAGCATGATCTGCGTTTCGGAAAGCCGGACGTCCACCGCCACGGTGAGCCGGTCGTGCGAGCGCACGTGCAGCAGGGTGGGCTTGCGGCCGCGGGGGCTGGCCCCGGTGGCCCCCTCCACCAGCAGCCCGTGCTCGATCAGCTCGTTGACCAGGGGCGTGACGATCCCCCGCGCCACCTCCATGCGGCGCGCCAGGTCGGCCCGCGAGATCGGCTGGTACTCGCGCACCAGGTTCAGGACGATCTGGCGGTTGATGTCCTTGGTGGTGGTGCGGGTTGCGCGCTGGAACTTGCGCGGATCGATCTTGCGCACGGCGTGGTGTTCAGGGGAAGCGCGGTCCGGAACGAACCGCGGCGGAGTGCCCGGGCATCCATTTGTCCGTTCGCCGTCCCAAAACCCCTCGGGCGGCGAACTCCGGCGGGACGCAAGATGCCGGTGCGGGCGGCCGCAACGCAAGGCGCAACGCGCCGATCCGCCCCGCGAGCGGCCCTGCGCCACCCGACGAAAGGGTTGCGGAGCGGACGACGCCGGCTTATTCTGCCGTTGCTT
>DASSME010000418.1:0-2877 GCA_035689035.1 Longimicrobium sp. | reverse complement strand
TAGGTGACGTTGATGTCCTGCGTGCTGCACTCGTTGAAGTCGGCCTGCCAGGGCACCGACATGTGCTTGGTGACGTCGCCCGGCTGCAGCCCGCGGGCGAAGTCGTCGTCCTGCGAGAGCGAGGTGCCGATGTACGAGGTGAAGGAAACCTCGGTCCCGATGCCGAAGCTCTGGTTGGCGGCCGTCTCCTGGAAGGCGTAGAAGGCGGGGTCGGCCTTCAGCCGGTACGGCTCGTGGTAGACGGCGGGGTTGCGCATGATCCACCCCACCTCGCCCCCCGGGCAGAAGGCGCCGCCCAGGATGCCGGAGAGGACCGCGCGGTCCAGGTCGCGCCCGGTGCGGTTCACCCACCCGGCGTACGGCTGCCACGGGTTGGGGTCGCTCCACCCCTCCAGCTTCTCGTTGTAGAACAGCCCCAGCATCCACTGCCGCAGCACGAAGTACTGGTAGTCGGTCAGCCGCAGGAACTTGGACGGGAGGGTGTTGGAGATCGGGTTGTCGCCCGCCAGCAGCGGCATCAGCGGCAGGTTGTGGGTGCGCCCGTCGGGGTTGCCGCCCGAGAAGAAGCGGTTCTCCTCGCCCGGCTGGCGCAGCAGCTCGAACAGGAAGCGCCGGTACGGGCGGTACGGGTCGAAGGTGTTGGCCTCGATGCAGCGCTGCCGCGCCGCCAGCAGCAGCTGCCCGCTCTCGAGCTTGTTCAGCTGCTCGGCGACGGCGGTGCGCAGGTGCTGGTTGAGGTCGTCGGAGGCGCGCGCCGCGTCGCCCTTCTCCTCCTCGTCCTCCACCTCGTCGACGGGGATCTCCAGGATCTCGCGGACGCGGTCTTCCAGCGCGTCGGCCGCGCGCTTCACGTCGGCCTGGCCGCCCAGCTGGCGCAGGGCGGCGAGGTAGGCGTCGATCCCGCCCGGGAGCGGCCGGTCGCCCTCCACCCCCGCTTCCGGCGCGGCCGCGGCCGCATCCGCCTCTTCCACCCCCGCGTGGCGCGGCTCCGACGCCTCGGCCGAGGCCCGGGGCTGCGCGGTGGTGCCGGCGCCGGCCAGCGCGTCCGTCGTCTCGTACGCGCCCTCACCCGCGCCGGGGGGCGCGGCGTGGGGCGGGTGGGCGCGCGCCGCCGCCTCCACCGCGCGCACCCAGGCGCGCACGGCCGCGGCCAGCTCGCGCTTGGGATCGCCGCCCGGCACGTCTCCGGATTCGTTCGCCGCGGCGGGGACGGCCGCGCGCAGGAGGCGCGAGAGGCGGGGCGCGGCGCCGTCCGTGCCCCGCAGCTGGGCGCGGGCCTCCTTGCCGAGCAGCTCCAGCACCGGCTCCAGCGCCTCCACGAACAGCTCGCCCGCGCGGAAGCGCTCCACCGCGCGCGCCTCGCACCGCCGCAGCGGCTCCTCGGTCACCACGGGGGGAACGGAGAGCTTGTCGGGGTCGAAGGTGCCGCGGGTGGACTGGTTGTGGGGGAAGTTGGAGAGCCCCAGGATGTCGCTCAGGTAGCTGAACTCGTCGGGGCGGAAGAGGATCGGCCAGACGTCGCGGTAGAACCAGGGGCGATGGTCCGGGTTCCACTGCAGCCGCCCCGCGCGCCACATCTCCAGCGCGCCGGGGTCGTTCACGTCCACGGTCTGCGGGCAGGCGAAGGTGCCCGAGGTGCCGTACAGGTCGGTGCGCGTGGCGAACTCGCGGATGGAGAGGTCCTCCACCACGTCTTCCAGCGTCACCATGTCCAGGATCTCGGGGACGTAGCGCGGATAGCCGCACACCACCCACGCCGGGTATTCCACGTCGATGTAGCGGTTCCCCTTCACCTCGTCCATGTACATCACCAGCCGCGCCATCACCGGCCCGTCGCTGGTGTCGTCGAACCAGCCGTCGTTGTTGGCGTAGTCGTCGATGCGCGGCTGGCCGAAGTCCTGGTACTTCCAGCTCCCCGAGTTGCCGTGGCCGCCCAGCACCAGCAGGCGGCCTGGCTGGTCGGTCTTCAGCTCGCCCAGGGTGTCGATGGCGCAGGGGTGCAGCGGCGGCGGGAAGACGGTGGCGTACAGGTCGCCGCCGTCGCGGTCGAACGAGGCCGCGGTCGTGTCGGTGCAGTTCACCGTGCGCGGGCCGGGGTCGATGATCAGCTTCTGCCGCGCCTCGTCGGCGGTGACGTCGGCGTTGCGGCGCGGATGGCCGGGTGCGTAGCCGTGCTCGCCCTCGAGCTGCTGGAACTCGTACCAGCTCGCCTTCTTGTTGGCGAGCCACACCCGCCACTGGATGTCGACCAGCTTCCCCTGGTTGCCGCCGCCGGCCACGGGGTCGCCCATCCGCAGCGGGCGCCCGCCGGGGCTTTCCTCGTCGTACACCCACACCTGGAAGCGCGCGGCCTGGCGCTTGACGCGCCCCTCGGCGTCCTTGTAGCGCTCGACGGGGACCTCGCCCTGCCCGTCGGGCGAAAGGACGGGGTTGCCGTCGGCGTCGCAGGCGGTGGGCGGCGCGGCGGGGGCCTCGGGGGCGATGTAGAAGGCGTCGGGGCTGTTCCCCAGCCGCGCGATGCCGATCGCCGGATGGATTCGGTAGGTGGCCATGTCCGTGATCCCTTCGGCGCTAGTCCAGGAAGTTCAGGGAAACGCCTTCCAGCCGCAGCAGGTCGGCGTCTTCGCAGTAGTCCACCCCCACCGTCACCAGCGTCACCTGCAGCGAGCCGGCCCCGGCGTCGATCAGTCGGCGGGCGGCGCGGGTGACGTTCACGCGGTGGTTGCGGGGTGTGTCGTGGCTGCGCGGGCGCAGGTCCCACCGCCCCCGCTCGGGGACCGCGCAGTGCCCCGGCCCGCCGATGCACTCGCCGTGGCCGAAGATGGCCAGGTACCCCGCGTAGTTGGGGTGGTCGATCGGCGTGGCGGCGTTCGCGTC
>DASSME010000417.1:0-14504 GCA_035689035.1 Longimicrobium sp. | reverse complement strand
CGGTGTCGGATCCCGCGTTCACGGCCAGCGAGCGCGCGGCGCTGCGCGAATGGGTGCGCGGCGGCGGCAGCCTGCTGCTGATCGCCGACCACGCGCCGTTCGGGGCCGCCGCCGAGGCGCTGGCGATGGAGTTCGGCGTGGGGATGAGCAAGGGCTTCACCCGCGACACCACCCCGGGCCTCTGGGCCGAGAGCCAGAGCTTTCTCCGCTTCACCCGCGAGAACGGGCTCCTCGGGCGGCACCCGATCCTGGAGGGGCGCGGCGCCGGCGAGCGCGTGTCGACCGTGCTGAGCTTCACCGGGCAGTCGCTCTCGATCCCGGCCGGCGCGGCGGTGCTGCTGCGGCTCTCGCCCACCGCCGAGGACCGCGCCCCTCCCACGCGCGACGAGATGCAGGCCCAGGCCGCCCTCCGCCAGCGCCTGGTGGACAGCGTCGCGGCCGCGGTGCGGGCCGGCGGCGCGCGCGACACCACGGTGGTGGCGATGCAGATGCGCCCCGTGGCCGAGGCGCGCTTCGCTTCGGCCGCGGGGCGGGCGCAGGGGGTGGCGCTCCCCTTCGGGGCCGGGCGCGTGGTGGTGCTGGGCGAGGCCGCGATGCTGAGCGCGCAGGTGGTCGCCATCCCCGGCCGCGAGACGATCCACATGGGGATGAATGTCCCCGGCACCGACGACCAGCAGTTCGCGCTGAACGTGGTGCACTGGC
Organism: Longimicrobium sp.; assembly: GCA_035689035.1. Taxonomy (GTDB): domain Bacteria; phylum Gemmatimonadota; class Gemmatimonadetes; order Longimicrobiales; family Longimicrobiaceae; genus Longimicrobium. The sequence continues at coordinate 13,802 of DASSME010000417.1, read as the reverse complement.
TGTCGCGGCTGTATTGAAGGACGCGGCGACGCCGGCGGGTTGAAGCCCGCCGCCGCAACCGCGGGAAGCCCGCCTTCGCTCTGCGCGCCGCGGGGATCGTCCGTCCTCTCCGCACGATGGCCTCCGCCCCTCCGCATCGCCGCACCAACGCGTTCACGCACCCGTACAAATACCAGGCGGCGCGGGCCGAAGCCCGCGCCGCCGCCAATCACACCGTCGCGCCGAAGGAAATCAGCTCGTCGGGCGGTTCTCGTCGTCGATCCCGTCCTCGGCGGTCTTGATGGAGCCGCCGGTCTTGCCGGTGCGGTCCGGGATGGTGAGGCGGATCTGGCCCACGTTGTCGCTGTAGCTGCTCTCGGCGAAGTTGTGGCACAGGCCGGCCGCCGGGTCGTACACCGGGCACGGCTGCCCGGTCACCTTCGCGAAGCCCGGGTTCACCGTGATGCGCAGGATGTAGTCGCCCGCCGGCACCGGCTCGGCCGGGTCGTCGAGCACGAAGTACTGCCCGCCCAGCGCCTTCACGTAGGTGTCGGCGTAGCCCACGCTGATCCCCTGGAAGCCCGAGAACTCGGGGGTGCCGCAGTTGCGGTACACCCAGGGCGTGGTGCCGCCGTCGCCGTTGTTGAACGGCGTCGTGTCGATCATGCAGAAGCCGCGCTTGCGCGCCTTGACCGGCGTGCCGAGCGAGCCGTTGGCCAGCACCGGGAAGAGCTCGTACCGCGCGTAGTTGCGGAAGTGGAAGTGGTGGTGGCAGCTGGCGAACTCGTACAGCCCGTCGCTGTCGGCGTAGCTGCCGTCGCCGTTGGGGTCGATGTGCGCCAGCGGATCGCCGATGAACACGTCGGCGTCACCGATGTTGGGGGTGGTGACGGTGAAGCGCAGCAGGTAGTGCTCGCCCGGGGGCACGTCGCCCTCGACCACCGAGCACAGCGTGGGCGTCAGGTTCTCGTGCGTGACCACCCAGCTGCTGGCCAGCTTGGCGGCGTCGACCACCAGGTTGGGCGTTCCGTCCAGGTCCTGCGCGCGGCCCGCGCGCGGGCCGCTGGGCGCGTTCACCACGCCGTTCGACGCTTCGCATGCCGCGAGCGCGCAGCCCGCCAGCACGATCGACAGCACCATCCGTCCTTTCATTGCAACCTCCATGGGGGTGGAATCATTCGGGACGTGGGTGCCGCGCGGGCCCGGGTGGGCGTGGCACGCTCGGCAGGGCGGCCGCCGGTCCCGCGGCGGCCGCCCGGAAACGATCAGGCCGGGCTCAGTGGTTGTGCGCCTCGGGGTGGTGCGCCGCGTCGAGCTCTTCCTTGTACTGCCCGGCGCCCGGACCGTAGCCGGTGCGGCCCACGCGGTCGGGGATCACGATGCGCACCTCGCCCACGTTGTTGGTGTAGCTCGACTCCTTGAACATGTGGCAGAAGCCCGCCGAGTCCTTCACCGGGCACACCTCGCCGTTCTGCGCGGTGAAGGGCGGGTTGGCGGTCACCCGGATCACGTAGGTGCCCGGCGCCACCGGCTCGTTGGGGTCGCTGAGCAGGAAGAGCTGCCCGGGGAGCTGCTTGACGTACTCGTCGCCGAAGCCGGTGCTGATCCCCTGGTTGCCGTGGATGGTCAGGTTGCCGCAGTTCATGTAGTAGCGCCCCTTGGGCGACGCCTCGTCGGTCTTCGTCGGCGTGGTGTCGAGCATGCAGAAGCCCCGCTTGCGGCTCTGCACCGGCGCGCCGTAGCTGCCGTCGGCGTTCACGCGCAGCAGCTCGTACCTGGCGTAGTTGCGGAAGTGGAAGTGCTTGTGGCAGCTGGCGAACTCGAACAGCCCGTCCTGGTCGCTGAAGTCGCCGTCGCCGTTGGGGTCCATGTGGGCCAGCGGGTCGCCCACGTACAGGTCGGCGTCGCCGTGGTTCTCGATCAGCACCGAAAAGCGCAGGGAGCGGTGCGTGCCGGTGGGGATGTGCCCCTCCTCCACGCTGCACTGACCCTCCACGAAGTCTTCCTCGCGCACGTTCCACGAGCTGGCCAGCGTGTTGGTGTTCACCACCAGGTCGGGGGTGCCGTCCAGGTCCTGCGAAGCCGCGCCGCGGGGGGCGGCCACGGCCGCGCGCGGGGCCGTCACGTCGGGCCCGCCGCGGTCACACGCGGCGAACACCAGGGCGGCCGTGGCCGCCACGAATCCGAAAACCGCTGCCGTCTTACGCTGCATCGATGCTCCAGAAGGTGGGTCGGTGGGTGGGGTGGGCCCCCGGGTGCGCCCGGCTTGCTCCGGTGCGCGGGTGGTGCAAAGTGGTGCAGCCGTGACGGAGTGGTGCGGCCGGACGGCGCAGGGGTGGGGTAGAGTTCGTCGCCAAACGGAATCGGGGCGGTGTGTGATGCCGCGCCCCGAAAACCTCGGGAAACGCCGCATTCAGGGTAGTTGGGGGATGCGCCCGGCAGGCGCAAGCCGAGAAAACAGGTGTATTCCGCGCGCGGAGAGGGCGTGGAGCAGGACGCGAATGGATCGGATGCGCCGCTGAAGGCGCTTACAATACTACAACTCCCATGCCGCTGACAAGGCTTGTGAAATTGTCCTATTCCGGCCTGTACTGCGCGATGGTATGATTTTGACGACGCGATCCGCATCCGCGTCACCTTCCGGTGCCGCGGCGGGATGCGGTGCACGCGGAAGGTCGCGCGGAGAGGGATGGGGGACGAGCGGCGCGGCGTGTGTCCCCGTCCGCCGCACGGCCCACCGGCCGTTCGCCGATCTCCGCGAGGGATCGGCGGGCGGGGGAATGCGATCCGGGGGCCCGGCGGCGGGCGTAGACGTACGGCCGGGGGATGCGGCGGCTCCATTGGCGTGCACGCCGTCCGTTCCTATATTTGTGACGACATCCATCCCCCCTGTGTCGACGGCGGTTGGTCCGCGGCCGTCCTTCCCCGCCCCTTCGGCTCTCCCGGAGGCCCGATCCCGTGCTCCGACTTCGACTTGCCGCGCCCGGCGCCGCCCTGCTGCTGCTGACCGCCGCGGCCGCCGCCCGTCCCCACGCCGCGCCCGCCGTCCGCCCGTCCGCCGCGCTGGGGAGCATCGAGGGTCACCTGACGCTGTCGCCGTCGGCGCCGCGGCGGGTGGCCAACCGCTACCCCGGCGAGGGGGGCGGCGCCGCGCACCGCGTGGGGAGCGTCCCCGCCGTGGCGTTCCTGGTCGGCCCCGTCGCCGGCGCGCGCGCGCCGGCCGGCGAGCGGCCGCGGCTCAGCCAGCGCGACACCTCGTTCCAGCCGCCGGTGCTGGTGATCCCCGTCGGCACGAGTGTCGAGTTCCCCAATCGCGACCCCTTCTTCCACAACGTGTTCTCGTACTCCAGCACCAAGCGCTTCGACCTGGGGCGCTACCCCCGGGGCGAGAGCCGCACCGTGGTGTTCGACAAGCCGGGCGTGGTGAAGGTGTACTGCGAGATCCACCAGTGGATGCGCTCGGCGGTGCTGGTGGTCGAGAACCCGTTCCACGCGCAGGTGGGGGCGGACGGCCGCTTCTCCATCGCCGGGGTTCCGCCGGGGCGCTACCGGCTGGCCGTGTGGGACTTCGACCGCGGGCAGCGCGTGGTGGACGTGACCGTGCCCGCCAGCGGCGCGGCGCGGGTGGACGTGCGCCTCTAGCCGCCTCTCGAGCGTGACTCGCTTCCCCTCCGGGCTCGACCGCATCCGCCACTCGTTCGCCGCCAAGCTGCTGCTGGCGCTGGCCGGCACGGTGGGCCTGCTGCTGCTGGTGACCGTGGCCACCATCCGCGTGCAGACGCACCGGCAGGTGGCCGTGGCGCTGCGGCGCTCGCTGCAACAGTCGCGGCGCGTGTTCGCGCAGCAGGAGCGCGACGTGCGCGAGGGGCTGGCGAGCGACGTCAACCGCTGGGTGCAGTCCAACCGCATCTACGCCGCGCTGGACGACGCGCTGATGAACGGGAGCGTCGACACGCTGGTGCTGGCCACCGACTACGAGATCACGCTGGCGCTCCGCCCCCCGGCGCTCACCCTGCACGCCTACACCGACGCATCGGGGAACCCGGTGGGCTCGGCGCTGGGCCCGCGCATCCTTCCCCGCCCCGACGCCGGCGTGCCCGCTCCGCTGGTGCGCTGGCTGCTGGCGTCGGACACCGGCACCGCCACCTTCGGCTACCACCTGGTGGAGCACCGGCTGTTCGCCGTCTACACCACGCTGGTGGCCAACCCGTTCGGCACCGTGCTGGGAACCATGACGCTCGGCACCGCCGTCACCGACTCGATGGCGCGCGAGGCCGGCCAGGCGATCGGCGCCGAGGTGTGCTTCGTGGCCGACGGCGGGTGCGTGGCGGCCACCAGCGCCGCGCGGAAGGGGCTGGACTCGGCGATGGTGGCGATGGCCGGCGTGCGGCAGGCGCGGCGGGTGGACTGGCGGGGGCGCCGCTTCCTCCTCCGCGCCGACCGCGTCTCGGCCGGCGCGGGGATGCGCGACGTGTGGCGCGTGGTCGCCTTCCCGCTGGACGGGGTGCTGGGGCCGTTCGAGAGCATCCAGCGGGCGGCGCTCCTGGCCGGGCTGGGCGCGCTGGGGCTGGCGGTGATCCTGGCCATCGTCCTCTCCCGCGGCTTCGCGCGGCCGGTGCGCGCGCTGGTGGCGGCGACCGAGCGGGTGGCCGCGGGCGACTACGAGGTGCGCGTGGAGGCCGCCAGCCGCGACGAGCTGGGCACGCTGGCCGGCGCCTTCAACGAGATGACCGAAGGGCTGATGCTGAAGGAGCGCTACCGCGGCGTGCTGGACAAGGTGGTCTCGCGCGACATCGCCGACGAGCTGCTGAAGGGCGAGATCCTGCTGGGCGGCGAGACGCGGCGGGTCAGTACGCTCTTCGCCGACATCCGCGGCTTCACGGCGATGACCGAGGGGATGGAGCCGCAGCGGGTGATCGCCCTGCTGAACGAGTTCATGGAGCGCGCCAGCGACGCGGTGGAGGCCGAGGGTGGCGTGGTGGACAAGTTCGTGGGCGACGAGCTGATGGCCGTCTTCGGCGCCCCCATGTCGCGCGGGAGCGACGCCGACCGCGCCGTGCGCGCCGCGCTGGGGATCCGCCGCGCGATGGAGGCGGTGAACCGCGACCGCCGCGCCCGCGGCGAGCCGCCGATGGGCGTGGGGATCGGGATCAACTGCGGCGACGCGGTGGCCGGGAACATGGGCTCGCCCGGTCGGCTGAACTACACGGTGCTGGGCGAGAGCGTGAACATCGCCTCGCGCCTGTGTGACCAGGCGGGGCCGGGGCAGATCCTGGTGGTGGAGCCGTTCCTGGCCCAGCTGGAGACGGCGGTGGACGCCGAGCCGCTGGGCCCGCGCAGCTTCAAGGGGATCTCGGCCCCGCTGCAGGTCTACACCATCCGCTCCCTCCGCGAGACCCCCGCGGTGGACGACCGGGCGGAGACGGTGTCCGCACCGGGCGGCGCGGACGGCTCGGCATCGTCCTCGCCCAACCCATCGCCGTCCGCGGGGGCGACGGTGGCGGGAGCCGTGCTGGCGGCCGTGCTGGCGCTGGGCGGCGCCGTGCCCGCGCACGCGCAGAACCTGCCCACCTTCGAAGAGCTGGGGATCGGGTGGACTTCGCCGGACGGGTCGCTGCAGGTGACGCCGAGCGGGCGGATCGAGGTGGAAGGATTCGTCCCCGGCGACCAGTACCGCGGGTTGATCGACGCGACGGATGCGTTCGCCAACCTGCGCGCCAGCCTGTTCGTGGACGTGTTCGCGGGGCAGCGCGTGTTCGGCAGCGTGGAGCTGCGCGCCGACCGCGGCGAGGCGCCGGCCGACCGTCCGCTACGCGGGCGCATCGAGCAGGCGTACCTGCGGGTGACGCCGCTCCCCTCCGCCAACCTGTCGATCCAGGCCGGAAAGTTCGTCTCGCCGTTCGGCGGGTGGCCGCAGCGGCACGCGTCGCCGGCGCAGGAGGCGTTCATCCGCCCGCCGCTGCCGTACGACTACCGCACGGTCGTCTCGACGACGGCGATCACCGCGGGGCCGGCGGGGTTCCAGACCTGGAAGAACCGCCCCGAGATCTTCCGCCACCTCGGCGCCCCGCCGGTGTGGGCCGCGCCGTACCAGGTGGGGGCGATGCTGACCGGCGGCTGGAAGGCGCTCTCCGCCCGCGCGGCGGTGATGAACAGCGCGCCCAGCTCCGAGCCCGGTGAGTGGAACAGCATCGGCGCGGGGGAGCACGGCCCGTCGTACGTCGCCCACGCCGAGGTGAAGGTGATCCCCGAGCTGCGGCTGGGGGTGAGCTACGACCGCGGCAGCTACCTGCAGGACCAGACCACGCTCAACCCGCTCCCCCCGGGCGAGGGTGTGGACCACTACAAGCAGGTGCTGTGGGGCTTCGAAGGCACCTTCGCGCGCGGCCCGGTGGAGGCGCGCGGCGAGCTGCTGCTGGACACGTGGGACGTGCCGAACCTGGCCGACTACCCGCGCGACGTGTCGTTCTACCTGGAGAGCAAGGTGAAGCTGACGGCGGGCCTGTTCGCCGCCGCGCGCTACAGCGGCATCCGCTTCGACAAGGTCGACAACGGCGCCGGCGGCCGGGAGCGCTGGGACTACCCCGTCGACCGCCTCCAGCTCGCCGCCGGCTACCGTCTCGGCCGCACCACCGAGCTCCGCGCCGAATACATGCTCAACTCCACCGACGCGCCGCCCGCCGGGAGCGACGATCTTTTCGCGGTGCGCTGGAGTTGGAGTTTTTGAAGGTGCTCCATTCGTCGCAGGAAACTAACCGCGCCGCAACGTGGTGCTGCTGATAGCACCTCCCGAGATGCGGAGCCGGCGCATTGCCACTTTGCAAGGACAGCCGTGACAGGGTTGTTGGACAGAAATCCTCTTGTGATGATCAGCGCCCTCCAAATGAAATCCCAACATCGAAACGCGGGAACTCAGTCGTTCAACGCCGCCCGCCGGACGTCCGCGGTGTTCGCGAAAGTGCCGAGCATCATCTGGGGCGGATTCTATATGCTCCTGATCCCTCTATTTGCGGTATTCTACACCTGCCTGCCGGGAGAATCGTTCTATCACAGCACGATCCGGCACGAAGCGATGTACAAGCGCGATCATGAGGCGTTCGAACACGACGTAGAAGCATGGGCGAATGTCGTGATCACGCCCCGCCTCTCCGCGGCGTTGGAGCAGGTGTACGGGAGCAAGCCTGCGGAGATCCACTATTATGCCGGGTATGGACCGGATGATTTCTGGCCCGAGCTAGTGGCTGGCGTGGACTTTCCCGACGGCACTCACAAAGGTCTCGACTTCTATCTTGGCGGGATGGACCATTACACAATAACCAAGGACATGGCGTTCGACCCGCCACGCTTCACCACGGAGTACAGCGAGGGCTTTGACCTGACGGCCAAATGTGGCGACGCGGCGGAATGCGAGGCTACCCCCGTGGAACGCGCGCTGAAGCCAGACAACTACTTCATAGCCACACGTAGCATCAACGACCGCGTCCTGAAGCTTCGTCAGCTCGCGGGCGGGCTGAATTACGGCGCGGATTTGCACACATTTGGGCGAATGCTGTACCTGAGTGCGGTGACGCTCACGACGGTAGGGTATGGAGACATCGTCCCGTTGACCGACACGGCGCGAATCGCAGTCGCGTGCGAGGCAATTTTCGGAATCGTGCTCGTGGGGCTATTCCTGAACGCGCTAGCTTACGAGCACCAGGCACGGCGCTCGGAGACGGGCGAGGACAGTGCGTTATCTACCACGCCCGTCACGAAGAACCGGATCGCGAAGCCACGCTCATAGCTGAAGGCCGAACATAAGACGACGGCCCGGTGGGATTCGCCACCGGGCCGTCGCTCGTTCCATCTACCACAACCCGCCGCGCCGCCGCCGAGACCTTCCCGATCCGCCCAGCAGCGCCCCCATCAGCCCGCGGGTGATCGTCGTCGCGACTGATCGCGTCACCGACGACTTCAGGACCGTCTCCAGCATCCCCGGCTCCTCCTTCGGTGCCCTGCCCCGCTTCTGCGCGGGAGGTGGGGGAGGAGGCGGAGGCGGCGTGTGCGCGTGGCCGCCCTGCCGCGCGTATCCGCCGGGCATCGGCGGGGGCGCCTGCGTGTAGCCGCCCGGCACGGGCGGCGGGGCCTGGGTGTAGCCGGGGGGCGGCGTCTGCGGGTACCCTTGCGTCGGCGGATAGCCGGGCTGGGGCTGGCCCTGCGGCGTCTGCGGATAGCCTTGCGCGTAGCTCGGCATCGGCGGCGGCGGCGGGGCATCGGGCTGCGGAGGGTCCACCGCCCCACCGTCGCCGGCGAAGCGCTGCTCCAGCATCTCGCGAGCGCTGTGGCGGTCGACGTCCTGCGCGTACTCCTTCACCTGCTCGCTGGCGGCCAAGCGCCGGGCCAGCTCGTCGTCCGTCAGCGGGCCCATCCGGCTGGCCGGCGGGATCATGCGCGTGGCGAAGGGCTGCGTGGGGACACCGTTGGGGCTCAGCGTGCTCACCAGCGCCTCGCCGATCCCCATCGTGGTCAGCGTCTCCTCGATGTCGTAGAGCTTGGTCTTGGGAAAGGTCCGCGCGGCGGCGCGCAGGGCCTTCTCGTCGTCTTCGGTGAACGCCCGCAGCGCATGCTGGATGCGGTGGCCGAGCTGGCCCAGGACGTCGTTCGGCACGTCCTTGGGGTTCTGGGTGACGAAGAAGACGCCGACGCCCTTGGAGCGGATCAGCCGCACCGTCTGCTCGATCTGCTGCAGCAGCGTCTTGCTGGCGTTGTCGAACAGGAGGTGCGCCTCGTCGAAGAAAAAGACCAGCTTCGGCTTGTCGACGTCGCCCACCTCGGGGAGCTGGCCGTAGAGCCGCGCCAGCATCCACAGCATGAAGGTGCTGAACATCGCCGGCCGGTCCTGCACGTCGCGCAGCTCCAGGACCGAGACCAGGCCGCGGCCGTCGGGCGTGGTGCGCATCAGGTCGTCCAGCTCGAACTCGGGCTCGCCGAAGAAGTCCTCGGCGCCCTGGCTCTCCAGCTCCACCATCTCGCGCAGGAGCACGCCCACGGTGGCCTTGCTCATCCCGCCGTACTCCTTCAGCTCGTCCGCCCCTTCGTCCGAAAGCCAGCGGAGGACGGCGCGCAGGTCGCTGAAGTCCAGCAGCAGCAACCCCTTGTCGTCACAGTACTTGAAGACCAGGGTGAGCACGCTGGTCTGCGTCTCGTTCAGCCCCAGCACCTTGGCCAGCAGGAGCGGGCCGAAGGAGCTGACGGTGGCCCGCAGCTGCGCGCCCAGCTTGCCGCTCAGGCTGAGGTACTCGACCGGAAAGCCGGCCGGGTGCCAACCGAACCCCGTCTCGGCCGCGCGCTGGGTGACGCGGTCGCTGGGCTCGCCCGGCGCGGCGATGCCGCTCAGGTCGCCCTTCACGTCGCTCACCAGCACGGGCACGCCCGCGGCGGAGAGCTGCTCGGCCAGCAGCTGCAGCGTCTTGGTCTTGCCCGTGCCCGTTGCACCGGCGATCAGCCCGTGGCGGTTGATCATCGCCAGCGGCACGCGCACGATCGGCTCGGGCGTGCACTGGCCGTCGTGCACCACGGCGCCCAGCATCACGGTGCCGGCGGTGGAGGGGAACGCCGCGCGGGCGGCGTCGAGTACCCGTGGATCCATGGAAGCGGTTCGGCTGCGGTCGTGTCGGTCGGCCCGGTCCATCCATTCGGCGCGGGCGGCGGGGGAAGCTACACCGGCGCGGGCCCGCCGTCACGCGGACCGGGCGCTGCTTCCCCCACGCCGCGCCACCGCACGCTTCACGCCGGGTCCAGCGGGCACCCGGAAAGGTCGGGCGTGGGGGCCAGGAAGGGGGGATCGGGATAGTACTGCGTGACCTGCTGCACCTGGTCGCCCACCGCCTGCCCGGCGATCCGCCGCACCAGCTCCAGCGCCTCGTCCAGCCCGGCCGAGATCCCCGCGCCGGTCACGCGCACCGGGCCGGGCTTGCGGTCGTCCACCCAGAAGCGCGGGAAATAGCCGTCGCCGCCGATCACCTCCACCGGGTACTCGGCCAGGCAGTGGAGGAAGTTCCAGTGCGTGGTGGCCTGGTAGCCGGTCAGCAGCCCGGCGGCGGCCAGCAGCATGGCCCCCTCGCACACCGAGGTCACCCAGCGCGCGGTGCGTGCCCACGCGCGCAGGTGGCCCAGGAACGCCTGGTTCTGCATCTCGCGCTGCAGGGCGTCCACGTCGCCGCCGGGCACCCACAGCAGGTCCACGCGCGGCACCTGGCAGAAGGTGGCGTCGGGAAGAATCCTGAACCCGTCGCGCGTGGTGACCAGCTCCACGCGCTCGGCCACGCACAGCACCCGCACCGTTCCCTGCGCGCTCCAGTTCTCGCCCATCCAGCTGAACATCTCGCGCGGGGCGGCCACGTCCATCAGGTCCACCCCCTGGTAGACGGGGATCCCGATCACGAACGAGCGTGCGTTGCTGCTCATGGCGCCTCCGGCGTGTGCGGCGGATGATGAACGGTGGGAGGGGGAATGTGCCTTGGAGATCGGCGGACGGACGTCGAATGCGCTGGAGTGGGAGTGCGCGGCCAGAATCGGATACGGATGTGGGACGGCCCCTGGCGCGGGCACCCGCCGGTGCGCCGCGCCAGGGACCGCAAGCTATTCCGCGCCCGGTGACGACGGAAGTGCCGCGGTCAGCCCTTCCCAGTGTTCGGTTCCAGGCACCGTCCTCCTGAATCCTCGACGGGAACGACGGCAAAATCTCACGCAGAGGAAGCAGAGGAACAGAGGAAGCAGAGGGATTCTTCTCTGCTGCCTCTGCTTCTCTGCTTCCTCTGCGTGAAACAGGTCTTTTGCCGGATCTGCCGGATCGGGCGTCAGAAGCGCCTGAGAAGCCCCCGTGAAGCCAGCGGCGCGGACTCGGCCGCCGCGTCCGGGGCAACGGGCGCGGTGCCCCCTGCCCCACCGCCCAGCCACGGCAGCGCCCATTGCGTCGCGAACGCCGTGATCACCGCGATGGCCGCGGTGTTGGCGCCGATGACCCACTTGGCCAGGCCGAGGTAGTCCCCCAGGAAATCCGCACCAAAGCTGGGGTTCGTCCCCCACGTCTCTTGCAACCCGATCAGCACAACCAGCAGGTACACCAGCGCGCCCATCGTCCAGGCGTAGAAGCTCCGCGCGACGCGAGCCGCGGCGATGCGCGCGTGGACCGCGCCGGGAAGGAGCGCGTCGGTGTCGGCGTCGTCCGGCGCGGGGGCCTCGGCGGCCTCGGGAGCCGCCCGTCTGGCACCCGCGTCGGGCGCGGGACCGCGGGCGGCCTCCACGCTGCCGCGCAGTTCGCCGAGCTTCGCGTCGGCGGCCGCATCGTCGGCCGGCGTGGCGAACGCGTTCCATGCGTCGCGCGCTGAGTCGATGGCGCCGATCAGGCGGTCGCGCGCCACCGGGTCGGCGATTCCGCTTGCATAATCACGCTGGCCGCGCAGCCAATCGAGAAAATCGAGGTACCGTCTCGCCCACCGGTCGCGTTTCACGGCGGCGGCCCGGTACATCTGGGCGAGCCGGCCCCCATCGTTCCGCGCGGCGCCGCCGCCCGCCTCTTCGCCGCCCTCCGCGGGGGGTTCGGGCGCGGCGAGGTAGGCCGGCTCCAGGATGTTGAGCAGGGCCCGGGCGTGCGGCGTATCCATCGGCCGCAGCGTGTCGATGTGGCCGCGGTCGCTCGCCAGCCCCGCGATCCAGTCCGGCCGCCCGGCCCGCCACTTCACCCAGAGCTCCTCGGCCTCGGCCAACTCGGTGAGCTTCGCGTCCGCCGTGCCCTTCTTGCGGATGCGGGTGGCCGAGGCGCGCAGCAGCGACGCGAGCTTCCTGTAGAAGGGAAGCGCGATCCCGTTCGGCTGCGCCAGCTCCGCGTCGGCGAGGATCTGCTCCTCGAGCTCGGCCAGGCGGATGTACTGCCGGTGCTGCGGCAGCCGGGTGGCGGCGTAGATCCGCAGCCCGAGGATGACCGCGAATCCCAGCCCGAGCACGAGCAGGGGCCACAGGACGGGGTCGCGCACGTTGAGCGTCACCGGCACCACCAGCGGCTGCCGCGCGGCGGGGGTGGTGTCGTGCTCGCGGGTGAAGAGCAGGTACCCGGCGTAGGATCCGCTGCGCACCCCCGCCAGCGACACCCGCGCGGACCAGCGCACCGGCACGCCCGTGCCGCGCAGCCACGAGCGCGAGTGGTCGATCACCGTCGAGTCGATCGAGTCCGAGTGGATGCGCCGCCCGTGCGCGACGTCGACCAGGTCCAGCGCGCGCAGCGTCACCCAGGTGCTGTCGAGCGCCGGATGCGGCGACGTGCACTTCCCCGCCGCGTCGGTTTCGCACGCGGGACCGGCCAGCCAGGCGCTCCCCTCCAGCCACACCCGCGCGTCGCCGCGCGTGGCGCGCGCCGTCGGCCCGGCGGGCACCACCCGCAGGTCGTCCTTCTCCACGCTGGCGATCCCCGGGGCGGCGGCGGCGCCCTCTCCGCCGCCCGCCACCTCGGCGTCCGCGTCCTTGCGGCTGGTGGAAGCGCTATCCTTCGCGCCGCCGTTCGCCCGGGCGATCTCGGCGGCGGTCGCCTTCCCGTCGCTGCCGGGGTCGTCGTCCTGTGCGAGGGTGGCGCCGGCCGCGCCCAGCAGCAGCGCCGCCGCGGCCACGGTGACGACGCGGCGTGAGTCGGCGGTCATGGCTCGGTCCCGGGTGGGGGTGAGAGGGTGAGCACCACGTGCACCTCGTGCGATTCGGACGGTGTCGCGGCGGCGGCGAGGCCCGCGTCCGGCGCCTCGCTCGACATGGCGGCGTCGGCGTCGGGAGAGGCGCTCCGCGCGGCCGCGGCGGGGTGCGGGGGGACGGCCACGGACTCCTGCGCGGCCGCGCCGCCGGCGTGGGCGGCCAGGGTGTACCGCCCCGCGGCCGGCGCGGCCAACTCGAAGCGGCCGTCCGCGTCGGTCTCCGCCGCGATCTCGGGGACGGGGACCGGCGAGGCGGTGATCGCCACCCGCGCGCCCTGCACCGGCACGCCGTCGGGCCCGCGCACCACGCCGCGCAGCACGCTTCCCGCGCTGGGAGTCAGGTCTTCCACGACTTGATCCGTTCGAGCACCTCGTTGGTGATGCGCGTCCCTGCGTTGCTGGTGACCGTGGCCGAGGTGCCGTAGCAGTGGATGGCCACCGCCACCCGGTCGTCGCCCTGGTTCACGTACACGGGCGCGCCGCTCTGCCCGCCGTAGGTGTCCACGTCGTAGAACAGCTGCCGCGGCGTCACCCGCGCGGTCTTCTTCACGTCGTACCACAGCGTCATCGCGTCCGCGCCCTTCTTGTCGGCCGGGTACCCCGCCACGTTCAGGTTCAGGTCCTTGAGCGCGGTGTCGCCGAACACGCCCACGCCGAACATCCCCACCTCCTTTCCGGTGGGCCCCGGGCCGTCGTCCAGCAGGATGGCGCCGTAGTCCGACTCGGGGTTGCCGTCGTTCACCCACCCCGCCACCGAGCGGAAGCGGGTGGCGACCGCCGCGCCGAACGGCTCGCTGCCGGACGCGGTGCCGTTGCGCCCCGGCACCACGCGGATCGAGCGTACCCATCCGTTGGTGGACGCCGAGGCGCCGCGCACGTACACGCAGTGCCCGGCGGTGATCAGGGTGCGGTCGCTCACGAACCAGGCGGTGCCCTGGTACCGCTTGCCGTCGCGCGCGGTGATCTCGAGCGAGGCGATGGCGCGGTAGGGGAAGTGCGCGGTGTCGAACACGCGCTCGCGGCCGTCGCCGTCCGCGTCCAGGATCACCGACTCGAGCACGGCGCCGGGGCCGGTCACCACGCTGCGCGCGGCCCGCGGCGCGGCCG
>DASSME010000416.1:0-7562 GCA_035689035.1 Longimicrobium sp. | reverse complement strand
GAGAACTGGTCATCCACGGCCGAAGTTGGAGGTGGGAGTTTCAGTCCCACGCTTCAGGGGGCTTGCAGCCCCGGTACTTTAAGCAGGCTTCAGCCTGATTCTCCCCAGCCACTTTCAGTGGCCAATTAACCCACCGGCTTTAGCCGGTGGTCGTTTAGTCCGTGCGGATAGTTGATTTGCGGCGTTGCATGCAGACACGTCTCCCCCGTTCCTTCGCGATACTCATGCTGGGCGTTCCGTTCGAACGTCCACCCGCGCGAGCGAACCTGGATCGCGGCGGATCGGGTGACCGGCTGGTGTTTGACCGTCGCGGTGACCGCGACGGTGCCGCCGGTGGCCATGATTCCAGACCACGTCAGGGAGTCGGTGAGCGCACCCGCCCGCCGGACCGTATCCGCGCCGTCGCCGGTGACGAAGGTCCAACTGCTGACCTTCGGAGGCTTCGGGGTCGCTTTCGCCTCACAGCGGATGGAGTCCCCACGTGTGACCGTGGCATCGCAGGTCAGCGAAAATCCTCCGGGCGTGATCACGTAGTCGCCACGCGCCCGCGCGTCGCGGGCTTCCACGTACCCGGCGACCTGCATGCGCCCCTGCCGCGGCGGCGCCCAGTCGCAGGTTCGCATGCCGTCACAGTGTGAGAGCGTCCACGTCCATCCGCCCGAATACGGGTTGGAGGAGACGGAGTCGCCCACCACGAACGACCAGCGAATCATCCCCGCCGGCTCCCACCACCCCACCGAGTAGGGGTTGATGAACTTCAGGTCTTCGACCGTGCTCACCGTGTAGCGGACCGTGCCCAGCGAGTCGTCCAGGGGCACCGCCGTGATCTCCATCGGGGTGGGCAGGAGCTTGACGTCGACCTGGTACGCACCCGACAGCAGCCAGCTCGCGACATCCGTAGGTGACCCGCTGGGGTTGTTGTTCGCGGAAGCGATCAGCGCGGGCCTGCCGTAGAGCGAGCCGGCCGCGCGCTGGAAGCGCAGACCGACCGCTGAGACCGCGCCTCCCAGCGTGGCTCCCCCCGTTCCGCGCAGGGGCAGCACATCCCACGTTCCACCCCATGCGTGGAGCGATGCGGGACCACCATCCCAGGGATAATTCGCGTCGAAACCCGAGGTGGTGATCGGGCCATAGGGACAGGGGTAATTCGGTGGCAAGGTGGCGCACCCGGGGTTCGCACTGCCGTCGATCGCGCCGGTGACGTGGACCATCACCCAGGTGGACTCCGGCAGCGCGAACAGCGTCTGGTCGGTGATGCGGCTGACGTCGGTGCCGGAGGAGCTTGCGGGCGGCCTGAGGAGCACCGTGCCCAGGTCGACCGCCGCGCTCACCGCTTGCCGGGGAGCCAGGCTCCGCGCCGGTGGGCCGACCAGCTCGCGGCTGTCGCACGCCGCAACGATCACCGCCACGGCAGCAGGAAAGGCTGCAGCCGCATGGATGGGCACACGCGTCGACCGATGCCAGCGGACGTGCATGGTTCGCGGACGTTTCGACGGAGTGAAGAATCCTGCCTTCGCTGCGCACGGGCGGCAACGGCAGGTGTTTCTTCCAAAGATGATCGGGCGATGTCGCGGAGGTCAAGAATCGGCGAGAAAAGCGCGGGGTTGATACGGATCCGAGTTGCAGAAGGGCCGCACCCTGGCGCTCGGGAACTCCGGAGTTCCGATCGGCGGCTCCCCCGGGTCACCCCCGCAGCATGCGCCCGCCGTCCACCGTCAGGATCTCGCCGGTGACGTAATCGGCGTGGAGAAGGTAGAGGACGGCGCGGGTGACATCGTCCGGCGAGCCGAGGCGCTGGAGAGGGGTGGACCGGGCGAGGGCGTCGAGCTCGTCCCGCCCCATGCTCTCGGGGGGGAGGACGGCGCCGGGGGCGATGCCGTTCACGCGCACCTCGGGCGCCAGCGAGCGGGCGGCCACGCGGGTGAGGTGCACCAGCCCCGCCTTGGAGACGCCGTGCGCCGCGTACGCCGCCCAGGTCTGCACCCCGGCCAGGTCGCACAGGTTCACCACGCACCCGCGCCGCGCGCGCAGCTCCGCCGCCAGGTGGCGGACCAGGAGGAAGGGCGCCTTCAGGTTCACGGCCAGGGTGTGGTCCCACAGCGCCTCGTCGGTCTCCTCGAGGCGCTCGGGCGGGAAGACCGAGGCGTTGTTCACCAGCACGTCGATCCCCCCGAACGCCGCGGCGGCCTCGCGCGCCAGCCGCTCGACCTGATCCCCGCGCGACAGGTCCGCCCCGATCGCCGCCGCCTCGCCGCCGTCCGCGCGGATCTCGGCGACGAGCCGGTCCGCTTCGGCCGACGACGAGTTGTAGTGCACCACCACGCGCATCCCCTCGCCCGCCAGCGCGAGCGAGATGGCGCGGCCCACGCGCACCGCGCCGCCGGTGACGAGCGCGATCTTCCCGGAAAGATCCATCGCTTGTGCTCGTGAAAGAGTTGCCGCGGCACCGATCTCGTCTGCCGGCTATGGAAGAAGCCTCGCGCGCATCGCGAGGCTTCCCCGTCGAACTTCCAATCGCCGCCGCAGGCTGTCCCCTGTCCCCTGTCCCCTGTCCCCTGTCCCCTGTCCCCTGTCCCCTGCAGTCTACTCGTCCTGCTTGAAGATCTTCAGGTTGGTGGAGTGCCCCGGGTTCACGCGCGCCTTGGGGTTCAGGTAGTGCACGGCGTTGTTGACGGCGATGGCCGCCTCGCCGTAGCCGGTGGCGATCAGCTCGAGCTTGCCCGGGTAGTGCACCACGTCGCCCGCGGCGTACACCCCCTCGAGGTTGGTCTCCATCAGCTGGGTGACCTTGATGGTGTTCTTCTCCAGCTCCAGCCCCCAGTTGCCGATCGGCCCCAGGTCGGGCTTGAAGCCGAGCAGCGCCACCACGGCCTCCACCTCCAGGTGCTCGTCCTGGTCGGTCTCGTTGTTGTAGATGGTGGCGCGGGCCACGCACCCGCCCGCGCCGTGCAGCTCGCGCACCTCGTACGGCGTCTTGACGCTGACTTCGCCCGCCTGCGCGGCGGCCCACATCTGCTCCACGCTGGCCTTGTGCGCGCGGAACTCGGGGCGGCGGTGGATGAGGGTGACCTCGCGGGCCACGCCCTTCAGCCCCAGCACCCAGTCCACCGCGCTGTCGCCGCCGCCCACCAGCAGCACCCGCTTGCCGCGGAACTCCTCGGGCTGGTGCACGTGTGTGTGCACGCCGCCGCCGTCGGCGGCGTAGTGCTCGTTCCACCCCGGGCACTCCAGCACGCGCGGGTTCAGCGCGCCCTTCCCCGCGGTGATCACGATCGTCTTCGAAAGATACTCGCCCTTCGGCGTCACCAGCTTCCAGTGCCCCTCGCCGTCGCGCTCCAGCCGCTGCACCTCGGCGCCCAGCACCACCTCGGGGCCGAACTGGGTGCCCTGCTCGATCATGTTGCGGGCCAGGTCCTTGGCCAGGATGCGGGGGAGCCCGCCCACGTCGAAGATGTACTTCTCGGGGTACAGCGCCATCAGCTGCCCGCCCAGCTGCGGCAGCGCGTCGACGATGCGGCAGCTCACGCCGCGCAGCCCCGCGTAGAAGGCGGCGAACAGCCCCGTGGGCCCGCCGCCGATGATGGTCACGTCCCGGATGTTGCCGTTCGCGTCGCTCACGCCACCACGTCCTGGATACAAGGAAAAGCCGTCCGTCCCGGTCTTGAGAAGAGGCGGGATGTTATTGGGGCGGCGCACCGTCCGCAACCGGATCGGCCGCGCGCACCCGCGGCGCGATCTCGCGCAGCCCGCCCACCCGCCCGTCCGGCGCCCAGTCCACCCAGCCGAGGAGGGCGGGGTGCTGCAGCGAGGGAACCGGCGGCACCCGCAGCACCGCCGCGTACTCGGCCGGCAGCCGCGCGCGCGCCGAGTCGAGCGCGGCGCGGGCGCCCGCGGGGTCGCCGGCCAGCGCGCGGAGGCGGGCCTGGTGGAACCACCCCTCCGGCCGCGCGCGCCACTTCGGGAGGCGCAGCGACGCCGCGTTCTCGGCCGCGGCCAGGTCGCGCCGGCCCAGCGTGTCGTACGCCAGCGCCATCACGTGCCGCGCGTCGCCCTCCCACCCGGCGCCGTGCGGAACGATGTGCCAGGCGCCGTCCGCCAGCGCCAGCGCCTCGCGGAAGTCGCCCTGGTCGTAGCGCGCCTGCGCCAGGTAGAGCCGCGGCGCCGGCGCGCCGGGAAAGCGGCGGATGGCCTGCCGCAGCACCACCTCGGCGCGTTGCGGCTCGCCGGCCAGCAGCATCCAGCGCGTGTACTGCTGCACCATCAGCGCCTGCGCGTAGCGGGTCTTGGCCAGCGCGCGCTCGAAGTAGGGAAGCCCCTCGTCGCCGCGCCCGGCCTTGAACAGCAGCTCGGCGGCGCGCCAGTCCACCCGCCACACCTCGGGGTGCTCCTCCACCAGCGAGTCGAAGAGCGCGTTGGACGATTTCCACACCGGCGTGCGCGTCCAGGTGCGCGCCGCGCCCAGCGCCAGGATCGCCACGGCCGCCGCGCCCGCGAACTGCCGCGTCTCGCGCGTCTGCGTCCGGGTCGCCGCCACCAGCGCCGGCGCCAGCAGCGCCACGCAGACGGAGGGGAGGTAGAGGGTGCGCTCGGCCAGCAGCACGCCCACCGGAAAGGCCACCTGCGAGACGGGAAACACCGTCGCCGCCAGCCACAGGATGGCGCCCGAGACCCAGCGCTGCCGCCGCCACGCGCGCACGGCGGCCACCGCCAGCACGATCACCAGCCCCAGCGAGAGCCACGCCAGCGGGCTGCTCCAGGTGGGCACCTTCAGCGCGTCCGGGCCCCACTCGGCGTTCAGGTCCGCCGGCCACAGCATCAGCCGCAGGTACTCGGGCCAGAGCCGCGCCGCCATCGCCCAGCGCTCCACCATCCCCACCCCGGCCAGGTTGGCCGCCGGCGCGTCGCCCAGGACCCGGCCCAGCACCGCGCGGCGCACCAGGAGGTAGACGGCCACCGTGGCGAGCGTCACCGCGATCACGGGAAGGTTGCGGCGCACGATCGCGAGCGGCCCGGCCTGCTCGCCGCGCGAGCGCACCGCGTCGAGCACCAGGAGCGCGCCGGGGAGCGTCACCCCCATCTCCTTGCTCCCCAGCGAGAGCAGCAGCAGCCCGGCGATCGCCGCCAGCCGCCCCGGGCCCGGCCGCGGCGCGCCCAGGTAGACGACGCACGCCGCCAGGTAGAAGAGCGCCGCCAGGATCTCGGCGCGCCCGATCACGTTGGACACCGCCTCCACGTGCACGGGGTGGACGGCGAACACGGCCGCGCCCAGCCCGGCGGCCAGGGGGCCCGCCCCCAGCCGCAGCAGGAGAACGGCGACCAGCGCCGCCACCCCCGCGTGCAGCAGCACGTTGGCGGCGTGGAAGGCGGCGGGGGCGTTGCCGTGCACCGCCCACTGCGCCGCCAGGCTCAGCAGGGTGACGGGGCGGTAGAGCGCGTTGCCGTTGGGCCAGTACGGCCCCAGCAGCACGCCGCGCAGGTTCCCCAGCCCGTGCACCACCGGGTTGCCGAGCAGGATCGGCTCGTCGTCGATCGCGTAGCCGTTGGCGAGCGAGTTGGCGTAGACGAGCACGGCCAGCAGCGCCGGCGCCAGCACGGCCGCCGCGGCCGCGCGCCGGCCGGGCCGGGTTGCGTGGGGGGCGATGGTCATCCGGGAAATGTGGGGGACGGAGCGCCCGCAACACAGGGGCGCCCCGCCGAAAGGGGCAGGACGGCGCGAAAATCCGGCGGACGGCGGGGGGCGGTCGCGCGCCGGGGCGGGGGCGACCTGATGCTGCTGCATGTTGCAGTAGTTCGTGCAGGATGGAAACCCCGCCCGAAACACCCGGCGCCCCACGGGTTGATCCAAACGACAGGTGTGATTAGACTTACGAGTTCCCACCCGGAGTGGAACGGCGGTTGCCTTCACCCGCCTCTGGAGCCGGTACCCGCCGGCCGATCACCAAGGTCTGCCTCCCCCCCAGGAGACTTTCTCCATGCGCTCCCTTCGCAACACCCGCGGCTTCACGCTGATCGAGCTGATGATCGTGGTGGTCATCATCGGCATCCTTGCCGCGCTGGCGATCCCGCGTTTCAACGTGGCCTCGCACAAGTCGAAGGAGAAGGAGGCCGACGTCCTGCTGAAGCAGGTGTACAGCATGCAGCAGGCGTACTACTCCCAGACCGGGAGCTACGCCACCACCTCCACGCAGCTGCAGACGGTGGGCTTCGAGCCGCCGCCGATGATGAACTTCTACACGCTTCCCACGGCCAGCGGCTACTCGCTGCCGCTCTGCCTGCAGTCCACCGGCACCTGGAAGAACCGCGGCGTGGACGGCAGCGGCGACATCGACGACTGCTGATCCGTCCGCCACACGCCGGCACGATACGAAAGGGCCGCTCCTCTCCCGGGGCGGCCCTTCGTGCGTCCGGAGACACCCCGCGTGCTCGTCGTATCCACGGAACGCGCCTCCGTACCGGATTGGATGCCGGGCCCGGGAATCCAGTGGACGCCGCCGGTCCGGCACAGCGGGTCACACGGAGCGGCGGAGAAGAACGGAGAAGCGGAGAACCGCGATGAAGTGCTCCGTTCCCCCGGTGCACTCCGCTGCTCCGTGTGACCGTTTCAGCAAGGACGGCGGGAGGATGGTATGGCGGATTCGGAAATCGCGGCACGCGGACCCGCCCTCCCCGGACCGATGCGTGCGGACTGCGGGAGTCCCGCCTTCTCCGCGAAGCCGGCCGATCGGCGTTCGGGACCCGGGTAGCGGCCGCAAGTGAGGGAAACACATGGCGGCGGCACGCGTGACGGGGTGGCGGAGGGGGGTCTTGCAGGCTGCATGGAATCGTGCAGGATCGCACGCCGGGCAGGGGCGGCACGCGGTGCCGGGGAAGGAGAAAACCCTTGGGAACGCTGGGGTTTTGCATCATGCCGCGGGTTGGTATGCCCGTTGCCCTTTCCGGGGCCCAACAGCACGGCGAAAGTGCTGGCACCCCCCACACCCCTGGAGAGACAACACCCATGCGCAAGATCCGGAACAACAAGGGCTTCACGCTGATCGAGCTGATGATCGTGGTCGTGATCATCGGGATCCTGGCCGCCCTCGCCATTCCGCGCTTCTCGAAGGCGTCGGACCGCGCCAAGGAGAAGGAAGCCGACGGCATCCTGAAGCAGGTGTACACGCTGCAGCAGACCTACTACGCGCAGAACGGCACCTACGCGACCACCGTGGCGGCGCTGCAGACCGTGGGCTTCGAGGCTCCCACCACCCTGAAGAACTACACCTGGTCCGGCGACGGCAGCGTGGCCGACGGTGCCTGCCTGGCCAAGAGCCCGAGCGGCGCCACCCACAACAGCCGCAAGATCAACTTCACCACGGGCGCCCTGGCCGACTGCTGATCCTGACCCCAGGATCGTCGGCCCACACCTGAACCGGCGGGCCTTGCCCGCCGGTTCGCACCACATGGAGGCATCGCATGCGCAAGATCCGGAACAACAAGGGCTTCACGCTGATCGAGCTGATGATCGTGGTCGTGATCATCGGGATCCTGGCCGCCCTCGCCATTCCGCGCTTCTCGAAGGCGTC
>DASSME010000415.1:0-13519 GCA_035689035.1 Longimicrobium sp. | reverse complement strand
CGTTGCATCGCGCCGCCGCCGTTGCATCGCGCCGCCGCTTGCGCGAGTTTTGCGCGCCGGCGGCCCGCGCACGGCCGCCGTCCGATCCCGGGGACCCCGTACCACGCCAGACCCGCAGATGCGTTCCAAGCTGAAGAGCCTCGCGCTGGTGGCCGCCTGCGCGGGCGCCACCCTGGCCGCCTCGCAGTGTACCTCGCCGCACAGCGGCGAGCACGCCGCCGACGCGGCCCCGCTGGCCATCGACACCGTGTGGACCCCGCGGTCGCGCCCCGCCGACATCGCCGCGTGGGCGCAGCGCCGCTGCCGCGGCCGCGAGGAGTGCCTGGAGCAGGCGCTGGTCAGCGTGATCGACCCCGCCGGCGTGGACAAGGCGATGGCGGCGCTCAAGATCCTGGCCGAGCGCGACCCCGGCGTGGCCCGCGAGGGGCACGTGTACGCGCACGGCATCGGCATCGCCGCGTACCGGAGCCCCGAGACGGTCGGGGTGCAGTTCGGCAAGTGCACCACCGACTTCCAGTCCGGCTGCTATCACGGGGTGATCCAGGGCTACTTCGCCGACACGCGCGGCGGTGACGCGGGGGTCAGCAAGGCCAGGCTCGACGGCCTGTGCGCCCCCTACCGCAGCCCCGACAAGCGCTGGCTCCAGTTCCAGTGCGCCCACGGCATCGGGCACGGGCTGATGGCGGTGGAGAGCCACGACCTGCTGCGCTCGCTGGACTCGTGCGACCTGCTGGCCGACGACTTCGAGAAGCAGTCGTGCTGGGGCGGCGCCTTCATGGAGAACGTGGTGAACGCCACCGCGCCGCATCACATGGCCGTCACGCGCGTGGCCGACGTGGGCGAGGCCGGCGAGCACGCGGGGCACGACAGGTCGGGGATGGAGGGCCACGACATGTCCGCCATGTCGCACGACAGCGCGGCGAAGGGTGGGCACGACGCGCACGGCGCCCAGCCGGCGGCGGGCGGGCACGAGGGGCACGAGATGGCGGGGATGGACCACCACGCCATGGGGCACGACGGCGGCGAGACGTTCAAGGCGCTGGACGACAACGACCCGCTGTATCCGTGCGACGTGGTGAAGGAGCACCACCGCCACGCCTGCTACCTGATGCAGACGTCCGCGATCCTGTTCCGCAACAACGGCGACTTCCGCGACGCGGCGGCCAAGTGCAAGCTGGCCCCCGCCGACATGCAGCAGACCTGCTTCGTGAGCCTGGGGCGCGATGCCAACAGCTGGGGCCGCGGCAGCCAGGAGCGGGCGGTGCAGTACTGTCTGCAGGCGCCACCCGAGGGGCAGCCGTTCTGCGTGGTGGGGATCGTGAAGAACGTGGTGGACGTGACGGCCGACTACCGCGACGGTCTGAACTTCTGCAAGCTGGTGCCCGACAACAGCAAGCCGGCGTGCTACCACGCGGTGGGCCAGCAGATCGCCATCCTCGACGACACGCGCGAAGGCCGCGAGCGCGCCTGCGCCACCGCCGCCCACGGCTACGTCGCCGAGTGCCGCCGCGGCGCCAACCTGCCGCTGGTCCCGACGGACTGACCCCGCGCGTACGGTCGACCCAACGAGCCAGCCCCTCTCCCGGAGCCCGGGGGAGGGGCTGTTCCGGTGTGCCAGGCAGGTTCTGACCCTGGGGTTGATATCACATTCGGCACCGCAGCCGACGTAACACTTGAGCCCGGAGCCCAACCTCTGTATCTTCAGCAATCCCCCACACCTGTGTGCTGACCCTGGCGCCCGGACGTAGCAGTCCGGGTTCGCAATGCATCGTCGCCGCTTCGACATCGTCTCCCTCGTTGCGCCCGTGGCGGGCGCGCTGGTGATCGCCTTCCTCGCGCTGGGGATGGCGCACGGCTGGGCGCGCGCCGATTCCACCCGCGAGGGGCCGCAGCCCCTGGCGCTCCCCACCGTGCGCGCGCTGCCGGCGGTGGTGGTCGACACGCAGTTCATCGGCGGGTTCGCCAAGGGGAGCTTCGGCGACGTGCTGCAGACGGTGGCGGGTGACCTGTCGCCCGCCGAGCGCGAGATGATCGGGCGGCACCTGGACAAGATCTTCCTGCCGCTGCTGAGCCAGCAGGGGATGCCCAACGGCGGGCGCTTGCGCCTGGCCTACGAGCGCAGCCGCCGCCGCGACGGGACCACGCGCGCCATCCAGGTCCTTGCCGCCGAGGCGGCGGTCGGCGGCAGCCTGTACACGGTCTTCCTGTACGACCACGGCGACCACCCCGGCTACTACGACGACTGGGGCCGCACGCTGGACCCGGTGCCCTGGTCGGGCCCGCTGCCGGCGATGCGGATCACCTCGTCGTTCAACAGCAGCCGCATGCACCCGATCCTGCACCGCGTGCTGCCGCACCTGGGCGTGGACCTGGCCGCCGCCTACGGCACCCCCGTCCGCGCCGCGGCCGACGGCAGCGTGAGCTGGGCGGCGGTGAAGGGCGGCTACGGCAACCTGGTGGAGATCACCCACCCCAACGGCTACGCCACCCGCTACGGCCACCTGTCGTCCATCGCCCCCGGCGTGGCGGCGGGCGTGCCGGTGCGCCAGGGCGAGGTGATCGGCTACGTGGGGGCCACCGGGCTGGCCACGGGCCCGCACCTGCACTACGAGGTGCGCCGCAAGGGCGTGCCCGTGGACCCCATGCTGGTGCAGCCCACCACCACCGCCACCGGCGAGGTGGGCTACGACCTGGGCTGGCGCCGCGAGCGCACCGCGCTGGAAGAGCTGCTGGCCCGCGCACCGCAGGTGGTGGGCGCCGGCGTCTACTGAGGCTCCTGCCCAGCCGCGGCTTTTCGCGCCGGCCACTGCCCCGCGGCCTTTCCTGGCGCTCGCCGCGGCGGCGGCCCGAAATCGACTTCCGAGGGTAACGGGACCCGTGGTTCGGGCCGTAATGGTCGGGGAACCATAACCCGTGGAAGGCGAGTGCAACGAAAGCGGGAGCGCCAGAATTCCCCGCACCAGGCCAACGCCGTCTGGCGCCTCCTTCCACCCTACGTCGTTTCCCGCAGCACCGCATCCGTTCCCACGGAGGTGGAGGCCGCCACGTCTTGCCGTAGTGGCCTCCACATGGCGGCGATGTAATGGCCGCGCGCAGGTCCTTGCGATGCATGCGCCGTGATCCGCACGACGCGACGCACCCTCCACCCTTACCAAGGGAGCGCGACATGAACAAGCTGAAGCTCAACCTGGAAGATGTCGAACTCGAGTCGTTCGACACGGTGGCGCCGAAGGAGTCGGCGAGCGGTACGGTGCATGGGCAGTCGGACTGGTCGTGGGACTGGACCGTCTGCCTGAGCGGGTGCCACGGCACCTATGGGACGGGTTGTGACGACAGCGGTGATTGGTCTTACTGCACCTGCTTCACCGCGGGCGACTCCAACTGCACCATGACGTGACGTGGAGGAGGCCAGGCAGTACGCTGACCCGGAAAACGAGCTGGAGGGAAGGGCCACGGTAGCGTGAGTTGCTATCGTGGCCTCACTTACGAGATCCTGTGGCCGCGCGGCCCACGGGTGCACTCGGAGTCAGCAGAGTCAGCCGCGGTTTTCTGTTGACCCTGATGACTCTGCGTGAGATCAGTCTTTTTCCGGGTTCGTACGAGGTGCTCCCCCTCCCCGCTGGAAGCGCGAGGAAGGCCCGCCTCCGCGCCGATGTCGGTCTCGCGCGGGGATGCTGGTGAGGGAGTCCGCGAAGGCGGACTCCGGGCCGTTGGTGCCGGCGGATTCATCCGCCTGGCTCCGAGGCAGACGGGCAAACGACCTGTCGACCCGGTGATCGGCGCCGCCGGTACGCCGCCGCAGGGAAACGCGCGGTGGCGGATCTGACACGCAAGTGCGGCGCAGAACGGGTCTTGGGCGTTGACAGCCCCGGATGGCTCCCGTAGTATGCGGAGGTTCTCTCCTTCCCAGGCTCCCGGCCCAATCTCCATGCCCCGCCCCCTGTCCAGCCGCGGCTTTTCGCGCCGGCCACCGCCACGCGGCGTTTTCCTGGCGCTCGCCGCGGCGGCCGGGCTGGCGGCATGCGACCGCGGCGGCGGCGGGGGGCAGGTGACGTTCGCCCTCTCGGGGCCGCTGCGCGAGGAATACGGCGTGGCCACCCTGCAGGGGGCCCAGCTGGCGGCGAAGGAGATCAACGCCAACGGCGGCATCGGCGGCAGGCAGCTGATCCTGCTCACCCGCGACGACGGGAACGACAAGGAGAAGGCGATCGCCATCGCCGCCGAGCTGGTGAAGGACCCGAAGGTGGTGGCGCTGGCGGGGCCGGTGAACTCGGGCACCACCATCGCCTCGGCGCCGATCTACAACGGCCAGGCGGGGAGCGTGAAGGGCGCGCTGCCGCAGCTGGCGACCACCGCCACCAGCCCCGACGTGAGCCGGCTGGGCGACTGGACGTACCGCATCGCCAGCAGCGACTCGGCCAACGCGGTGGTGCTGGCGTCCACGGCGCGGCAGATGGCGCCTCGGGTGGCGGTGATGTACACCAACGACGACTACGGCCGCGGGCTGGCCGGCGCCTTCCGTGACGCGCTGGTGAAGGGCGGCGGCCAGGTGGCCGAGTACGACCCCTTCAGCGACAGCACCGCCGACTTCAGCCCCTACCTGCGCCGGATGCAGATGCGGGGCGTGCCGCTGGTCTTCGTGGCGGGGCTCGACGCGGCGGCCGCGGCCATCATCCGGCAGGCGCGCGGGATGGGGCTGCAGGCGCGTTTCATCGGCGGCGACGGGCTGGTGCCGCTGGTGGGGAAGGGGCCCACCTACGAGGGGACGATGGTGGGGCTGCTCTACCACCGCGACGCCAGCGAGCGCGCCCGCGCCTTCGCCGAGGCGTACCGCGCGGCGTACGGCGCCGACCCCGACCCCTTCGCCGCGGCCGCGTACGACGCGGTGATGCTGCTGGGGACGGCCGCGCGCGCCAACGGGCCCACGCGCGAGGGGATCCAGCGCTACCTGCACACGCTGGGGCAAAGCGGCGGCGCGCCGCCGTTCCAGGGCGCCACCGGCGACATCAAGTTCGACGCGCACGGCGACCCGCTGAACAAGGACTTCGCCGTGGGCGTGATCACCAACGGCACCATCCAGCTCAACAAGGGCGGCACTCGATGAGCACACGCGCAGCCCGGACCGGCTTCTTCCGGTCGATCCGGGACCGCCTGACCTACGGCGGCGCATTCCTGGTCTTCCTGATCCTGGCGGGCGCGCTGGGCAGCCTGTGGACGGTGAGCCGGCTGACCGGCCGCATGGACGAGCGGCTGGGCAGCTTGCGCCACACCACCGAGATCGGCTCGTCGCTCGAATCGCTGATCCTGAACCAGATCGCGGCCGGCGAGCGCTACCTGGTCTCGCCCAGCCCGCAGATCGCGCAGCAGTTCTCCGACTTCGGGCAGCGGAGCCACGAGCAGCGGCGGCAGTACAAGGACCTGAAGGACCTGACGCCCGCCGAGCAGCAGGAGATCGTGAAGGTGGAAGGGCTCCACTCACGCATCGAGGTGGAGTATGCGCTGGCCCACGCCCAGCGCGACGTGGGCGACCAGGCCGGCGCGCTCGGCCGCGTGGCCGCCATCCGCCCGCAGACGCAGGAGCTGCAGCAGGAGATCCGCAAGATCAGCGAGGCGCAGGCCGCCAAGGTGGCCACCGCCAGCGCGCAGCTCAAGACGCAGGCGCGCAACACCGAGCTCCTCCTGGTGGCCATCGGCATCGTGGCGGCGGCGATCGCGGCGGCGCTGGTGTTCAGCACCATCCGCGGCATCACCCGCCCGCTGCACGAGCTGGTGACCGCCGCCGACCGGCTGGGCCAGGGCGACCTGCGGGTGAACCTGAACGGCAACATGACCGGCGAGTTCGCCTCGCTGGCCGGCGCCTTCAGCGGGATGGCGGTGCAGCTGCGCAACATCGTGGGCGAGACGGTGAACACCGCCGAGCGCATCGGCACCTTCGCCAGCGACCTCTCCAGCATCAGCGAAGAGGTGGCGGCATCCTCGGGCGAGGTGGCCACCGCCATGGTGGGGATCGCCAGCGGCGCCGAGACGCAGAGCCAGGGGCTGCAGGCCACGCAGGAGGCGCTGGACGAGATGAAGGCCCGCGCGCAGGAGATCTCCAACGCCAGCCGCATGGTGGTGACGCTCACGGGGCAGATCTTCGAGGTGGCCACGCGGAGCCGGCAGGAGGTGTCCACCGCGCTGGCCCGGCTGGTGGAGATCCGCGACGTGGTGCAGGCCAGCGCCAACCAGGTCACCGAGCTGGAGCAGACCTCGCTGCAGATCGACCGCTTCGTGGAGACCATCACCGGCATCGCCCGGCAGACCAACCTCCTCGCCCTGAACGCGGCGATCGAGGCGGCGCGCGCGGGCGAGCACGGCCGCGGCTTCGCGGTGGTCGCCGAAGAGGTGCGCAAGCTGGCCGAGGGCTCGGCGCGCGCGGCGCAGGAGGTCGCGCAGAACGTGCACGCCATCCGCAGCCGCATCGAGGGGGTGGTGGGGACGATGGGGCGCGGGCAGGAGAAGGTGGCCGACGTGGAGCACGTGTCCAAGGGCGCCGATGCCGCGCTGGAGCAGATCCTGGCCGCGGTGGACGGGGTGCGGATGGCCGCCGGGCAGGTGGAAGACGCGGTGCAGCGCAACGGCGCGGCGATGGAAGGGGTGGAGATGGCCGTCGCCGAGGTGAGCGGCACCAGCGAGAGCCACGCCGCCAGCGCCGAGGAGGTCAGCGCCGCCGCCGAGGAGCAGTCCGCCGCCACGCAGGAGATGAGCGCCAGCAGCATGGAGCTCCTCCACGCCGCCGAGCGCATGCGCGAGCTGGTCTCCGGCTTCCAGACCTGAGGCCGCTCTCTACGCGGATCGAGCGAAAGCCCGCCCGGTGTTCCCGGGCGGGCTTTCGCGTCTCCCTCAATCGTCTGGCCTGGATCTTTTCCGGTAGTAGAGGTCGATCCCCAGGCGAAGGACTGCTACCGCGGCCACGACCGCGGACGCGATGATCGCGACGGTACTCATGATCTTTCCTTGCTCCTCGCGCGGATGGGTGCGAGGGCGGGGATACCGTTCCAGATACGCTGCAATGAAGATGCCCAAAATGATCGACATCGATCCGAAGTATCCATAGCCCGCTCTGCAAGCGACCGTCTGTGAACCGGCTCGTCTTCATATGGCCGAATGCAGGCAACTCAGCACTTGCGTCGCCCCGTCCCGAGCCACGCGAACACAGTCTCCTCCTCCAGGGGCTGAAACCGGGTCCGCGTGAATCGATCCATCCACAAGTCCAGAATCATCTCACGCAGGGTCCGCAGGGTTCGCAGAAAACGGGCAGTTCTCTGCGAACCCTGCGGACCCTGCGTGAGGAAGCGGTTCAGCCGGATCGGAGATGGGCGGAAGATCGTCGGTATCAGCGGCGCACCGGCCGTCCACGATACAGGCCCAGCCCGGCCATCGGCCCCAGCAGCTGCTCGGAGTAGGTGCGCGTGTCGCGCCGCACGCCGTCGCGCTCCAGCTGGCGCGGGCCCTGGTAGTACGCCTGCACGGCGCGGACGGGGTTGCCGTCGTAGTGCACCAGCATGCGGTGCAGGTAGCGCAGGCCCAGCCGCAGGTTGGTGTCGCGCCGCAGCAGCTGTTCGCGGGTGATGCCGGGCTGCAGCGTCCGCGCGGTCGGCAGGAGGATCTGCGTCAGGCCGATGCCGCCCGGCCCCAGCTTCCGCTCGTCGAAGCGGCTCTCGGTGCTCACCAGCCGGAACGCGAGCTCCGGATCAACGCCCTCGCGCACGGCCGCCCGCTCGATCGCGTCCGCCAGCGCCTGGCTGATGCCGAAGCGCGCGGCGAACGACATCTGCCGAGACGACGCCTGTGCCGCGGCGCGGCCGGTGGTGACGGCGGGGACGTACGCCGCGGCGAGCGCGAGCGCCAGCACCCCCGCGGCCGTCCAGCGCCGCCGCGGGCGGGGCTCGCGCGGGCCGTGCAGCAGGCGCTCCACCCGGCTCACCAGGCTCGCGCCGCCCGCCATCCCCGCCACCAGCGCCGGAACGCTGCGCGGCGAGCCCCACGCCGCCACCGTGGCCAGGCAGCGGGCCAACGCGAACGCGTCGGCGCGGCCGGCGGCCCACGCGTCGGCCTGGTACTCGGCGGCGTCGCGCAGGGCGCGCAGGCTGGCGCGCAGCAGCGGCTGGAACCAGAACACCGCCGCCATGGCCGACGCCGCCCACAGCCACTCGGGGTCGCCGCGCAGCAGGTGCGCCGTCTCGTGCGCCAGCATCGCCCGCAGCTGATCCGGATCGAGCCGCGCCGCCACGTCGCGCGGGATGCAGATCTCCCGCCCCGGCAGCGCCACCGGGGCCGTGAGCCGGTTCGAGCACGTCAGCCGGATCGGCCGGCGCACGCCGGCCGCATCGCACAGGTCGCGCAGCACCACGGCCGCCGGGTCGCCGCAGGCAGCCGGCACGCGCGCCAGCCCCCGCGTGAAGCGCCGCCACCCCGCGCCGAGCCGGCCGAGCGCGACGGCGGCGCCCGCGAGCCACGCCAGCACGACGATGGACGTCCACGGCACACGCGGCCGCTGCGTCTGCCTGACCTGGGCGGCCGGCAGTGCCACTTCCCGCGTGTCGACCGACGCGCGGTCCATCGCGGTCGCCGGCGCCGCCTCGATCGTCATGACCGGCGAGGGAAGGGCCAGGCGCGCGGCGGGCGCGGACGGCCGCAACTGGGCGGCGGTGGCGGTGAGCAGCGCGCCGGCCAGCGCCAGCTTCCACAGCGTCTCGCGGACGCGCTCGCCCACACGTGCGTGCGAGGCCAGCCAGGCCGCGCCCAGCAGGACGGTGCCGTGGATGGCGTAGGTGAGCAGCCACGCCGCGGCGCCGTCCACCAGCCGCGTGATCGATGCGGTGTCACTCATCGGGTCCCTCCCTGAGCTCGCGTTCCCGCCGCGCCACGAGCGCCTTGATGCGCTCCAGGCCGTCCGCGCCCACGTCGTTTCCGCCCAGCAGGTGGCTCACCATCTCGGTCACGTCGCCCCCGAACAGCCGCGCCGCCAGCCCGGCCACCATGCTGCGCCGCACCTGGGGCTCGCTGACCCGCGCGCTGAAGCGGTGCATGCGCCCGTCCGCCCGCCGCGCCACCACGCCGCGCCGCACCAGCCGGGTGAGCAGCGTGGCCACCGTGGTCGGCGCCAGCCCCCGCTCGCCCGCCAGCGCCGCGTGGACCTCCTGCACCGTCGATTCACCCCGCTCCCACAGGATGCGGAGGATGGCGATCTGCAACTCGGTCAGCTCGGGCGCGTCGGACATGACGACTCCGTGGGTGCGGTAATTTCTACACTTGTAGTACTACATCTGTAGAAAACAGATGTCAAGGGGGATCCTCGGGGACGAGCATGATCGTTCGTTGGAGGCGGGGAGCCCAGGGCGATTGAAATCGCTGCAACGACTACACGAAGTCCGCCTTCGCGCCGCCTTCGCGGACCAGGGGCGCCGGTTTGGACGCGGCGCCTGTGCACGGAGGCCGGGATCGACCGTACATCGACAACGAGCCCTCTCCGCGGCCGGAGAGGGCTCGTGCTGTTGTTGCCGTTGGAGTCCGCGCAGGCGGACTGCGCGTCGTTGTAGCCGCGAGGCCGCGAGTTTACTCGCAAACTCTCACGCCGCCCCCCGTCGTCCCTGCCGCCGTTCCGCCGCCGTTCAAGCCGTCGCGGGCGCGCGGTAGTTGTGGGCGCCTGCGAAGTCGGCGGCGTCGAGGTCGGCGCCTTCGAGCACGGCGCCGTCCAGGTCTGCCCCGGCGAAGGAGGCGGCCTTCACCGAGGCGCCACGCAGCACCGCGCCGTCCAGCTGTGCGTCACGCAGGTTGGCGGACGAAAGGTCGGCGCCTTCGAGCGCGGCCTCGGTCAGGTTGGCGCGCACCAGCGAGGCGCCGGTGAGGTTGGCGCCGCGGCACTGCGCGCGGGTCAGGTCGGCGCCGTCGAGCGTGGCGCCCGAGAGCGTGGCCTCGTCCAGCCGCGCGTGGCGCAGGTTGGCGCCGCGCAGCCGCACCCCGCCGGCATGCGCGCCACGCAGGTCGGCCTGGCCCAGCCCCGCCTCGTCCAGCACCGCGCCGGTGAGCGTGGCGCCGCGCAGGTTGGCGTGCGTCAGCTCCGCCCCCGTCAGGTCGGCGCCCGAAAGGTCGGCGTTCTCCAGCGCCGGCGGCTTCAGGGCGCCGGTGTCCACGCAGTTGACGTCGCGCAGGGTGGCGTTCTGCAGGTGGGCGCCCGTGAGGTCGGCGCCGCAGAGCTGCGCGCGGGTCAGGTTGGCCGAACGCAGGTTGGCCCCGCGCAGGTTGGCGCCGCGCAGCCTGGCCCCGCTCAGGTCCGCCGCCTCCAGGTCCAGCTCCGAGAGGTCGGCCCCGTTCAGGTTCACCCCCGCGAACGAGCGGCTGGCCGTGCCGGCCAGGCGCTGCTCCACGTCGGCGCGCGCAAGGCCGGGCGGACCCGCCGGATCGGATTGGCCGTTGGGGGAGAACATGGACACCGCACGATTCAGGATCCCCATGGCGAACCTCCGTGGTGTGGGACCTGACGCGGCCGGATGGATGCCGGCCACGGGCGCACGGAGCGCAAGGGCTCCGGGAACGATGTTCAGGGTCGCTGCTTCAACGTGAAGTGGGATTTTCTCCCACACAACCCTTTTGACGGCGCGGGATGACCTCTCCGCGACTCGCTGCAAGATTCGCGCGGTGGCGGGGTCGGTCCTCCGGCACGCGACGAACGCCCCGGGTCGGGATGCTCGTATCGCGGCCTGTTCGCCTGGGGACCAGATTCGGAAAGCGACACCGCGAGGGGGCGCTTGCCCACACCGGACAGCCATCCTACCTTCGCGGCCATCGTTCGAACGGCGGGACTCAGCCCTCGGGAGAAGCCGATTCGTCTTCGGCCTGCAGCCGGCGGATCTCGGCGCGGAGGAGCTCGGGGGTGGGGGCGATGCCCAGCTCGGCGAGCGCCTCTTCGGCGCGGCGGCGCAGCTCGGGCGGAACGCCGCGCGGCACGGCGGCGGCGGGGTGTGCGAGGCGGAAGGCGGGGGCCGGGGCGGGGCGGAGGGTGATGCGGAAGCCGCCGCCGCCGTCGGTGTGCTCCCAGCCGGTGACGACCTCGCCCCGCAGGCGCGCGAGCAGGTCTTCCACCTCGCCGCGCAGCACCGGCAGGCCGTGCGAGCGGTTGCCGCGGCCGGTGACCACCACCACGGTGCGGTCGCCCTGGGCGGCGCGGTCGCGCAGCCAAAGCTCGGCCCGCACCCTCGCCTCGCCGCCGGTCAGGCCGTGCAGGTCGAGCAGGGGGTGCACCGTGCCCCGCGGCTGCGAGGCATCGCGAGGGCGCCTTTTACGCACCCGGGGCCCGATGCGGCGAGAGCCACGGCCGTGGCCGTGGCTCCCGGGGCGCGTGGGGAGGGCTGGGCCTCAGGCGCCGAACGAGTCCTTCAGGCTCTTGCCGCTGCGGAACACCGGGCTGGTCGAGGCGGCAATGTCGATCTCCTTGCCGGTGCGGGGGTTGCGACCCTTGCGAGCCTCGCGGCGCTTGGCCTCGAAGCTGCCGAACCCGGTGATCTGCACCTTCTGGTCGCTACGCAGCGCCTCGGCGATGAGCCCGTTCTCGACCGAGAACAGCGCATCGACGGCGCGCGACGCCTCGGCACGGCTCAGGTCGGCACGGCTCGCCAGCTGCTGGACTAGTTCGGACTTGTTCACCGCAGAGCTCCTGTAAAGGGGTGGAAATTCGGCGAAAACCCACAAACGGCAACGCCGTTCGCACCTACAGTAGGAGCCGCCTACCCATCCGTCAAGAACCGCCGGTGCCCATTATTCCAGCAGCCGCGCCGCTTCCCGCCGCCGATACCCTGCTGCGCGAGCTGCAGGCCGCCCGCGAGATCGCGCACGCCTTCCTGACCGCCGCCACCCCGCTGGAGGTGTATCGCCTTGCGCTGGAACGCGTTTCGCCGCTGGTGGGCGCCGCGTTCGGGTCGGTCTACCTGCGCGAGGAAGAGCCGGTGCTGCGCCTGGCGGCCAGCTGGAACTGGCCGCCGGCCTACGCCGAGTTCCTGGGCGAGGTGCGGGTGCGCGTGGGCGCCGGCCCCACCGGGGTGGCCGTGGCCGAGAACCGCGCCGTGGAGGTGCCCGACGTGTTCGCCGACCCCGCGCTGGGCGACTGGTGGGAGGTGGCGCGCGAGCTGGGCTTCGCCGCGTCGGTCGCCATGCCGCTGGTCCTGGGCGGCAGGCCCGAGGGCGCGATCACCTTCTACTTCCGCGACCCTGGCGCGCTGGCCGCGCACGACCGGCACCTCCTGCGCCTGGTGGCCGACCAGCTTTCCGCCACGGCGTTCAAGGCGCACCTGATCGACGACCTGCAGCGCGCCAACGCCCTGCTGCGGCTGCAGAACGTGGAGCTGGAAGCGCGCTACCGCGAGGCCGAGGAGGCGCGGCGGCTGCGCGGCGAGCTGCTGGCCAACGTGAGCCACGAGCTGCGCACCCCGCTCACCGCCATCCTGGGCTACGCCTTCCTTCTCCGCGACAGCGGCGCGCTCGCGCCCGACGCGGCCGGGCTGGTAGCGCGCATAGAGGACTCCGGCGGCGAGCTGCTGCGGCTGATCGAAGACCTGCTGGACCTAAACTCCCTCGCGCTGGGCCGCCTGGCGCCGCGGGTGGAGACCTGCGACGCGGTGGCGCTGCTGCGCGCGGCGATGGCGTCGTTCGCCCCGCCCGCGCACCTGGAGGTGCGGGTGGACGCGCCCGACGCCACCGTGCCCGTGCGCACCGACGGGAGCCAGGTGGTGCGCATCCTCCGCCACCTGGTCTCCAACGCCTACAAGTTCACCCCCCAGGGCGGCGTCCGCGTGCGCGTGCGCATGGTCAGCGGCTCGCCCTGGAGCGACGAGGCGCGGCGCACCGGCGACGTGCGCCACTCGGTGGTCTGGGAGGTGGAGGATACCGGGATCGGCGTGGACCCGGACGAGCTGGAGCGCGTGTTCGACGAGTTCCGGCAGCTGGACGGCTCGGCCACGCGGCGCTTCGGGGGCACGGGGATCGGCCTGGCACTGTCACGGCAACTGGCGCGGCGCCTGGGCGGCGACATCACCGTGCGCTCCGAGCCGGGGCGGGGCTCGCTCTTCTCGCTCGTCCTCCCCGCCGGGCTGGCGCGGCCGGAGGCGGTGGCGGAGGAGTGAGGGTGCTGGGTGCTGAGTGCTGGGTGGTGGGTGCTGGGTGCTGGGTGCTGGGTGCTGGGTCGGCCCGCCGGGGGAGCGGGGCGATTGAAGAAATCGCTGCAACGACCACACGAAGTCCGCCTGCGCGGACTACCGGCGATTGCTCGGCCGATGCGCGGGCGCGCGGCACCAGCTTCGCCGCATCCCGTCCGATCGCGCCTCCATCCCTCGCCGTTGAAGTCCGCGCAGGCGCCGCGCAGGCGGACTGTGTGCCGTTGTAGCCGCCACGTAACCGTTCAGTGGGGTGGAAACGAAGATTGTGGACTTTGTTCACGAGCGCCACTACATATTGTGGCTCATGAACAGAGTCGACGAACTGGAAG
>DASSME010000414.1:0-3021 GCA_035689035.1 Longimicrobium sp. | reverse complement strand
CGCCGTACCCGCTGCAGCGCCTGCGCGCCGACGTGTCCGCGCGCGAGGTGTGGGCCGTGTGGCGCGGCGACGCGGTGGTCGCCACCTACACCCTCGGCACCACGCCGCCGCACCCCGACGACCCGCCCGCCTGGCGCCTGGGGGACCAGCCCGCGCTCTACCTGAGCCGCCTGGCCGTCCATCCGGCCGCGCAGCGCGGCGGCCTGGGCGCGTGGTGCATGGAGCGGGTGGAAGACCGCGCCCGCGAGCTGGGCTGCGCCGCCGTCCGCTTCGACGTGCTGGCCGCCAACACCCGCCTGTGCGCCTTCTACGAGCGCCTGGGCTACGAGCGGCGCGGCCAGCGCGCCCGCGGCCCCTTCACCTTCGCCTGCTACGACAAGCTGCTGGCCTGACGCCGCGGCCCGACGCGTCACCGAGCCGCCGTGCTCCCCCTCCCCGCGAAACGCGGGGAGGGGGCGGGGGGAGGGGGCCCCGCCGCGGCCGCGCAGGCGACTGCTGTCACACGGACCCTCCCTCGCACTCACGCACTCACGCACTCACGCACTCGTCGCCCCCGCACCCGTCGCCCCTCCGTCCCATGCCCCCGACCCTGCCCGTGAAGATGCTGCGCTGGTGGCCGCAAGGCGGGCTGTGGCGGCACCCGGACTTCCTGCGGCTGTGGGGCGCGCAGGTGGGGAGCGCGTTCGGCAGCCGCATCACGCGCACGGCGCTGCCGATCATCGCGGTCCTGACCCTCCAGGCCAACACGGCCGAGGTGGCGGTGCTCTCCGCGCTGGGCGTGGCGCCCGGCGTGCTCGTCGGCCTGTTCGCGGGCGGCTACGTGGACCGCGCGCGGCGCCTTCCGCTCCTGGTGGGCTCGGACCTGGTCCGCGCGCTGCTGATCCTCACCATCCCCGCGGCGGCGTGGACGGGGTGGCTGTCGATGCCGCAGCTCTACCTGGTCGCCGCGCTGGTCGCCGCCGCCACCACGCTCTTCCAGATCGCCGACACCAGCTTCCTCCCCACGCTGGTGGGCCGCGACCTGCTGGTGGAGGGGAACGCGCGGCTCGGCGCCACCGACTCCGTGGCTGAAACCGCGGGTCCGGGGATCGCCGGCATCCTGATCCAGCTCCTCACCGGCCCCGTGGCGGTGATCGTGGACGCGCTGAGCTACCTCTGGTCGGCGCTCCTGCTCAGCCGCATCCGCACACCCGAGGCGCGGGGCGCTGCCCGCTCCCACGCCACGTCGATGTGGGACGGCGCGCGGGCCGGCTTCCGCGCCTGCTGGGCCGACCCGCTGGTGCGCCCGCTGCTGCTGGCCGACGCGGCGGCGATGTTCTTCGGCGGGTTCTTCATGGCGCTGTACATCGTGTTGTACCTCGAGACGCTGCGCCTCTCGCCCGCCGCGGCGGGGCTGGTGATCAGCGTCGGCGGCGTGGGCGCGTTCGCCGGGGCGCTGCTGGCGGGGGTGGTGGGCCGCGTGCGCCGCACCGGCCTGGCGATGATCGCGTCGCTCGCGCTGGGCCAGGCGGCGATGCTGTTCCTGCCGCTGGCCGCGTACGCGGGCCGCTTCGCGATCGCCTGCCTGGTCGCGCAGCAGCTGGTGGGCGACGGGTTCCTGGCCGCGTACCGCATCCACGCCATCAGCCTGCGCCAGCGCCTGCTCCCCGACGCGACGATGGGCCGCGCCAACGCCACCTTCCACGTGGTGGCCGGCCTCGCGCTTCCCGCCGGCGCGCTGGTGGCCGGCCCGCTGGGCGGAGTGATCGGCGTGGTCCCCGCGCTGTTCATCGGCACCACCGGCGGGCTGCTGGCGGTGCCGGTGCTGCTCGCGTCGCCCCTCCGCTCGCTGCGCTCGTCCTCGTGACCCCTCGTGAGGCGAAAGCTGCCCGACGCGCTGAACTCTCTCCCGCGTCCCCCCCTTCTCCTGCAGTTCGGGAGAACGGGGCCGGGGGGATGAGGGTCCGTCCGTCCCGATCCACCACCTGATCCCACGACCGTGAGCCCGATGATCGACCTGCACACCATCCCCGGCTTCCTCACCCCCGAGACCCGCGACGAGGTGGATACCGAGCTGCGCGCGTCCGCCGGCGCGGCGTCCACCGTACTCTCCGCGCAGACGGCGGGCGGCGTGGTGCACAGCACGGTGCGCCGCAGCACCCGCGTGGCCGTCAGCCCCGAGACGCGCGAGCGGGTGAAGCGGCTGCTGATGGAGCGGAAGGGAGAGCTGGAGGAGCGCTTCGGCGTGAGCCTGAGCGAGTGCGAGGACCCGCAGTTCCTGCGCTACCGCGAGGGTGACTTCTTCGTGCCGCACCAGGACGGCAACACGCCGCTGGTGTACGACGACTCGCGCTTCCGCCGCGTGTCGGCCGTGATCTTCCTCACCCCCCGGTCGGCCGAACCGGCGGAGGGCACCTACGGCGGCGGCGACCTGGTGTTCCACGGCCCCTGGCCCGCCAACGAGCGGGTGAGCGCCGACGCCGACCCCGGCACGCTCGTCGCCTTCCGCGCCGAGACCACGCACGAGGTGACCCCCGTCACCCACGGCGAGCGCTACACCATCGTCTCCTGGTTCCGCTGAGCCGCCCGCCTCGCGGGCGAGTGGGTCCGGCGAAAGGAGACGGGTTTCCCGCGGCGAAACGACCAGCTTCCCAGTGTGCGAGGCTTTTCGCCGTTCCTGCCGCGGCCTTGGCCGCCGGTCCACGGGGGGATCGCGGCGCGGCGGCGGGTCCGGCTCCGCTGGCTCCCGGCGTGGCACGCCTCCCGCAAGGCGGACGGTGTCGTGATCCATCCGCCCGTCCACCCCGTTTCGCGGGAGATCCGTTGCCAGCCAGGACCGTGCTGATCGTGGAAGACGACCCCGCCAGCGTCGACATCTTCACCACCATCCTGCGCCACGGCGGATACGACGTGCTGTGCGCCCATACCGCCGCGGACGGCTCGCGCGTGGCCCGCGAGCACCTTCCCGACCTGGTGGTGGTCGACATCGGCCTTCCCGATACGCTGGGCTTCGAGCTGCTCGACGAGCTGACCGAAGACCGG
>DASSME010000413.1:0-12510 GCA_035689035.1 Longimicrobium sp. | reverse complement strand
TGGAGCCGTAGTCGTCGATGATCATCACGCCGCCGGGAGCGAGCCGCGGGGCGAGGCGCTCGAGGCACGTCCGCACCGAGGCGTAGCGGTCGCAGTCGACGTGCGCCACGGCCACGGGGCCGCGGTCCGGGAGCGTGTCCTGCGCCATCCCGGGCACGAAGGTGACGGCGTCACGCGCGGGGTCCACGCCGTGGCGGAGGAAGGTTTCCCGCACGCGCTCCAGCAGGCCGTCGACGTACCCATAGTATACGCCGCCGCCGATTCCCTCCGACAGCCCCGCGGCGATGGTGGCGTAGCGGGCGTGCGCGTCGGGGCCGTCGCCGCCGGTGGGCGGCGGGGGCATCCCGAACACGTCGTAGACGTACAGGGGGCGGGCCGGCGGCGTGCGGGCGTGCGCCATCACCAGCGCCGAGCCGCCCAGCGCGCACCCCACTTCCACCAGGTCGCCCGGGACGCTCGCCCGGTCGGCCACGGCGCGGTAGAGCTCGCAGAGCGCCGCCAGGTCCAGGGAGGTGAGGTTCTCGGCGCGCACCGCGCGCGCGATCGGCGGCGCGCGCCAGGCGGCCGCCGCGCGCCGGGCCCGCCCGGCGGCGCGCGCGAGCCATCCGTCGCCTTCCGGCAGGGCGCGCGCGGGCGATCCGCCGTGCGCCGGCGCGGCGGGCGCGGGGCAGGGCCACTGCGGCGGGCGCGTCACGGCGGTGCCCCCGCGGCGTGCCACCGGGTGAGCGCCTCCACGCCGCGCAGGTGCGCCCGCAGCAGCTCGTTCACCCGCGCGGCGTGCTGGATCGGCAGGCCGTGCGAGGCGTCGGCGAACTCCACGTAGCGCGCGCCGCCGATCGCCGCGGCCAGCGCCCGCCCGTGCCGCGGCGGGGCGATCGGGTCGTGCGCGGCGCTCAGCACCAGCGTGGGGGCGGAGATCTCGCCCAGCCGCCCGGTGGCGTCGTAGGCGCGCAGGGCGGCGAGCTGCTTCATGGCCACCGGCGGCTGGTCGGCCAGGTCGTGCCCGAAGCGCGGCGCCAGCTCCGCGGCCAGCGCGTCGCGGTCCGCCCCCGCGAGCGCGGCCGGCGGCATCACGATCTCCAGGAAGGCGTGCCGCCGCGCGCGCCGCGGCCCGATGCGGCTGCGCATCCCCAGCCACAGCATCCGCCAGGTGAGGCTGGTGGCGTCGCGCCCGCGGGCCAGGGTGCAGAGCAGCGACAGGCTGCGCACGCGCCCCGGCTGCCGCAGCGCCATCTCCAGCGCCACGGGCCCGCCCAGCGAGTGCCCCACCACGTGCGCCGACCGCCACCCGAGCTGGCTCATCAGCCAGAGCGTGTCGTCCGCCATCTGACCCACGCTGACGGGCGCGGCGCCGATCGGCTGGCTGGCGCCCATCCCGCGGTTGTCGAAGGTCAGGCAGGTGAACTCGTGGCGCAGCGCATCCACCTGCGGCGCCCACCCGCTTCCCGCCACGCCCACGCCCTGGATCAGCACCACCGGCGGCCCGCTCCCCTCCACCCGGTAGGCGAAGCGGCAGCCGTGGTGCTCGGCGGATTGCTGGAGCGTCATCCGGAGGCGGTGAGGAGCGGGGTCAGGCGCGGCCGGCGGCCTGGCGCCCGGCCCCCGCAACCGCCTCGAGGCGCGCGCCCAGCGCGGCGCACAGCTCGTCGAAGGCGGCCGCGCCGGGGAGCATCGACTGGGCGATGCTGAGCTTGCCGCCGGGGTGCTGGATGGTGAGCAGCCGCTGGCGCTGGATGGCCTGCACGCTCACGCCCTGGATGTCGCGCAGCCGGATGACGGTGGGCTCGCGGGTGAAGCCGTTGCGCGGCGCCGAAAGCTCGGCGGGCGTCAGGCGGACGAACCTGGGGGTGCCGCGCCCCGCGAGCAGCCCCCACGCCCCCGCCGCCACGAACAGCGCCGCCACACCGGCAACCGACCCGTAGAACACCGTGGCCCCGTGCTCGGAGAAGGTGATGACCCCGTTGAGGATCAGCCCGCGGTCGTTGGTGAGGGCCGCGCGCGCCATCATCGCCGCGCACGCGCCGAAGAAGAGGATCGCCAGGAGCATCGACTTCGGGTTGGGCCGGTACGGGAATTCGAGGGTGTCGTTCATGTCGGGGAAAGGGCAGGGAGCGAACGAGGGGGGGAGATCCGCGGGATCAATCTGGGCGGGACACCAGCCTTTTCGCCACCACCAGCGCCAGCGGAAGGAGCACCAGCGCCGTCGCGAGGCCCGGGGTGTAGCCGCCGCGCGCGACGGACCACGCCGGGTGGCCGATGCCGTTCACCAGCTCGACCGCCACCCACAACCACGCGAACGCGGCGGCGGACGGCCATTCGCGGCGCACGGGGAAGAGGTAGCACCAGAAGCCGAAGCAGACCAGCGCCAGGTTGAAGACGATGAACCCGCGCCGCAGGTCGCCGGAGATCATCCCGCTCACCATCCGCGCCGGCGGGAACACCTCGTACAGCCGCCCCGCGTACTCCTCCACCGAGTGCAGTGCCTGCACCGAGACCAGCGCGAGAAACGCGGGCTTGAGCCGCATTCGCCCCCCTCCTTGCTCAGCCGACTGCCGCGAGTTCCGGGGCCGGTTCGATGATCCGTTCGCCCTGGCGCCGGCGCCAGAACGGCGCATCGGGCCAGCGCTCTTCGATCGCGTAGTAGCCGGCGCGCTCGTGCAGGTAGCGGGTGCACTCGGCGTCGCGCCCGGCCTCGTAGCGCGCGATCGCGTCCGCCGCGGCGCCGCCCAGGAGCTCCATCACCGCGCCGGCGCCGGCGCGGGCGGAGCGCAGCGCGCGCACCACGCCGCTCCCCGACACCGGGTCCACCGCCAGCGCCGCGTCGCCCACCGAGATCCACGGCGACGCGTGGTCCGTGCGGCACGGGCTCTCACAGAGTGCACGGAGTCCACGGAAACAACCGCAGTTCCTCTGTGTACTCCGTGCACTCCGTGAGAGCCAAAGCTGTTCGGCCCTGGTTCGCTCGTGTGTGCGAGCAACTCGGCACACGGTCGAGGCGGGACCTACACGATCGTCGTCCGCAGCCACGCTTCGTACTGCTCGCGGTCTCGCCGCCGGACCTCCTCCAGCCGCGCCCGGTCGGCGTCGGAGGGGTCGAGGCGGAAAGCAAGGGGCGAATGGAATTCTTCCGGGTACTCGGCCCATGCCAGCACGTCGCGGTAGTCGCTTCGCGCCGTCTCCGTCAACGCCAGGGCCTTCTCCACGTCGCCCGCGCTCAGCTTGAGGATCGCCAGGCGCACGCGCTCGTGCTCGCGCTGGTAGCTTTCGCGGCCGTACTCCATGAGTGCGTCGCGCACGCGCCGCCGGTCGCCGTCCGCGGCCCAGAGCTTCTCGATCCTGCGCTCCACGGCGGGGGTGAGCGGTTCCATGTCC
Source organism: Longimicrobium sp. (assembly GCA_035689035.1). Classification (GTDB taxonomy): domain Bacteria; phylum Gemmatimonadota; class Gemmatimonadetes; order Longimicrobiales; family Longimicrobiaceae; genus Longimicrobium. The sequence goes on along the minus strand of DASSME010000413.1, from coordinate 9,138 downwards.
GGCGCTCGATTCACTGGGTGGGTGGATGATGCGGGGCGCCCGGGCGAGCCGACGGGGATCGCCCGGCGGCCGATCCAGGACCGGGCGGAATCTTCCGCGCGCCCGGTGCGTACGGTACGCAGCCGGCGCGGCCCGGTCCATCCCTGGAACGGATCCGTCCGTCACCCACCCTCCCATCGTCCCCCGATGCACCTGAGCCTCACGCGGCTGGACGAGCGCCGCTACGAGACGGTGATCACCCGCGGCGACGGCGTGCGCTTCCGCGTGACGGGCGTGGGCCACATGTTCGCGATCCCGCACGACCTGGCGCACCTGGCGGTCGAGCAGGCGCTGGGGCTGCGGCGGGGGTTCTGGGGATGCGTGGCGGCCGGCGCGGTGTTCGAGAGCATGACCTGGCTCTCCGGCCGCCGCCGGCCGCACGCCGAGGAGCACTCGTGGCAGGTGCTGCGCGACAACCGGGCCGAGCTGGGCGAGTCGGAGATCGTGGTGCGGATCGTCAACGACGCGCTGCAGGAGGGCCACGGCCCCGGGTCGGCCGAGCTGCGCGAGCGGCTGCGCTCGCGGTGGACGCAGCCCGGCCACCCGCCGCGGCCGATCACCGATGCGCAGGTCGCCGCCGCCTGCGCCGCCTGGGAGCGGATGCGCGAGCTGTGGAACGCGCTCCCCGTGGGCGAAACGCTGGAGCTGGACTGGGCGGACGGGCCCGCGAGCCCCGCGCGCCATCGGCGCACGGAGTCCGGCGATCATCCCCGGCTCGGGTCGCGGCCGCGGAGGTGGTGATGCCCGGCGTCCCATGAACCTTTCCGGCGCGAGACCATCCGGGAGCTCACGCAGAGGGAGCAGAGAAGCAGAGGCAGCAGAGAACCACCGGGTTCGTCCGCTGCCTCGGCCGCCTCTGCTTCCGTCGGCGGTGGTCCGAGCGGGTCGCCGCCCTCAGGCGACGCCGTCGTGCGCCCGGCGCAGCTCGGCGAGGTCGAGCTTCTTCATCCGCAGCATCGCCTGCATGGCCCGCTGGGCGCCGGCCGAGCCCGCGTCCTTGAACAGCTCGCCCATCTCGCGCGGCACCACCTGCCAGCTCACGCCGTAGCGGTCCTTCAGCCACCCGCACTGCTGGGCGGCGGGGTCGCCGCCGGCGCCCAGCTTCTCCCAGTAGTGGTCGATCTCGTCCTGCGTGTCGCACTGCACCTGCAGCGAGATCGCCTCGTTGAAGGTGAACACCGGCCCGCCGTTCAGCGCGGTGAAGGTCTGCCCGTCCAGCTCGAACTCCACCGTCATCACCGAGCCCGGCGCGCGGTGGTGGATCTCCTGCCCCGCCTCGCCGTAGCGCGAGATGGCGGTGATGCGCGAGTTGGGGAAGATGCCGACGTAGAAGTTCGCCGCGTCCTCGCCCTGGTCGTCGAACCACAGGCAGGGGCTGATGCGTTGCGTGGTGGGCATGGTGCTCTCCGGGTCTCGATGGGGTGATGGATCGCCGTGATCGGCGCGTGCACCCCTTAGTCGGAGCCACGCTCGCGTTCTCTACATCGCCCCGCGTGAAGATCTTGGACCGGTCGATTTTGCCGCGGTAGTCCGCGCCCATCACTCCGCGCTCACCGTCTCGGGCGCGGGGCGCGGTGCCGCCGGGGCGGCAATGGATGGCGCCGGGGATACCGCGGCACGAAACCGAAAGCTACGACCACCCTCACTACGGGCTTCAAGGCCAAGCGCCCGGTCCGCGCCACGGCTGTCGCATGGATGAAATCGACGAGCAGGGGGAAGCGTCGCGCACGACGCTTCCCCCTGCTGCTGATCCGACCCGCGTTCACCAGCTGCGTGTCGACCGGTCAACCAACGGCTGGCGGCACGGTGTTCGAACGGTGCGCGAAAGCCTGCCGACGGCCCCCTGCACTGCCGACGCCGTCACCCGCACCACGCCTCCACCAGCTCCCGAAAGGTCCGCAGGTTCCCCGCGCGGGTCCCCCTGCGTCGGAGTCGCTCGGCCAGTTGAAGCTCTACTTCGCCCCTGGCTTCCATCATGTTGAACTGGATGTGGAACCATTTGAGCGGGTTCCGTGAATGCACCGGTTCAAACACGATGGACAGCAGGTCTTCTGGGCGGATCAACCCGATCGGGATTCCAAACTCGGTTTCGATCAGGGTGAACAACTCATCCACGCACTCGCGCGGATAGCCCGGCCAGAATTGCTCGACCGCCGCGTCGGCCTCCAGAAGCGGCCGATCCGAGAAACGCTCCCGGATTGCCGTCTGCCAGCTGGAATCGTAACCCATCACAGTAAACCCACGGCACATTGGGCGCGTACGACCGCGTTGTAAGTCCCAACGAACGCCGAGGGAATGAGTAGAGCCTCGGAGACGGCCTTTCCAGTCACTCGAAAGACGCCGGTCAACCTCGAACCCACAGTGGGCACGCCGTCGACGGCCATGCCGAGACTCTGTCCGATGGTACGCCCCACCCGACGGATGACCATGCTCGCTCCGCCTCCCCACGGAATCGGTGTCCCCAGGCGACCTCCTCCTTTCAGGAGAGTCGCGGTCAGGTCGAGCCCGAAGTTGACGTCGAGCACGTCTTCCACGGTCCGGGCCACGCGGTGAACGGATTCGTTCTTCTGGAAGATAGGAAGGTTCGAAAGGCGGTTTGCATCGGCGCAGTCGATCGTTCTCTCGGCCCAGTCCAGGACAGGCCGCACGGCCTTGAGAACCCTCGCCGCGTTTTCGCGGGTGAGCGTGCCGGCGAACGGGTTCTCGATCTGTATGAGCCCGTCATCACAGGCCCACGGGTCACACTGGCGCGCGGCGAACCTGCGCAACGCCATGACTTCGGTCAGGTACCAGAGAGGTGCACCCCACGAGTCACAGGTCCAGCCGTTCGTGTACGCCTGGGTTTGCCGATCATACCGGTGTCCCGTGTACTTGCAGCCGAACAGCCCCGTGGGGTCGTTCCCGTTCACCGGGTCGTTGCCGGCGTACGCGTACAGGTTCAGCCCGCCCCCCACACCGATCGGGTCCTGGCTGATGAAGCGGTGGACGTCGGGGTCGTACCAGCGCGCGCGGTTGAAGTAGATCCCGGCGTCCGGATCCCACTCGCGCGCGGCGTAGCGCAGCGGGTTGAAGAAGGTTTCGCTGGGCGACTCGTTCACCCCCCACGGGCTGTAGCCGTACGAGTTCTTCACCGTGCCCACGCTGTCGGTGATCGCCAGCACGTTGCCGTTGGCGTCGATGGCGAAGTAGTGCTGCGCCGTGCCGCGCCGCACCCCCAGCGGCTGGTCGACGCCGGGGAAGTACGTGTACTCGTCGGTGATGGTGCCGCTGTTGTTCACAGCCAGCAGCAGGTTGTCGCCGGTGTACACGAAGTGGCTCACGCCGGTGGTAGCGCCGTCGCGCAGCACGCGGCGGCCCAGCCCGTCGTACTTGTAGTACGCGGCCAGCACGCCGTTCTTGTCCACGCTGGCCAGCTGTCCCTGCGCGTTCCAGTTGAACGTATAGCTCGGCGAGCCGGTCTTCGACTTTCCGATCACATTTCCCTCGGCGTCGTAGGTCAGCGTCCAGCCGTCGTATCCGCGCAGCTTGTTCCCCAGCGCCACGAGCGCGCTGCGGTCGGTGGGGTTGTCAGTCAGGTCGTAGGTGAAGCTATACGTAGTGGTCGAGCTCCACTGGCTGTCGTCGGGGCACACCCAGCCCACGTCCACCTCCAGGGTGCACCCAGTGTGAGAGGTGCTGCGCGTGCGGTCCGCGTATGTCGTCAGCCGGTCGTTGCCGTCGTATGCGAAATCGCGGTAGCGCGTCAATCCGTCGTTGCTCTGCTGGATCAGGCGGTCGGCCCCGTCGTACATCAGGCGGATTCCCGCCGCGATGTTCAGCCCGGTGCCCGAGTACCCGATGCGGCTGAGCTGGTGAGTGCTGGTGTAGCTGAGCGAGCCCACCTGCCCGTTGCCGTAGGTGACCTGCGTCAGCCCGCCCTCGCCGTTGTAGGCGAGCGTGGTGTTGCGGCCGCTGAAATCGCGCACGCTGGTGAGCAGCCCCGTGGAGTTGCTCTGCACGTATCGCGACACCGCCCAGGCGCCGCCGTTCACGCGGTACTTGAGGGTGTCCACGCCGCCCTGCGCGTTATACGTGTAGGCCACCTCGTACTTCTGCGCAACGCCCGCGATGGTGCGCAGCGTGACGGTGCGGGCCAGCCGCCCCAGACCGTCATAGTGCAGTGAGTCGGCGCTGTACGGGTTCTTCACGTACAACCAGGTGGGCGCGCTGGTCACCCCCGGCTGGTCGGGACTGTAGCTCCACATCGTGGTGTCGCCGCCCGCGACCAGCGTGGTCACGCGGTCCAGCGCGTCGTACTGGAAGGTGACGGTCGAGGACGAGCCGCGGCGGTCGGTGGCGCTCACCACGTGGCCGAAGCGGTCGTATGTCGCCGTGCGCTGCAGGGTAGTGTCGGGGCGGGTCTCGCTCTCCACCCATCCCAGCTCGTTGCGCGTCCACTTGAACACCTGGTTGCGCGCGTCCTTCACCGAGTCGAGCTGCACGGTGCCGTAGTAGTAGCGCGTGACGCCCAGGTCGGGCGCGGTGGAGGTGCTCACGCGTCCCAGTGCGTCGTACGCCGTGGTGGTGGTGCCCGCGAGGGTGGTGACCTGCGTGACGCGGCCGTAGCTGTCCCAGGACCCGTAGGTGGTGGTGCGGCTCCCGGGCTCGGACACCCTCCAGATGTTCATCCACCCGCCGGTGGTGGTGTCGTACTGGATGGTGGTGGTGTGGGCCGCCGAGTCTCCCTGGCTCAGCATCCGCCCGCGCGTGTCGTGGGTGAGGCGCACGGTGCCCTGCCCGTCCACGTGCACGCTGTCCATCACCCACGCGGCGCCGGCCGAGTAGAAGTACCTGGTCTCGGCGGTGTTGCCGTATTCCCGCGTCAGCCGGCCGCTGGAATCGTAGTCGTACTGAACGGTCCCGTTGGGATCGGTCACCTGTGCCAGCAGCCGCCCGTTCCAGCTCCAGGTGGTGGAGTTCCCCTTGGCGTCGGTCACCAGCGTGGTTAGCCCGTCGGCGTTGCGCGCGGAGCCGGTGAGGTAGCCCAGGCGGTCGCGCACCTGGTCGGCGGCGCGCCAGCCGTCCAGGTGCAGGCGCGTGGTGTCGTTGCGCACGCCGATCAGCCACGCGTACGCGCTGAGCGGCGACACGGCCGCCGCGGGCGTGGTGGTGCTGGTTCCCAGCCCCGCGCCGGGAAGGACCGCGCGTTCGTACGACACCACGCGCGTGGTGTCGCGCCACCCGGAGCTCCCCTGCGCGCGGTAGGCGGGCCCGATCACCGTGGACATCTTGCCGGCGCTGTCGTACTGCAGGTCGGTGTGGTTCCCCGCCCGGTCGGTGTAGCCCGTCAGGCGATGCCCCGAATAGGTGGCCGTGAGCGCCACCGTGCCGTCCACGTCATAGATGGTGGACAGGTCGCCGTTGCCGTCGAGCACCACGTACGGGTACCCGCCCCAGGCCACGCGGTGCAGCACGTAGGCGTTGCCGCTGCTGTCCAGGTACTGGATGGACAGGTACTTCCCCGCGGGGTCCTGGATGCTTCCCAGCTTGCCCACGCTGCAGTACGAGCACGCCGAGTCGTAGTAGTTGAAGGTGGTGATGTTGTTGAACCGGTCCACGACCCGCACCACCCGGCCCTGCAGCGTGAACACCGTGCTGTCGCCCTGCGGGCTCAGCAGCGCGAACCGGTCGCCGGTGCGCACCAGCGTCTTGAACTCGCTGGGCGGCGACGCGTAGGTGCAGTTGCCCGTGCTGCCGCACCCGGCGCCGGTGGCGAAGAACACCGCGTTCCCCGTGCCGTCCACCAGCGTCACCCCCGAGGGGTCCATGCTCCCGCTGGGAAGGATCAGCTTCGCCTCGCCGGCCAGGCTCCACCCGGCGCCGTACCGCGACGCGCTCTCGTTGATCACGATCACGCGCACGCCCACCGTGTCGGTCTGCGGCGTGGTTCCGCCGCCGTAGTCGCGCGTGACCTCGGCGGTGTAGCGGTAGGTGCCCGTGGGCAGCGAGCTCGCGTCGAACCAGGCGCTCACCCGGTTGGTGCCGGTGGCGCCCGCGTACCAGACCTGCGTCTGCGTGGAACGGCCGAACAGCGGCATGTACGCGCCGGAGCTGTTCTTCAGCTGGAGGCTGATGCGCGAGGGCGCCGCTCCCGACCCGATCGCGACGTCCACCTGCACCAGCCCGCGCGGCTGCGCGTGCGCGCTCGAGTACGTAAGCACGAACCCGTGCTGGGCGTCCATGCTGGTGTACGTGGGCCCGGCGTAGCTGAGCGTGGCGTCGAAGCAGCGCACCGCGCACAGGCCGGGGCGGCGCACCCGGTCCTCGCCCACCTTGCTCACCACCGGAGCGTAGGTGAAGGTGGCGCGCAGGGTGTCGGACACGTTCCCCGCCGAGTCGCGCACCACGGCCTTCAGGCTGTCGACGCCCGGCTGCAGGTTGAGCATCACGGGGGTGGCGTACGCCGAGTAGCACCCCGAGGTCGACGCATCGGCCGTGGGGGTGCCCAGCGACAGGGCCGTGCCGTTCAGCCACGCCTGCGTGCTGGTGGTGTTCAGCTTGTAGTCGTCACACCACCCGATGGTCACCAGGGCCGCGGGGGAGGTGTAGGTGCCGCCCGAGGGCGACACGAACGCGGTGGGCTTCACCGCGTCGGGCGTGGTGTAGCTGTACGTCTCGGACTCGGTGACGCACGACTCGGGGGCGATGTTCTCGCACGCCTTCACCTGCAGCGTGTTGCTCCCCGAGGCAAGCGTGACGTTCACCGCCAGCACGTGGTGCACGGCGCACGATCCGTCCCCCTGCGACCAGCTGGGCGTGGTGAGCAGGGTTCCGTTCAGCCACACCCTGGTCGACGCGTCGCGGATCGACGAGTCGTCGCAGAGGTGCACCTGGATCTGCTGGTTGGCCCCGTGGAAGGTGCGGCCCAGCGGGACGAATGTGATCGTCGGCGTCTGGGCCAGCGCGGGGGCCGCCAGCCCGCACAGCAGCAACAGCAGCAGCCATGCGGTTCGCAGCGGGGGTGGTGCGGTTCGGTTCATCCGGGTTGCTCCGCGGGTGAAGGGCAACGGGGTGGGCCAGCCTACGGGGCCGTGGGTTCCCCCGCACGGGCACGCAGCGGTTCCAGCACACCCTGTCGCGCGACGGAATCCGTGCGGACGTGGCGTGTCGCGCGGCAAAGCCGCCGCCGACGAAAACGTTGGAATCAGAACCGTGCGAGGAGCCCGGAGAGAATCATCGGGGGAGCAGATCGCAGCATCAAGCCGGAGAAAATGTCTAACTACGCAAATTGTCCCGTGGCTGAATATGCTAAATTTTTCGCGTGGAGCGGAACATTTGTGCCATTCAGGGGATAGCGCGTCGGCCGTGCCCGGTGGCCGATAGTACGCTTTCACAAACTGTGGCCCGCACCGGCCACAAGGGGTTGGGGAAGTGAAACGGAATCCCGGATCACTTCAGCCTCGTGGTGATCGGCCGGGAGGACCGTCCTGGCAGCCGGGTCATCGAGCCTCCCGGGTTGGACGGTCCCGCCGGAGCGCCCCGCCGCCTCTACCGCGCGCGCCCCACCATCTCGCCGATGCGGCGCGCCCCCTCGGCCACCTGCGCCTCGTCGGGGCCGAAGGAGAAGCGGGCGTAGTTGCGGAAGCGCGACGGGCGGCCGCTGCGGCGCTTGCCGGGGTTGATGTCGAAGAACTCGCCGGGGACGCAGATCACCTTTTCCTCCAGCGCCGCGCGGAAGAACTCCATCCCGTCGCGCAGCCCGTCGGGGAGGCCGCTCAGGTCGGCCCAGACGTAGAAGGTGCCCTCGGGCTCCAGGTCCAGCCGCATCCCCGCCTCGCGCAGCGCGTCCACCAGGATGCGCCGCTTGCGCAGGAACGCCTCGCGGATGGCGCCGGTCTCGCGCCGCACGTGGTCGGGGTGGAGCAGGGGGATGGCGGCGCGCTGCAGCGGGCGGCTCCCCCCGCCGTCCAGGAACGAGCCCGAGCTGGTCACCGCCTCGATCACCGAGCGCGGGCCGACCACCCAGGTGGTGCGCCAGCCGGGGTAGCGCCAGTTCTTGGTGAGCCCGTCCAGGATCACCACCGGGTCGGCGTCCACGTCTTCCACGTAGCGCGCGGCGCTGACCAGGCCGTCCTCGTCGGGCGTGGCGTTCCAGGCGTAGTGCGAGTAGAACTCGTCCAGCAGCAGGGTGCAGTCCAGCCGCCGCGCCGCCTCGACCCAGCTGGCCAGCTCCAGCCCGCGGATGGTGCGCCCGGTGGGGTTGGCCGGGTTGGAAAGGAGAAGCGCCGAAAGCCCGCGGCCGGTGATCTCGCGCTCCAGCCGCCCCAGGTCGAAGCGGTACCCGTCGCTCCCCTCCAGCAGGATGGGGATGGCGGTGAAGAGGCGGAAGATGTCGAGCAGCTCCTCGTACGCCGTGTAGTCGGGAAGGAAGTGCCCCAGGTTGATCTCACCCAGCGCCGCCACCGTGCGGGTGAGCGACATCCGCCCGCCTCCGCAGATGCACACGTTGTCGGCCGTGTACTGCGAGGCATGGCCGCGCCGGTAGAGCCCGTTGTACAGCTCCGCCACCGCCGCGCGCAGCTCGGGGATCCCCTGGACGGGCGCGTACTCCTGGTCGGCCGGGGTGATGACGATGTCGCTGAGGCGGTCGGGGGCGCCGGGGAGGGGGCCGGTCTCGGGCTGGCCCTGGCCCAGGTTGCACCAATCGGAGTGGCCGTAGGCGTAGCCGCGCTTGGTGGCCTCGGCCATCACGTAGATCACCCCGGTGAACGGCACGGGCCGGAAGCCGGGGATGTTCGGCGGCGGTACGTCGATGCGTCTGCGTTCCATCTGCGCCACGAGCGGGTCAGGCGTGCGGAGACGCCCGCGCGGCGCCCCCGTTTTCGCGAGAATCTCCCGCGCCTCCCCCTCCCCGGCAAGTCGGGCGCCGAAAGCATCGCGAGCAGCGGCTGCTGGTGGATACGGCGGGATTCACGTCAACCGCTTCCTAGACGGAAGTTCCGCAGCCGGAATCGCGGCAACCTCATGTAGTGCATGAGGTTGCCGCCCTTTTCGATCCCTCGTGTACCCATGTAAATACACACCAAACCACTTGCGTTGTTTACTTCTAATGCTTACTCT
>DASSME010000412.1:0-7766 GCA_035689035.1 Longimicrobium sp. | reverse complement strand
GGAGCCCGTATCCGTGGTCGCATCCAGCCGCTTCGCCGTAGCCGTGCACGTGCTGACCCTGCTCGCGCAGAGCGGGGGCGAGCCCGTCACGTCCGAGTACATCGCGGGGAGCGTGAACACCAACCCGTCTCTGGTGCGGCGGCTGTTGTCCACGCTGGCGCGGGCGGGGCTCACCACCAGCCAGCTGGGCACCGGCGGCGGCGCGCTGCTCGCCCGTCCGGCCGGCGAGATCACCCTGCTCAACGTGTACCGTGCCGTGGACGAGGGCGAGCTGTTCGCCATGCACCGCGAGCAGCCGAACCCCGCCTGCCCGGTGGGCCGGAACATCCAGGCCGAGCTCCACGGCCGCTTCGACGCCGCCACCCGTGCGCTCGAGGCCGAGCTCGGCCGCACCACCATCGCGCAGATGCTGGAGGGCGTCTCCGGGCGCGGCTGGAGCGACCAGGCGGCGTAGGAATTCTTTTTTGATCGTGTGTGTTACGGTTTTGGTAACACACTTGCAACGGCGGCCAGCCCGGCCGTGTCGTCACCACACTCTGGGGGGAGAAGGACGATGAAGATCGTGGTCTTTGGAGTCACCGGGAACATCGGTCGCCGCGTGGCCGCCGAGGCGATCCAGCGCGGGCACCAGGTGATCGGCGTGGTGCGCGACCCGGCGCAGTCGCAGCCCGTCGAGGGCGTCTCGCTCGTCGCGGGCGATGCGACGGACGCGGCGAGCGTGGCGCAGGCCGTGCGCGGTGCCGACGCGGTGATCAGCGCCGTGTCGCCGCGCCCGGGGACGACCGGGAGCGCGCCGAAGCTGGCGGACGCCGCGCGCGGGCTGATCAGCGGGCTGAAGGAGGCGGGGGTGAAGCGGCTGATCGTGGTGGGCGGCGCGGGGAGCCTGGAGGTGGCCCCCGGGGTGGCGCTGATGGATGCGCCCGGCTTCCCCGAGGCGTACCTGGGCGAGGCGATCGAGGGTCGCGACTCGCTGAACGTCTACCGCAGCGAGGCGCAGGGGCTGGACTGGACCTTCGTGAGCCCCGCCGCCGAGATCGGCCCCGGCGAGCGCACCGGGAAGTACCGCACCACCATCGACCAGTTCCTCACCGACGACCGGGGCCACAGCCGCATCTCGTTCGACGACTACGCCGTCGCGCTGCTGGACGAGCTGGAGAACCCCCAGCACGTCGGCCGCCGCTTCGGCGTCGCGTATTGATCGGCGCGGGACGGGCATCGTAAACAGGTGCGCCAGTGCGTGAACTGCATGCGCTGGTGCGTTTTGGGCCCCGGCGGGAGACACTCCCCGCGCCGGAGCCCAACGCACTCACGCACCCGTGCAGTTGACGCACTCACGCACCTGTGCAGTTCCCGCACTCACGCACCTGTGCAGTTCCCGCACTCACGCACCCGTTCGCGGTCCTACCAGTGCGCGAAGATCTGCGACAGGATGTAGATCACCAGCCCGGCCAGGCCCCCGACCAGCGTGCCGTTGATGCGGATGAACTGCAGGTCCTTGCCGATCTGCAGCTCGATCTTGCGGGTGGTGTCCTCGGGGTCCCAGGCGGCCACGGTGCTGGAGATCAGCTCGGCCACCTCGCCGCGGTACTGCTCCACGATGTAGAGGACGGCGCTCTCGATCCACCCGTCCACCTTCTCCATCAGCTCCGGGTCGTTGCGCATCGACTCGGCGAAGCGCGTGACGGCGGCCGCGATGCGGCGGCGGAACTCGCTGCCGGGGTCGGCGGCGTGCTTCAGCACGCTGGCCTTCAGGTCGCCCCACAGGCTGGCCGAGTAGCCGCGCACGGCGGGGTGCTGCAGCAGGTCTTCCTTCAGGTGCTCGCCCCGCTCGATCATCTCGGGGCTGGTGCGCAGCTTCTCGATGAACTCCAGCATCGCCTCGTTGTAGCGGTGCCGCAGCGGGTGCTCGGGGTTCACCGCCACCTCTTCCAGCGTGTTCTCCACGCCGGTGATGATCTTCTGGTAGATCTTCTCGTCGATCGGGCTGGGCACCCACCACGGCAGCTCGTCGCGGATGCGCTGGCGCAGCCCCTCGCGGTTCTCCTCCACCAGGCGGCCGACCAGCCGCAGCGCCGAGTCGAGCAGCTCCTGGTGGCGGTTGTTGTGGGTCATCAGCGAGAGCGCCTTCCCCATCACCGGGGCCACCTGCGTGGCGCGCACCCGCTTGCTGATGCTGGATTCGATCAGCTCCTGCACCTCCTCGTCCTTCAGCACCTGCACCAGCCCGCCGATCGACGCCGCCGCGTGCCGCCCCACGATCTCGCCGTGCTCGGGGAGTGCCAGCCAGTCGGCCAGCTTGTGCGCGATGCTGGCCTTCTGCAGCCGCACGCGGATCACCGCGGGGGAGAGGAAGTTGTTCTGGACGAAGTTGCCCAGGCTGCGGCCGATGCGCTCCTTGCGGTTGGGGATGATGGCGGTGTGCGGGATGCGCAGCCCCATCGGGTAGCGGAAGAGCGCGGTGACCGCGAACCAGTCCGCCAGCCCGCCCACCATCGATGCCTCGGCGGTGGCGCGCACGTAGCCCAGCCACGGCCAGCGCCCCTCCAGCGCCCGCGTGATCCCGAACACCACGGCGGCGACCAGCAGCAGCCCCGTGGCGCGCCGCTTCATGCTTTCGAGCTGCTGCCGCTTCAGCTCCTCGTCCTTGATCGGCTGCAGCGCGATCGACGCCGCGTCATCGTCCGGCGGCGGCGCGGGCGCGGGTGGCGGCGCCGGCTCGGCGGCGTGGACGGTCACCTGCCTGGGTTCTGCCCGTGTATCCAACTGGCTTGCTCCGGACCCTGTCCCGGCGGGGCGTTTCGATCATACCGGATGATGGACGGCGCCCATCGCCCCCGCCGTCTGCAAAGCGGTGGAGGATGCATGCCACCGCCGCGCAGGACAATACCGTCAGGCCTTCCGGAAAGATTCGGCGGCCACCCCGGACGGCGGTGCTGGAGGAGCCTCGCCCCTCCGCAGCAGCGCCGCCAGCGACGCGGCGGACGACAGCGCACTCATCACCGTCAGGGCGGTGACCACGGCGGCCGCCCAGAACCACGGGGACGCGCCGAAGGTGGCGACGCACACCAGCACGCCCACCGCCACTCCGGCCAGGATCGCGGCCGCGAGGGTGGCCGTGGCCGCGGTCTTCTCCAGCAACCCCGTCACGCGTACCCACGGCGGAGTCCCCGTGCCCGGCGTGCGCTCCAGCACCATCCACGGCTCCGTGCGGGTGCCGTCCATGGCCGCGAGCTGGCGAAGGTTGCTGCTGACCGAGAAGAGCGACGCGGTGGCGATCAGCAGCAGGAAGCCGAGCGCGGCGAGGTAACCCACCTCCACGTTCAGGAGCGGAACCCTGATCCGCTCTTTCCGCAGCTGCAGATCCGCCTGCCGGTACGCCTCGCCCGGGTCGGTCGCGGAAACCGCGAAATCGCGCGCCGAGAACACGATGCGCGAGCGCAGGGCACTGGCGGTGAGCGGTTCCCGGTCCGCGCCGACGGTCGCGCGCAGGGGCATCCCCACGTCCGCCGCGTTCACCGGTATCGACGAGTCGCCGTGCGGGGCCGGCCATGCAAACACCAGGCTGAACCGCTTCGAGGTGTCGTCCACCGGCCAGGCGCCGTAGAGATCCAGTTGCGGAAGTTCTTCCGTGGTATCTCGATAAGCCCCCGTGCGCAGCCTCCACGACCGGATCCCGCGTTCGTACGCCGGGGAGCCGGGCTTGAGCCGACGGAAGTGGAACTGCCGTCCGTCCGGCAACGGGCCGACTCCGCCGATTTCGAACGAATCGGCGTGCGGGAAATCTCGCGCGGTCGAGGCAACCGGCCCGGTGGGGTATTCGATGTCCGGCTCGCCCGCCTGCACCCGGCGCATCCGCTCCGCGCCGACTCGCTCTTCCCACCCCGGCTCCATCTGGAGCTCGATCCCGCCGCTGTCGCGATCCAGGGTCATCAGCAGGTAGGCGATCTCGTCGCGCTGGATGCGGTCGAACACCGCCGTGAGATGGCGATGACCGGTGAATGCCTGGATGGCGAGGGCGACGGCGGCGAACAGGACGAGCGACGCCGTCTTCACGGCACCGATGCGTTTGTCCATGCAGGGAGCTGCCGGAGGGGGAGTGGAGGTGGACGTACGGCGCGGACTCTAAAGCGAAGCGTGAAGCGGCACAATGCATCCATTCATCCACGCGGCCACCAACCGTCCGCGCCACCTCACCGCCGGGCTTTCCCACCCGCCGCTTCGACCGCGTGAATGCGCGGCGGCGGACGGAGGCGAGCCGGACCGGGAACGGCCGGTCTCGTTCTCCGCCCGGCCCGTCCTCCGCTGCTCCGCGTTCACCGCGGGGGGAAGACCGCGAGACGGGGTGCGAACGTCAGGGCGTGGTGGGCGGAGCGGAGGTCGCCTCGGACGCCTGCTGGGTGAGCGCGTCCACGTCGGCCTGGCGCTGCGCGGCGGCGGCGTTGGCGCTGTCGACGCCTTCCTGCGCGCGCGCCGGAGCTCCGCCCAGCGCGCCGGGGATGGCGGAGGTGGCCTTGACCATGTTGGCCGAGTCGGCCTGCGCGGCGGACTGCTGGCCGCTGTCGCCGCCGCACGCCGTCAGCAGCAGCGCGGCGGCGGGCACGGCGAGCCGGGTGATGCGGATCATCTGCGCCTGTGGGATGGAGAGGTGGACGGACGGTTGCGCGGGGTGTGCTGGGAATCTGGGCGTGGAGCTACCGGACCTGCAACTGCTCGCGATGAAGAGGCTCCACCGTCGGCGCCGGTAGCCCCCTCCTCCTCCCGATCCGTACCTGCAGGGAGTTGGCAGTTGTAGTGCTCCCCTCCCCCCGCGCAGCGGGGGCCGGGGGAGGGGGGCCGCCGCGGCCGTCTCGACGCCGGTCTCCGAGCCGCGGACCATCCGCCGAACGGAAAAACCCCGCCCGGCACTCGAGCCGGACGGAGTTCTCATCATCTTCCTGAAAGCTCTGCAGCGGGTCAGCTGGTGACGGGTACGATGCCGTTCACGGCGAAGCCGCAGAAGGTGCCGGCGAGCTGCACGGTCTGGGTGCCGGCGACCAGGTTGGCGCTCACGTTCACGTTGCAGTGGCCCGAGCTGCCGTCGCCGCGGGTCCAGTTGAAGGCGCCCACCTCGGTGAGCTGGAACGCCGTGAGCCCCGTGGTTTCGCCCGAGGCGGCGTTCAGCGTCACGTCGATCCTGGGGTCGCCGTTCAGCGTGAAGGTGGTGCCGTCATCGGCTTTGATGGCGCAGTCGTGGTGCGTGAAGGCGAGGTTGGCCTGCACCGTTCCGCTGCGCGCCAGCGCGTCCACGCTGCCGCCCAGGGTGCCCGCGACGCCGGTGTTCCCCGACGGGGTGCACGGCACCGTGGTGTCGAAGGTGAACGAGAAGGCGCCGCTTCCCACCGCGTTGGTGCTGCGCGCGCCCCGCGCGCCGGCGGGGACGCTGCCGTTGGCGAACTGCGCCCCGCTGTTCAGCAGCGCGCGGTTGAGCGAGGCGGCCTGGGCGGCGGTGAGCTGCGCGTCACGCGGCCCGGTGGCGCCACCCGCGTCGCAGGCGGCGAGCGCGGCGGTGGTGACCAGGGCAGCGACGGCCAGCATGCGCTTGCGCATGGGGAAATGCTCCTGCAAGTCGGGCGGGGAATTGGCCGGCGGACCGGATCCGGCCCATGCAATCTAACCAGCCTCGCCGAAGTGCGGTAGCAGACGTTTCGTCATCTCCGGATTGATACGCTCCAAACCCGCCCCGTGCCTCCGGAGCGAGCCTGCGTCGCATCGTCCGTCGCCGGGCAACGGTCAGACGCCGGCGAGCTCTTCCACGACCAGGAAATGGGTGCGGGCGGGGTCCACGTAATTGCCCTGGTCGGCCAGCGCCGCCTGCCCCTGCGGCGAGGCGATGGCGGCGCCGAACGCCTCCTGCGAGTCGAACGACAGCTCGGCCACGGCGTCGGCGGGGGTGGCGGCGCCCGCGGGGTTGGCGAGCGCATGGTTCACCACGTAGCGCCGCAGACCGGGCACCCGGCGTACCAGCGGCATGTGCACCTCGCGGCTGTAGCGCTGGAACTCGTCCGTGTCCATCCCGTCGCGGCGGTAGAGGAAGAACATCACCTTGAACATCGCTCGGCCTCGGTGCTGGAGTGGGTTCCCGGATGCCGCGGCGGGCGAATGAATTCGCGGCAACGACTACACGAAGTCCGCCTTCGCGGCGCCTTCGCGGACTACCGGCGGCGGTGCGGGACGCGGTGGCCGTGCGCGGCCGCCGGCCCCGCGGCGCGGAGCCCTACGCCGGCTGCGGCTCGGGCTCGGGGACGGGCGCGGCGTGGATGTGGATGGCGCCCAGCGCGTTGGGGGCGGCGGAGTTGCGCAGGAGCTCGTGCGCGCCGACGAGGGTCAGCACGTCGTTGCAGCCGTCTTCGATCAGCGAGGCGCGGGCGTCGCGGAACAGCTTCTCCACCAGCCACCCCTTGCTCAGCCCGCGCCCGCCGAAGAGCTGCAGCGCGGTGTCCGCCACCTCGTACGCGGCCTGGGTGCAGTAGACCTTGGCGGCCACGCTGTACTCCAGCGCCGGGTCGGCGGCGCCGGCGTTCAGCACGAAGGCGGCGCGCGACAGGTGCCGGCAGTTCTGCACCTTCGTGAACATGTCGAACAGGTGCTTCTGCACCAGCTGGTGGCGGCAGATGGGGACGCCGCCCTGCACGCGCGTCTGCGTCCACGCCAGCGCCTCTTCGAGCGCGGCGCGCGCCACGCCGGTGAAGATGGCGCCCATCGCCGCGTTGGTGAGCGCCAGCGTCTGCCGCAGCACGGCCTCGTACGCCTCCGGCCCCACGACCAGGTAGCGGCGGGGGATGCGCACGCCGGTGAAGGTGAAGCCGCCCTGGTTCAGCGCGCGCTGGCCCAGCTTGTCCAGCGGCGGCGCCTTCGACACGCCGGGCAGGTCCAGCGGCACGTACGCGACGCCGCCGCCCGCGAAGCCGCGCCGCGGCTCCACGCCCAGGTACACGATGGCGTGCGTGGCGATGGTGCCGTTGGAGATCCACGCCGCCTTGCGCCCGTCGAGGACGTATCCATCCCCGTCCTCGCGGGCCACCAGGTCGCCGGTGATCGACGGGTCGCGGAACTGCGGCGTGCCGGCCATGAAGTGGTCGGAGCCGTGCCCCGGCTCGGTCAGCGCCCAGCAGCCGACGACCGACGCGTCGCGGTTGGCCACGAACGGCCGCACGATCTCGTCGATCAGCGCGGCGTCGCCCGTCCCGGCGACGCTGGCGAACGGAAAGCCGGCCACGCACAGCGCCGCGGCGAAGTCGGCGCTTCCCCAGCCCAGCTCCTCGAGGGCGACGTGCAGCCCCAGCCCGTCCAGCCCCATCCCGCCGCACTCGGCCGGGATCAGCGCGGTGTGGAAGCCGCCCGCGTACGCCGCGCGCAGCGTTGCCCACAGCTCGGACTCCGGCGCGATCACCCTCGCCGGGTCGGCGATGCGGTCCAGCCGCGCGGCGGCCGGGCGCAGCACGTCGCGCGCGAAGGCGTGCACCGCTTCCTTCAGCTGCCGGTGTTGCGGCGTGAGGGTGCGGTCGATGTCGGTGTACGGTTCCATCGTTGGCGCGGGGGAGGAGGGGGAGCGGCCTGGCCGGCGGCTGTCGGCGCGGACGGAGGAATTACGCCGCGGACGGGCGGGTGGATTTCCGGATCCTTGTCCCGACCCCATCCTCCCGCCTCCTGCTTCGAACTTTCGGAGAAACGCACGAGGAGGTGGGGATCGACTTGCTTCGACATACTCCGGTGTGGCCGCGGCGGGG
>DASSME010000411.1:0-6177 GCA_035689035.1 Longimicrobium sp. | reverse complement strand
GCGGTGGGACGACGCCACCGAGGCGATCCCCGCGTTCCTGACCATGATCGGGATGCCGCTCACCTTCTCGATCGCGAACGGCCTGGCGCTCGGCTTCGTGAGCTACCCGGCGATCAAGCTGCTGGCCGGCCGCGGCCGCGAGGTGAGCCCGCTGGTGTACGTGCTCGCCGCGCTCTTCGTGATCCGCTACGCCTACCTGGGGGCGGAGTAGCCCCGTCGCCTGCTCTCCCCCTGTCCCCTGTCCCCTGTCCCCTGGCCCCTGTCCCCTGTCCCCTGGCCCCTGTCCCCTGTCCCCTGTCCCCTGTCCCCTGTCCCCTGTCCCCCGCGGTTGACGCGAAAGCGACATTCCGCTATCTTTGCGGCACATTGCTGGAAAAGTGGGGGCCGGCAGGCCCCCCACCTGCTGGCTCACCGTGTCGAAAGACCGTGATGCTGCCAGGTCCGCGAAGCCGCGGCGCACCCCTTCCATTTCCGTCCGACTTGGAAGCGATGGGTGCGTTTCGCAGCGAACGGGCCTGAACGGATTCAGGCCCGTTTTTTCATCTCTCGATTCAGGAGAACGTCCCCATCAACGAGAAGCTGCGCGTCAACCGGCAGATCCGCATCAGCCCCGTCCGCGTGATCAATCCCGACGGCGAACAGGCCGGGATCATACCGATCGAGCAGGCGATGGCGATGGCGGAAGAGCAGGGGCTGGACCTGGTGGAAGTGGCGCCGATGGCACGCCCGCCGGTCTGCCGTATCATGGACTACGGGAAGTACAAGTACGAGGAGCAGCGGCAGGCGCGCGAGGCGCGCAAGCGGCAGCACCACGTGCAGATCAAGGAGGTCAAGATGCGGCCGGGCATCGAAGACCACGACTTCGAGTTCAAGACGCGGCACGCGCGGCGGTTCCTCGAAGAGGGGAACAAGGTGAAGCTCACCATGATGTTCCGCGGCCGCCAGATGGCGCACCCCGAGTTCGGGCGCCAGGTGCTGGACCGCGTTTCCTCCATGCTCCAGGACGTGAGCAAGGTGGAGCAGCATCCGCAGTTGGAGGGCCGGAGCATGGTGATGGTGCTCGCCCCCACTGCAAAGACAGCCACCTGAGGGCCCGGCCCGCCGGGCTTCAGCGAAAGGAAGCAGTTCGATGCCGAAGATGAAGACGCACCGTGGCGCCGCCAAGCGGTTCAAGACCACCGCCAAGGGCCGGGTGAAGCGCGGGCACGCGTTCCACAGCCACATCCTGACCAAGAAGTCGCAGAAGCGGAAGCGCAACCTGCGCGGCACCACCATGCTGGCCAAGAGCGACGAGAAGCGCGTGAAGCGCCTCATCCAGGCCTGAAGCCAAGCGTTCCGAGACTTCTGAAACTTCTGGAAAGTGAGGGATAGACCATGCCCCGCGTGAAGAACAACGTGGCGCGCCTGCGCCGCAAGCGGCAGATCCTGGCGGATGCCAAGGGCTATTTCGGCCGCCGCAAGAACCTGTACAAGACGGCCAAGGAGGCGGTGGAGCGCGCGCGCCGCTACGCCTACCGCGACCGCAAGAACCGCAAGCGCGAGTTCCGCCGCCTGTGGATCATCCGCATCAACGCCGCGGCCCGTACGCACGACCTTTCGTACAGCCGCCTGATGGACGGCCTGAAGAAGGCCGGCATCGAGATCGACCGCAAGGTGCTGGCGGACCTCGCCGTGCGCGAGCCGCAGGCCTTCGAGCAGCTGGCCAGCGCCGCCCGTTCCAGCCTGGGCTGAGCCCCGGCGCTTCGGATCGGGACCGCGCGGCGGCGCCGGGGGATTCGTCCCCCGGCGCCGCTTTCGTTTGCCGTGCCGCTCCGCGAGGCTCGGTGCCGGCATGGTCCGCTGATCGGCCACACGGAGCCGCGGAGAAGGGCCGGAGCAGCGGGGGGACGGCGCTTCACCCCGTCTCCCCGCCCTGTCCCCGGCCGGGGATCCGTCCACAGTCCGGGGATCAGCGCACCGTCACCACCTGGCGCATCCAGGGGTGGATGCAGCACTGGTACTTCTCCGTGCCGCGCTCGTCGAAGGTGTGCTGCCGGGTCTGCCCCGAGGCGATCACCGAGCCGTTGAAGGTGGACTGGTCGGCGCATTCGGGCGCCACGGTGGTGTTCCCCGACGCGGTGTTGAGCGCCGGCACCACGCCGCCGCCGAACTCCTCCACCTCGGTGTAGGTGTGCGTCTCGCCGCCCGCGTTGGTCACGGAGAAGGTGGCGCCCTCGCGCACCGACATCTCCTCGGGGTCGATGTACCAGTCCGCCACGTGGTGGGTGGCGTTGAGCTCGGTGTTGAAGCTCGCCAGCGTCTGCCCCGCGCCGCTGCTGGCGTGCAGGCAGGCGCCCGCGCCCAGCGCCGCGTTGAAGCTGGCCGGCTCGCAGTTGTCCTCGATCTCGATGGTTCCCCCACTGGCCAGGCTGTCGCTGCATCCACCGAGGAAGAGCAGCGCCGCGGACAGGGCAAGGACGGGATGGACGCGTGGCATGGGTCACCTCCCTCGCTTCGTTGGGCCGGATCCCACCGCGCTCCGGACGCGGAGGCGGGCGAGGTCCGCGGGGCGGGTGGGGCACGCCGGGACCCGGCGCTACCCCACGTCACGCGCCGTGCCGCCTCGAAATCCATCAATCCCAGGCATTTGCGCCGTTTCTGCGCGGCGCGCTGTGTCGCTACGGTACGAGGATGTCCGGCCACGCGACACCGCCCCGCGCCGAATCGCCCGTCCGCGCGCGGGCGCAAGGGGTAGCCATTCCCGCCCCGGCGGAACAGATTGTGGGGTTCGAGCCGCGCGGCGTGTTGCCGGCGACCGCGGACCGCGAGGACCAGGGTAAAGCGTGAGCGTGGATTCGATGCGGAAGCAGTGGGTCGCCGCGGCGTGCGTGGCCGCGGCCGCCGGGTGCGCGCCCGGGCAGAAGGCGAGCCCCGGGCCGGAGAGCGCGATGGTGGTGGAGAGCACGACGGTCACGCGCTCGGTGCGCAGCCTGGGCATGGGCATCGGCGAACCGGGGCCGCTTTCCGGCTTCACCCCGGCGATTCCGCCGTTCGGCGAGAACGGGCGCTGCGAAACCATCCCGACCGAGGGCGGCCGGCTGGTGCTGCTGTCGTTCGAGCACGGGCCGGGCGGCGCCGAGCGCAACGTGTCGGTGGAATACGATTCGGCGGGCACCGTGATCGTCTATGCCGACGTGCGTGGCGACCTGCACGAGCAGGGCGGCCCGCTGACCTCGGTGAGCGTGCACCTGGCCGAAGGCGCCGCCCAGGCGATGAACTCGAGCAGCCAGGGACGGCAGCTCGCGATGGGGGCCGCGGATGCCGCGCTCGACCTGGGCACCCCGCGCGCCATGATCGCCCAGATCGAACGGCAGTGCGGCGGCGCCGCGAAGTAAGCGCCGCGGCGGAGAATCGGAAACCATCCGGACGGTATCGTGAGCATCGTTGAAGAGCTGATCGGTGAGCTGAGGGGGATCCAGCGCGACGGCGAGGCCGCCATCGCGGGGGCCGGCAGCGCGCAGGAGCTGGAGGCGCTGCGCGTGGAGTACGTGGGCCGCAAGGGCGGCCGGCTGACCGCCGTCCTGCGCCGCCTGGGCGAGCTGGGCGCCGACGAGCGCCCCGCCGTGGGCGCCGAGGCCAACCGCGTGAAGGACGCGCTGAGCGCCCTGCTGGACCAGCGCGAGGCCGGCCTCGCCGTGGCCGACGCGGGGCCCAGGGCCGACCTGACGCTCCCCGGCCGCCGGCGCTGGCGGGGCGGGCTGCACCCGGTGACCCAGGTGGTGGAGGAGATCTGCGACATCTTCCGCGACCTGGGCTTCACGCGCGTGGCGGGGCCGGAAGTCGAAACGGTGGAGTACAACTTCTCCAGGCTGAACACCCCGCTCGACCACCCCGCGGCCGACATGCACGACACCTTCTACCTGGACGAAGGGATCGTGCTGCGCACCCACACCTCGCCGATGCAGGCGCGCGTGATGGAGGCGTTCCAGCCGCCGGTGCGCGTCGTGGTCCCCGGCGCCGTCTACCGGCGCGACCCGTTCGACGCCAGCCACGCGCCGGCGTTCGAGCAGCTCGAGGGACTGGCGGTGGACGAGGGGATCACCTTCGCCGACTTCAAGGCCACCATCACCGCGTTCGTGCACCGCTTCTTCGGCCCCGGCGTGCCGGTGCGCTTCCGCCCCAGCTTCTTCCCCTTCACCGAGCCGAGCGCCGAGGTGGACGTGCGCTGCCAGATCTGCGGCGGCAGCGGGTGCCCGGCGTGCAAGCAGACGGGATGGATGGAGATCATGGGGAGCGGGATGGTGCACCCCAACGTCTTTCTCAACTGCGGCTACGACCCCGAGCGCTACACCGGATACGCCTTCGGCATGGGCCCCGGCCGCATCGCCATGCAGCGCTACGGCGTCACCGACATCCGGCTGCTGTACGAGGGGGACATGCGGTTCCTGGGGCAGTTCGTCTGAAGAGGGGACAGGGAACAGGGGACAGGGGACAGGGGACAGCCTGCAACGGCGCCCCGCCGCCTGCTCCCCGAGGGATGACACGGGTTCGATCGACCAACCACAGCCAAGGGAGAAGGCGAGAGGTGGCGTGAGCGCGGTGTGGCTTGCTGTCCCCTGTTCCCCGTCCCCTGTACCCTGCCGGTAGAAATGGACGTTTCGTATCGCTGGCTGAAGGCGCTCGCGCCCACCATCACCGGAAGCCCGCGCGAGATCGCCGAGCGGCTGGCCATGCTGGGCGCGCCCGTGGACGAGATCGTCGACCTGGGTCACGAGATCGGCGACGTGGTGGTGGCGCGCGTGACCGAGGTGCGCCCCCACCCCAACGCCGACAAGCTGCGCATCTGCGGCGTGGACGCCGGGTCGGGCGAGACCCTCCAGGTGGTTTGCGGCGCTCCCAACGTGGAGGCGGGCCGCTTCTACCCGTTCGCCCCGGTCGGCGCGCGGCTCCCCGGCGGCGTCGAGATCAGGAAGGCCAGGCTGCGCGGCGAGGCCAGCGAGGGGATGCTCTGCTCCGCGCGCGAGCTGGGGCTGGGGCGCGACCACTCCGGGCTGCTGACGCTGGGCGACGGGCACCGGCCCGGCGAGCGCTTCCGCGAGGCGCTCGGGCTCGACGACGCGCGCCTGGTGGTGGACGTCACCCCCAACCGCGGCGAGCTCCTGTCGCACGTCGGCATCGCGCGCGAGCTGGCGCCGCGCGGGGTCGACGACATCGACCTGCCGAAGTTCCCCGGCGCGCCCAAGGTGAAGCTCCCCTGCAAGTCCGCGCGCCGCGAAGGCGATTGCGGGGCGATCCACGTGGAGATCGAGGACGCGGACGCCTGCCCGCGCTACATGGCCGCCATCGTTCGCGGCGTGAGGGTGGGCCCCAGCCCCGAGTGGCTGGCCACGCGGCTGCGCGCCGTGGGGCAGCGGCCGATCAACAACGTGGTCGACGCCACCAACTACGTCCTCCAGGAGCTGGGCCAGCCGCTGCACGCCTTCGACCTGGCCCGGCTGCACGGCGGCGAGGTGGTGATCCGCCGCGCCCGCGCCGGCGAGACGCTGGTCACCCTGGACGGCGTGGAGCGCGCGCTGGTGGAGACCGACCTGGTGATCGCCGACGCCGAGCGCGCCGTGGCCCTGGCCGGGGTGATGGGCGGCGAGAACAGCGAGGTGGGTGACGCGACCACCGACCTCTTCCTGGAGTGCGCGCTCTTCGACCAGCGCACCGTCCGCAAGACCACGCGCAGGCTCGCGCTGTCGACCGACGCCAGCTACCGCTTCGAGCGCGGGGTCGATCCCGAAGGGCAGCCCGAGGCGCTGCAGCGGGTGATCGAATTGATCGTCGCCGTCGCGGGCGGGCAGGTGGTCGCCGCCATCGACGTCGACCCAAAGCCGTTCGAGCGGCCGGTGATCGCGGTGCGGCCGGAGCGGGTGGCGCGGCTGCTGGGCGTCGCGGTCGACGCCGCCGAGATCGACCGGCTGCTGGACCCGTTGGGCTTCGAGGTGAAGAAGAGCCAGCCCGTGCGGGTGACCGTTCCCGGCTACCGCTACGACGTGCGCACCGAGATCGACGTGATCGAGGAGATCGCCCGGCGGCGCGGCTACGGCTCGTTCGCCGACGCGCTCCTCCCGTTCCGCCCCTCCGCGGTCCCCGAAGACCCGCGCATCGCCGTGCAGAAGCGCGTGCTCGAGCTGTTCGTGCGCTGGGGGTTCC
>DASSME010000410.1:0-4949 GCA_035689035.1 Longimicrobium sp. | reverse complement strand
GCCGCCCGGCGCCCCGTGGAACGCGCCGTTCCGCGCCGGATACTCGCCCCCGGCGAGCAGGGTTCCCGCGCCGCGGCGGACGGCGCGGGCGTCCGGCGTCAGTCGCCCGGGGCCTCGTAGCCGGCGACCGGGCGGTGGTCGGGGATGCGGGCCACGCCCGGCTCCTGCTCGATCCCGATCTGGCGCGGCGCCTCTTCGGGCGGGACCACGGCGGCGTGCGGGTCGAACTCGCCCTCCCACCGCGCCATCACCACCGTCGCCAGGCAGTTGCCGACCAGGTTCACCGTGGTGCGCGCCATGTCCATCAGCTCGTCCACGCCCAGGATCACGGCCACGCCCTCCAGCGGCAGGCCGAAGGTGGCCAGCGTGCCGGAGAGGATCACCAGCGAGGCGCGCGGCACCGCGGCCACGCCCTTGGAGGTGACCATGAGCGTGAACATCATCACCAGCTGGTGCCCGAACGTCATCGGGTGCCCGGCGGCCTGCGCCACGAAGACCGAGGCGAGGGCCAGGTACAGCGTGGTGCCGTCCAGGTTGAACGAGTAGCCCGTGGGCATCACGAAGGCGACGATGCGCCGCGGCACCCCGATCGCCTCCATCGCCTGCATCGCCCTGGGCAGCGCGGCCTCGGACGACGTGGTGGAGAACGCGATCAGCGCGGGCTGGCGAACGGCCTGAAGGAACTTGCGGAGCGGCACGCGGGCGACCAGCGCGATCGGGAGCAGCACCAGCAGGATGAAGACGGCCAGCGCGCCGTACAGCGTCAGGATCAGCTTGCCCAGGTTCACCAGCACCCCCAGGCCGCTGTGGCTCACCGTCACCGCGATCGCCGCGCCGATGCCGACGGGGGCGAAGCGCATGATGATGGCGGTGAACTTGAACATGATCTCCGCCAGCGCCTCGCAGAAGCCCAGCATCAGCTCCTTGGGCCGGCCGCGCACCTGGCTGAGCGCCACGGCGAACAGCACCGACCAGAACACGATCTGCAGCACCTCGTTGTGGACCGCGGCCTCCACGAAGTTCTGCGGCACCACGTGCTCCAGGAACGAGCCCAGGGTCAGCTCGTTCCCCTTGGCGGCCAGCTCCTGCCCGGTGCTGGCGGGCGCGGCCAGCCGGATCCCCACCCCGGGCCGGGTGAGGTTCACCGCAGCCAGCCCGATGAAGAGCGCGACGGTGGTCACCACCTCGAAGTAGATCAGCGACTTGAGCGCCAGCCGCCCCACGCGCTTCATGTCGTCGCCGTGCCCCGCGATGCCGATCACCAGCGTGCTGAAGATGATCGGCACGATGATCGACTTGATCATCCGCAGGAAGATGGTGGAGAGCGGCTTGAGCGCCGTGGCCTCGAACCCCGGGTGCCCGGTGGGGAAGAGGAAGCCGATGGTGATCCCGGCGGCCATGCCGATCAGGATCCACTGGGTGAGCGAGACGCGCCGGAAGTACTTCAGCATCGGGCGGAGCGCGGTGCCGGGGGATACGGGGGCGGTGGGGCCGCCGTCGGGATCATCAACGCGAAGGCCGCCGCCCGTGAGGCTCACGGAGCGGCGGCCCCCTATCAGGCCGACAGTATGTGCGCGTGCAGCGGGCTTGGCAAGTGGTTGAGCATTAGGAACGTGCGTCGTATCGGCGAGTTCCGGGCGGGGTCCTCACCCGGGCGTCCAGGCGCGGCTGCGTCGCGTCCTGGCGCCCCTCCCTCTCCTCGAACCCCCTGGAGAGGGACCGCGGCGCTCCGCGCGGCTGTTTCGCCTCGGCCGCCACCGTACTCGCGGGCGCGCTCAGCTCGCCGGCGGCACCAGGCCGACGACGGCCACGCCGGCGGCGCGGCTCGCGTCCACCGCCGTCGCCACCTCGCCGTAGGTCAGCCCGTCGCCGGCCTTGACGAAGAGCACCTTGCGCGGGCGGCCGGCGAACACGCGCGCCACCGCCGCCTGCAATCCTTCGGGACCGACCGGCTGCGTGTTGATGGCGTAGCGGCCGCCGGGGAGCACCTCCAGCACGATCGTCTCGGATTTCGGCGGCGGCTGCACCTGCTCGTCGTTCGGCGGCGGAACCTGCAGCGAGAGGCCCTTCTGCAGCCCCTGCTGCACCACCATGAAGATGATCAGCAGCACCAGCAGCACGTCGATCATCGGCGTCACGTTGATGTCCGCCGCCATGCCGCCCTTGCGGCCCGATACGCCCATCGCCATCCGCGCCTCCCGCGTGGTCCGTGGAAAAGGATGAAGGTGGAAGGGCCCCGTCAGCGGCGCCGGGCGCGCCGCGGGCTTTCGGTGATGGCGGCCAGCCGCGTGACCCCCGCCGCCCGCGCCGACTCGATGGCGGAGAGCACGCGGGTGTACTCCAGGTTGCGGTCGGCCTTCAGGTACAGGACGTGGTCGTTCTGCCGCGCGGCGTAGGTGCGGGCCAGCAGCGCCTGGAGCGACCGCGCGTCCACCGGCCGGGTGCGGTGGTCCACCTCCAGCGACATCTGCCCCTGCGCGCCGATGATCAGCGTGGGGTGCTTCCCGGGCTCGTAGTCGGCGTGCAGGGCGGTGGGGAGCATGGCCCCGGAGATGGTGGGCGTCACCACCATGAAGATGATGAGCAGCACCAGCATCACGTCGATCATCGGCGTCACGTTGATCTCGGCCGCCACGTCGAACTTCAGCACGTCGCTCGGCTTGCGGATGCTCATGCGCGCCCCCCGGTCTCGTGGATCGCCGTTCATCTCCCGTTTCCAGCGGAACGAACCAGCCCGGCGCTTTCTGCCGGCCGGAACCGGTTCCGCGTTTCGCATCGGCGGCCGGGGGGGACGCGGAGCTGCCGGACGTCCGCTGTCAGCGTCGCATTAAGCGTGACGGGCGGGCGCAGGCGTGCGGCCCGCGCGGCTTGCCGCGCGTGTAGCGGGGCGCACTGTCCGTTCCTGCGGAAGTGTATACGGATCAATGTCTTATCATCTGCAATAGCGACACATTGATACACGGTGCATGTATCCGGCGTCCAGATGGCGAAGAGCGGCGCGGCGCGTGCATGATCGTCCTATCCGGGGGACGGTCAAGATCCTCGTAAGTCGAGACCGTTGACAGGGATCGGGCCATGCGGTATTCTGGAATTCCCCCACACCGTAGTTCCCAAAACCCCGCAGCAGGCCCATGTCCATCACCGCCATGCTCCTGGCGGCGTCTCTGCACGCCATGCCGGGAACCGACTCCGCGCGTTGGCCCATGCCGGTTCCGGGGGACGGCAACGGCGCGTCGCACGAGCTCACGCCCGCCTCGGCCGTGGGGCTGAGCGCCACGGCGCTGATCCACGCCGAGGAGGAGGTGTGGAACGACATGCAGCGCGGCGCCTTCCCCGGCGCGGCGCTGGCCATCGGGCGCGGCTCGCGCGTCGTGCTCGAGGAAGGGCTCGGGAACGTGGGGCGCGGCATCGACGCCGTGCCGGTGGACCCCGACCGCACCGTCTACGACCTGGCCAGCCTCACCAAGGTGGTGGGCACCACCACGGCCGTGATGCTGCTGGTGGAAGACGGGAAGATGGGGCTCGACGACCGCGTGTCGACGTACCTTCCCGAGTTCTCGGGGATGGGGCGCGAGTACGTCACCGTGCGCCACCTGCTCACCCACACCTCGGGGCTGCCGGACGGCATCGACGTGCCCTCGGGGCTCAGCCCCGAGCAGGCGCTGCGCTACGTCCTTTCCACCCCGCTGCGCAGCACGCCGGGGATGCGGGTGACCTACTCGGACCTTTCCATGGTGGTGCTGTACGCCGCGGCCGAGCGCGCCGCCGGCGAGCCGCTGTACCGCCTGCTGGACCGGCGCGTGTTCGGCCCGCTGCGCATGCGCAGCACCACCTACTGGCCGGGCGAGGGGTGCGGCCGCTGCGCCCCCACCTCGCGCGACCTGGGCGACCCCTTCCGCGGCCACGTGCACGACCCGATCGCCCGGCGCCTGGGCGGGATCGCCGGGAACGCGGGGCTCTTCTCCACCGTGCACGACCTGGCACGCTTCGCGGCGATGATGGCCAACGGCGGAGAGCTGGACGGCGTGCGCGTGCTGCAGGCCTCCACCATCCGCCAGTTCACCCGCAAGCAGCCGGGGACGGGGACGCGCGCCCTGGGGTGGGACACGCCGGGCTCGCCGGGGAACAGCATGTTCGGCAGCCGGGTGAGCACCAACTCCTTCGGCCACACCGGCTACACGGGCACGTCGATCTGGATCGACCCCGACCTGGGCACCTGGGTGGTGCTGCTCGCCAACCGCACCTACGACACCGAGGGGAACAACCGCATGCAGTCGCTCCGCCGCGCGGTGAGCGACCGCGTGGTGGAAGCCGCCCAGTACGGCCGCATGGCCGCCGCCGGGGCGAACTGACCGTACGAGGACAGCGATGCGGAGGTGCGGGTCCGGAGCGAGTCGGCTCCGGACCCGCTTCACTTTCCCCTCGACACACGCGACCGACACGCACGCGACGGATCTGGAGATCCGGTGCCGCGAACGGTCACCGCGCCGTCGCCATCGTCCGTAGTCCGCGCAGGCGGACTTCGTGGAGTTGTTGCAGCGATTTCGATCCCCCTGTCCTGATCGCAACCAAGCTCCGTCCGCTGTCGCCCGCCGGTATCCGGTAGCCAGGCGCGTCCCTCCCGCGGCTCCTTCTTCGCATCGGATGTTCCCGCCCGCTTCACCTTGCGGGACGTTTCCTGCATCTTTCTCGGCACGTCCTTCATCCACCGCTCTCCGCGAGCCCGGCCGTCGCGCCGGTGTCGCGGAACGCGCCTGGACCAAGGGCGGTCCCCTCTCCCGAATCCCCGCAGCGTCTCACCGCATGACCGAGCTCGCCGCACCCGCCGGCCCTCGCCCGCTCGACCTCCTGGCCGCGCAGCCAGACGGCGTGCTGGCGTGCGACCGCGAGCTCCGCGTCACTTTCTGGAACCCGGCGATGGAGCGCCTGACCGGCGTCTCCGCCGCCGC
>DASSME010000409.1:0-16430 GCA_035689035.1 Longimicrobium sp. | reverse complement strand
GAGGGGACAGGGGACAGGGGACAGGGGACCGGGGACAGGGGACAGGGGACAGGGGACAGGGGACAGGGGACAGCCTGCCCGGAGCGTCAACTCTCCGGCCTCCACTGGGGGTTGGTGAGGCTGGTGAGCACGTGGTCCTGCCAAGCGCCGTCGAGGTACAGGTAGTCGCGCGCGTAGCCCTCCACCACGAAGCCCAGGCGGCGCAGCAGGGCGCCGCTGCGGCGGTTCCAGGGGACGTAGTTGGCCTGGATGCGGTGCATGTTCAGGTCGCGGAACACGTGGCGGATCGCCGCCTGCAGCGCCTCTCGCATCAGCCCGTGCCCCTCGTGCTGCCGGTCGATGCCGTAGCCGAGGGTGCAGTAGTACGCCGCTCCCCGCTGGAACTGCACGAAGTTCACGTTTCCGATCACGCGCCGGCCGCCGGGCCGCTCGAACATGAACATCCGCAAGGAGCGGTCGGTGCGGAACTCGGAGAGGGCGGCGTGCGCCTGCGAGCGCCAGAACTCGTCGGTGAAGAACTCGCCCGCCATCCGCGGGCGCGAGCCGGCCAGGTGCTCGCGGTTGTCGCTGAAGTAGCGCACGATCTCGGGCGCGTCGCCCGCTTCGGCCATGCGCAGGATCAGGCGCTCGGTCTCGATCACCGGGGGAGTGGAGAGCATCGGGGCGGCCAGGCGGCGGGTTCGGTGCGTCGGAAGGTATCCACGCGAACGAGCCCGAAGCTTACACCCGCCGTCCGGCGCCGCAACCATGTCCGGTGGAGTCGATCCATCGAATGGAGCGGTCGTGGACCGCAACTGCAGGGGGGCTCTCACGGAGGGACGGAGAAACGGAAACTTTGAATGCGCTCCGGGCCGCCCGCAGGGGATGAAACGGGTCCGGCGCCTCTCCACAACGATGGAGAAGCGCCGGATCTGGCCAGGAAGGGCGAACGGCCGGATTGTGCCGCGCCCCGACGGTCAGTCGAACTCCAGCACCAGGCGTTCGGGGAAGGGGCCGTCCAGCGCCACGTGGCCGGCGCGGCCGGGGGCGCGGCGCAGGCCGGGCAGCCGCAGCAGCGCGGCCACGATCTCGGGGATCTGCACGTGATTGACGGCCAGCCCGAAGCACTGGTGCATCCCCCAGCCGAAGTGCAGGTACTTCTTCACGTCGCGGTCGGTGCGGAAGCGGCCGGGCTCGGGGAAGCCGTCGGGGTCGAAGGTGGCGCCGATCACGTCGATCAGCACGCCGGTGCTGGGCGGGACCTTCTTCTCGCGCGGCGTGCCCTGCGCGATCACGGCGCCCGCGGCGCAGAAGCGCGACATCAGCGGGGTGTGCGGGTTGAAGCGCACCGCCTCCCACGCGTACTGCCGCACCAGGTCGACGTCGCCGGCCCGGGCGGCGTCCTGCGCGCCGCGCAGCTCGTGGGGGCGGCGCAGCAACTCGTCCACCGCCAGGATGCTGAAGCGCGAGGTGGTCTCTACGGCGCCGACCACGAGCCCGGCGATGTTGCGGCGCACCCAGTCGTCGTCGGCCCACGGGTTCTCGGGTGTCTGCATTGCGATCAGCCGGCCCAGCACGTCGTCGGCCGCCGCCACGCCCTGCGCGCGGCGGCGGGCGATCTCGCCGGGGACCCACGCCTTCAGCTCGGTGAAGCTCTGCAGCGCGGCCTTGCGCACGAACGGGTCGGCGATCGGGTTGGCGAACGCGTCCTGGAAGAGGTTGCGCAGCCAGCGCATCATCGTGGCCCGGTCCGGCCCGGGAAAGCCGAAATACTCCGCCACCACGTCCGCGGCCACCGCGCGGGTCAGCCCCTGCACGGCCTCGATCTTCCGCGCCGGGCGAGCGGCGTCGACCCGGCGGGCGGCCGAGTCGCGCGCCCGGTCGCGCACGCGGTCCAGGTCCGTGTAGCGCGCGGCCAGGCGCAGCGCGGCATGGTCGCGCTCGTACTCGGGCCCGCGGTCCATCGCCAGGATGAAGGGGCCGTTGATGCGGTCGATGGACGGTCCGTTCACCTGCGAGATGGTGAAGTCGCGGTCGCGGTTCAGCACGTCCAGCACGTCGGCGTGGCGGCTCACGATCACCCGCGAGCCCACCTTCAGCACCGGTGCGTGCCTGCGCAGCACGCCCGAAACGGGGCGCAGCACCGCCCGGCCGGTGAGCGTGGCGGCCAGCATGCGCTTGATGCGGATCCCGAGGCCGCCCTGCGAGTTGGGCGACGGCGGCTGCCTGACGGAGTCCGAAGCGCGGGCGGGTGGCGGGGCGAGCGTGCTCACGGCGCTGCCTTTCGAGACGGGAAGGGAAGGAGGAGGTTGCATCGAAGGGTGCCGCATGCCGTCTGAAGACGATGATAGGCCGCTCATCCCGGCGCGACAATCCTTTTCCCGCCGCGCGCGCCGGGTCGCCTGGATACGACGGTCCGGGCACGCCACGCGCCCACGGGCGCGGCGGCCGACGGCTCCGTGGCTCCTTGCGCCGCGCGGCTCGAAATGGCCATTCAAGTCGATGGTCTGCATCAGCTTGAACGAAATACTGGCGTTTCTCTCCAGGCCGCATCATAGTTCGTCTTCTCCAGCGCGTCGCCCATCCTCCTCGGGCAGATCTCGCGCACCATCTTCCCGACCCGCACGAGCCCGCACGCTCCGTTTCGGCCGCCGCTCGGCCGCCGAGTCTCTCTTCGATCTCCCTTTCCGTTCCCCGCACCCGCAGGAGCCGTTCATGAGCGACATCCCCGTTCCGCCCGATCCCAACGATCGTCCCCCGGCTCCCGGCGCCGGGTCCGAAGCGGGCGCCGCGCTCAAGGCCGGCATCGCGGTCGGGAAGATCGTCGCGGCCGACGAGCAGGCGCTGCGCCGTGCCGAGCGCCGCGCCCAGGTGGCCGCCGCCCGCATGCGCTCGCCCCGGGAAGACCTCGAGTCGGCCAGGTTCGACGGGCGCACCTCGCAGGCGTCGCTGCTGGTGATGCCGCGGATCAAGCCGGGCGAGCAGAACATGGGCTCGCTGCTGGCGCTGCTGCAGAAGGTGGCGAAGCCCGAGGACGCGGACATGGAGATGAACCCGGTCATCCCGTTCGCGAACCTGCGGACCGTGCACTTCCTGCGCATCCTGGTGCACCAGCCCTCGCCGTCGGCAGACGCGCCGATCCCCGTGTACGACGGGAAACCGCAGGTGCACGGGCCGCCGATCCCGCCCAAGCTCCTCTTCTCCACCGACTACGACGGCACCCTCGACGCGCACATCGACGAGCTGCTGCGCGAGGCGGGGCCCGGGCTGGACCAGGTGTTCAGCCACTGCGAGGGGTGGCCCGGGCTGGCCGACCCGCGCGCCGTGCACGACTTCTTCCTGCTCAACCGGGTCGAATCGAACACCTTCTACACGGGGACGATGAAGCGCTCGGTGGACCAGATCCACCGCGAGGCGGTGCTGCGTGACCGCGTGGAAGCGTTCCTGGACGCCGAGCAGAAGAACGGGACCCTTCCCGCCGAGCCGGCGGCGATCCGCCAGCGCATCCTCGAGTTCATCGACGGCCAGCCGGAGCTGGCGTGGACGAAGGTGAAGCCGGGCGGGTATCCGACGCGCCTGCTTGCCCTCCTGCTGCGCTTCTGGTACGTGGCCGCGCTGATCGTTCTCGGCGCGATATGGCTTGGGGTGTGGAAAGGGGCGGGGCCGGGGATGGCGTGGAAGGTCACGCTGGGGATCGTGGCCGCGGTGCTGATCGTGGGAGGCGCGGCGGTCGCCTACCTCGCGCACCTCTCGCGCACCGACCCGGTGATCGTGAACCCCGGCGTCAAGGCGCACACCTCGGAGCTGGAGACCACCGAAGACCGCATCGTGCAGAACGAGATGAGCTCCGTGATCTACATCAAGGAGCCGCTCTGGTTCAGGTCCATCGTGCTGCGCTCGGTGCTGGCGTTCATCAACTTCTCGGCGAAGTACCTGAGCAACCAGGGGAACCTGGCCGGCATCCCCTCCATCCACTTCGCGCGCTGGGTGATCGTGGACGGCGGGCGGCGGCTGGTGTTCTTCAGCAACTTCGACGGGAGCTGGGACAACTACCTGGGCGACTTCATCGACAAGTCGTCCAGCGGCCTGACCGCGGTGTGGAGCAACTGCGTGGGCTTCCCGCGCACCACGGGGCTCACCGGCGGCGGCGCCACCAACGAGCAGCAGTTCAAGGCGTACTCGCGCCAGAGCCAGATCCCCACGCAGGTGTGGTACAGCGCCTACCGCTGGCTCTCGGTGAGCAACATCAACAACAACACCAGGATCCGGCTGGGGCTGTACGACGAGATGGACGAGGCGGCCACGCTGGAGTGGCTGCGCCGCTTCAGCGACGGCTCCGAGAGCGCCACCACCCCCACCGGGGTGGCCGGGAAGCCCGTCACCAGCCCGGCGATCGAGCACGCGGACGTGCAGGGGTTCATCGCCCGCAGCTACCCCAAGCTCACCGAGGCGTGCTACGTCCCCGTCTACTTCGCCGACACCAGCAACCCGGTGGCGGCGCGCGCCTGGATCGGCGGGCTGGCGGGCCGCGTGACGCCCGCGTCCTTGAGCAGCAAGGAGGTGTACGCCCAGGGCGAGGCGCGCAGCGTGGCGCTCACCTTCCAGGGCGTGAAGGCGCTGGGGCTGGACGACACCACGCTGGGCACCTTCCAGCTCGAGTTCATCCAGGGGATGACGGACGAGCACACCCAGCGCGCGCTGGGCGACACCGGCCCCGGGCTGGAGCCGTCGTCGTGGGCGTGGGGCGGGCCCAACAACCCCACCGTGCACGCCATGCTCTTCCTGTTCGCCGGCACGCCCCAGCGGCTGCAGGCGCTGGTGGACGACGAGACGAAACACGCCTCGGCCGCGGGCGTGACCCTGGGCGCGCCGCTGGACAGCATCATGCTGGCGGGCGACAAGGAGCACTTCGGCTTCCACGACGGGATCGCGCAGCCGCGCATCGACGGGCTGAAGGCCGACGCCGACGCATCCAGCAACGAGCCCAGGGTCCCCGCCGGCGAAGTGGTCCTGGGCTACCCCAACGCGTACGGCCACTACCCGGCCACCCCCAGCGTTCCCGTCACCGACGCCACGCGCAAGCTGTTCAAGGTCGCGCCGCCCGACCCGTACAACACCACGCTGGGCGAGCGGCTGGACCTGGGGCGCAACGGGAGCTACGTGGTGTTCCGGCAGTACTACCAGGACGTGAAGGCGTTCTGGGAGTACCTGGACCAGCAGGCGGGGCACGACCCCGAGCGCCGCAAGAAGCTGGGCGCGCAGATGGTGGGTCGCTGGCCCAACGGGGCGCCGATGGAGGAGTTTCCCGACGCCGAGCCGCCGGAGTTCGATTCGAAGACGGCGAACGAGTTCATGTACAAGGACGACCTGCACGGCGACCGCTGCCCGCTGGGCTCGCACATCCGCCGCACCAACCCGCGCGACGGGATGGGCCCCACCCCCGCCGAGAGCCTGCTGGTGGCCGACCGCCACCGCCTGCTGCGCCGCGGCCGCGCCTACGGGCCGCCGCTGGCCCCCAGCTTCGACCCGGCCGACATCCTGGCCAGCGACGGCGCGGGCGACCGCGGGCTGCAGTTCATCTGCTTCAACACCGACATCGGGCGGCAGTTCGAGTTCGTGCAGAACACCTGGGTCAACTCCCTCAAGTTCGACGGGCTGTACGCCGACCCCGACCCGGTGATCGCGCCGCACAAGCCCGCGGCCGACCCGGCTACGCACCCCGAAGAGGTGTCGCGCTTCACCGTGCAGCGCTGCCCCGTGCGGCACCGGGTGGACAAGATCCCGCGCTTCGTGACCATCCGCGGCGGCGCGTACCTGTTCATGCCCGGGATCAAGGCGCTGCAGTACCTGGCCGACCCGCGGTGAACTGAGAGGGGACAGGGAACAGGGGACAGGGGACAGCCTGCGACGATCTGGCAGGCTGTCCCCTGTTCCCTATCCCCTGTCCCCTATTCCCTCGCGGTTGCCCAAACGGCTCATCCACGCTATAATCAAAGGCTTTGCTGCCTCCGCCTGACCGCAATCCGCGTCCAGGCGGTGTTTTCGTCATTCCCGGGGTGCGCCCTTGTTCGACCAGCTCAGCGAAAAGCTCGAAGGCGTGCTCGGCGGCCTGCGCCAGCGCGGCGTGCTCACCGAGCCCATGATCCGCGAGGGGCTTCGCGAGATCCGCCGGGTGCTGCTGGAGGCCGACGTCAACTACCAGGTCACGCGCGACTTCATGAAGCGCGTGGAAGAAAAGTCGCTCGGCGAGCGGGTGCTGAAGAGCGTCACCCCCGGGCAGCAGCTCGTGAAGATCGTTCACGAGGAGCTGACCGGGATGCTGGGCGAGAAGAAGGCGCCGCTGGCGCTGGCGCCGATCCCGCCCACCGTGATCATGATGGTGGGGCTGCAGGGCTCGGGTAAGACGACCACGGCCGGCAAGCTCGCCCGCCGCATGAAGCGCGAGATGCGGCAGACGCGCATGGTGGCGTGCGACGTCTACCGCCCCGCCGCCGTGGACCAGCTCCAGACGCTGGGCCAGCAGGTGGGCGTGCCGGTCTACGCCGAGCCCGGCTCCACCGACGTGGTCGGGATCGCGAAGCGCGCGCTGGAGCTGTCGAAGAGCGAGCGCGACCGCGTGCTGATCATCGACACCGCGGGCCGGCTGCAGATCGACGACGAGATGATGAACGAGCTGCGGAGCCTCAAGGAGGCGCTCTCGCCGCACGAGATCCTCTTCGTCGCCGACGGGATGATCGGGCAGGAGTCGGTGAACGTGGCCAAGGGCTTCGACGACGCCCTGGACGTGACCGGCGTGGTGCTCACCAAGATGGACGGCGACGCCCGCGGCGGCGCCGCGCTCTCCATCTACGGCGTCACCCACAAGCCGATCAAGTTCCTGGGCGTGGGCGAAAAGCTGGACGGGCTGGAGGAGTTCAACCCCGACCGCATGGCCGGCCGCATCCTGCAGCAGGGCGACGTGGTGGCGCTCGTCGAAAAGGCGCAGAGCGCCTTCGACGCCGACGAGGCGGCCAAGCTCGAGAAGAAGATGATGGGCGCCGGGCGCTTCGACCTGGAAGACTTCCTGGTCGCGCTGCGGCAGTTCCAGAACCTGGGGCCGCTGGAGAACCTGCTGAAGCTGATCCCGGGCGTGAACAGCAAGATGCTGAAGAACGTCAAGGTCGATCCCAAGCGCTTCAAGCACATCGAGGCGATCATCCTGTCGATGACGCCGCAGGAG
Source organism: Longimicrobium sp. (assembly GCA_035689035.1). Classification (GTDB taxonomy): domain Bacteria; phylum Gemmatimonadota; class Gemmatimonadetes; order Longimicrobiales; family Longimicrobiaceae; genus Longimicrobium. The sequence goes on along the minus strand of DASSME010000409.1, from coordinate 9,232 downwards.
CGGAAGCGCCCCGAGGTGCTGAACGGCCAGCGTCGCGCCCGCATCGCGCGCGGGTGCGGCCGCCCGGTCAGCGAGATCAACCAGCTCCTGTTGCAGTTCAAGGAGATGCAGAAGTTCATGAAGCAGATGAAGGCGATGCAGGGCATGATGCCGAAGGGTGGCATGCCTCGCCTTCCGTTCGGGGGAATGCCCCGGATGTAGACGGCGAGGGGAGAGGGAACAGGGGATAGGGAACAGCCTGCAACGGCTTGCTGTCCCCTGTACCCTATCCCCTGTCCCCCGCCGTTTCGATCGTCCGTCCTACCCGCGGGAGCGGTTCCCGGGGCCGGGCTGGACGCCACCGCCAACTGACCCGAGGAGTCAATGGCACTCAAGATCCGTCTTCGCCGCATGGGCCGTAAGAAGGCCCCGCACTACCGCATCGTGATCGCCGAGAGCACGATGCCGCGCGACGGCCGCTTCGTGGCCACCATCGGCCACTACAACCCCACCACCACGCCCGAGACCCTCAAGGTCGACCGCGAGAAGGCGGCCGCCTGGGTCGCCAAGGGCGCCGTGCCCACCGACACCGTTCGCTCGCTCTTCCGCAAGGCGGGCGTCTTCAAGCCCGAGAGCGCGCTCGAGGCCGTCACCGCCACGGTGACCACGGCCGCCTCCACCGCCGGCAAGGCGGTGAAGGGCGCCGCCGGCAAGGTGGCCGGTGCCGCCGCCAGCGCCGCGGGGACCGTGGCCGAAGCCGCCTCCAGCGCGGCTGCGGCCGTGGCGAGCGTGGCCAGCGACGCCGCCAGCACCGTGGCCGACGCCGCGTCGACGGTGGTGGAAGCCGTGAAGGACGCCGCCGAGAGCGTGGCCGACAAGGTCACCGGCGGTGACGACGCCGCGGCCGAGGCTCCCGCCGCCGAGGAAGCTCCCGCCGCCGAGGCCGCGGCCCCGGCCGAGGAGACCACCGCCGAGGCTGCCCCGGCCGCCGAGGAGACCACGGTGAACCCGCAGATCACCGACGACGTGGCCGCCACTCCGGCCGCGCCGACGGCCGAGGGCGAGGAGCCCGCGAGCTCCTGACCGGCTGATGGCGGGGGACGACGGGTTCCTGGTCGTCGGCGTGATCCAGAAGCCGCACGGCATCAAGGGCGAGCTGATGGTGCGCCTGGAGACCGACCACCCCGCCGCGGTGTTCGCCGCCGGCCGCGTCCTGCGCCTGGGCGACGCGCGCGGCCGGCCCACGGTGGGCCACCTCACCATCGAGCGCGCCCGCCCCTTCAAGGGCGGGTTGCTGGTGAAGGCCGCCGAGCACGCCGGGCGCAACGAGGCCGTGGAGCAGCTCCGCGGCGCCTCGCTGCTGATCCCCGCCGCCGAGGCGCAGCCGCTGGACGCCGACGAGGCGTTCATCCACCAGCTGCTCGGCCTCCGCGTGGTCAGCGGTGAGGAGGTGCTGGGGACGGTCGACGAGGTGTACGAGGCGCCCAGCGGCTGGTACCTGGGCGTGCGGCGCGAGGGGAAGAAGGAGATGCTGGTTCCCTTCGTGCGCGACCTGGTGCGGCGTGTCGATACCGCGGAAGGCATCGTCGAAGTCGAGCTGCCCGCCGGCTTCACGGAGCTGTGATGCGCATCAACGTGGTCACGCTCTTCCCCGACTTCTTCCGGGGCGCGCTGGGGCTTTCGATCCCCGCGCGGGCGGCGGCGGCCGGGCTGGTGAGCTACAACCTGGTGCAGCTGCGGGATTTCACGCACGACCGGCACCATACCGTGGACGACCTCCCCTACGGCGGCGGCAGCGGGATGGTGATGAAGCCCGAGCCGTTCTGGGAGGCGGTCCGCTCGCTGGCGCCTGAGGGGGAGACCCGTCCCGCCGGGCGAATCGTGCTGATGTCGGCGCGTGGGCGGCGCTTCACGCACGACGACGCCGTGCGGCTGGCGGTGCAGCCCGAGCTCACGCTGCTGTGCGGGCACTACAAGGACGTGGACCACCGCGTGGCCGTGGGGCTGGCCGACGAGGAGCTGTCGCTGGGCGACTTCATCCTGTCGGGCGGCGAGCCGGCCGCGCTGGCGGTGCTGGACGCGGTGGTGCGGCTGCTGCCGGGCGCGATCTCGGACCACGAGAGCGCGAGCACCGACAGCTTCTACGACGGGCTGCTGTCCCCCCCGTCGTACACGCGCCCCGCCGAATACGGGGGCTTGAGGGTGCCGGACGTGCTGCTGTCCGGCGACCACGCGAAGATCGCCGCGTGGAGGCGCGAACAGTCGGAAACGTTGACGCGCGAGCGGCGCCCGGAGCTCCTGGGGGAGCATCCGGAACAAGGCTAGACGTTGGGACCCGAACCGGAGCCGCCGGTTGGCGGCCCGCCCAACCTCTCTCAACCAGCAACACGGAAGGAAGGGATCTCATGCATCCGTTCATCGAGACCCAGAAGGAGTACCTGCGCGACGACATCCCCAGCTTCCGCCCGGGCGACACGGTGCGCGTGAACGTGCGCGTGCGCGAGGGTGACAAGGAGCGCATCCAGGCGTTCGAGGGCGTGTGCATCGGCCGCAAGCACGGCGGCGTGAGCGAGACCTTCAAGGTCCGCAAGATCAGCGGCGGCGTGGGGGTGGAGCGCACCTTCCCGCTGCACTCGCCGATGCTGGCCAGCATCGAGTTGGTGCGCGAGGGCCGCGTGCGCCGCGCCAAGCTGTACTACCTGCGCGCCCTGCGCGGCAAGGCCGCCCGCATCCGCGAGCGCGGCAAGCGCTAAGGCGGGCTGGTCGGTCGGAAGATCCGTTCTCTTCCCGTTCGCGGGGTTCGCTGCTGCAGCGGACCCCGCGTTTATGTTTTCGGGCTATGACGACTCGGACGAGGTGCCGACGATCGTCTGCAGGTCGGTGATGCCCTGCCACAGCGGATTCAGGGTCGGAAACCCTTCCGCGCGCGCGGCCATCTCAAGGCCGCGGTCCGCCGTGACGAACACCAGGTCGCTGCCATCCTTCAGTTTGGCCCGCGCCATCCGTGCGGTGACCAGGTGAACGGCGTCGCCCGCGTGGATCGCGTACTCTGGATGCTGCTTCAGCATCTCGGAGGCTTCCTCGACCACCTCGTCGTCCACGCCTACGATCGTGAACACCGGGTGCGATAGATCCTTTCTGAAACGGTCCACCACGGCTGGATGGTCCTGCAGAAACCGGATGGAATAATTGGGATGCTCACGCGCGTACTTCGCGAGAGCGGAAACCACCTCGGGCTCGACGAAGCTGGAGACGACGAAGCCGCCCCAGCGGTTCGAGCGGCTCGTGATCTCCTGGATCCTGCGCGAGCTCAGGTGCTCCGGCAGGTACCTCTTGGCCAATGCACAAGCGTCAAGGAACAATGGCATGGGGGTGCCGTCGCTGGCGTGGAGCAAACAGGTTCAACAGCCTGCGCCAAATACCGGTCCGTTCAGGTTCCGGCTCATCCGGCAGCGTGAAGCCAACGCCCGGGCCCAGCGGAATGCCGGGATCTCCCTCCCCCCTCCGCACCGTGCGCCCGTCGGCGCGAAGCTGCCGCACCCACTCGGGCTCATCGGGCCGATCTGCGGAATCGATCATCGCATCACTCTCCCGGGTCAATATCAACCGCCAGCGCTGCCGCGGCGCTGAGGTGTGGGACGGCGGATAGGGTACGGACGGCCACGATCGAACGATGCAACATCCATCCACCGGTGTCAACACTCCGTCCGCTTTCGCGCCGAAGCGGCCAGCGGTGGGACAACGGGTCCAGAGGTGGCGTGCGTGGTGCGCACCACCGTGTCCGTTGCGCCGCATAACGATCATTGCGTAATTTGGCGCATCTCCCGATCGACATGCGCGCCTCCCGGCCGCAGCCCCACGCCCGCCGCACCCCGTCTTCCGTCCCGCATGGCCGCACCCCCCGTCGCCGTACCGGCGCTCCGCGTCACCTGCTGGGGAACCCGCGGGTCCATCCCCTCGCCGGGGCCGGGCACCGTGCGCTACGGCGGCAACACCAGCTGCGTGGAGGTGCGCAGCGTGGCCGGCGAGCGGCTGGTGCTGGACGCCGGCACGGGGATCCGCTCGCTGAGCCGGCAGGTGAGCGAGAACGGCGAGCCGTTCCACGCGCAGCTCTTCGTGACCCACTACCACTGGGACCACATCCAGGGCTTCCCCTTCCTGGCCCAGCTGTACGAGCCCGAGAGCCGGCTGTGCGTGCACGGCCCGCGGCAGGGCGAGGTGCCGATCGACCGCGCCTTCGCCGGGCAGATGTCGCCGCTGTACTTCCCCATCCCCATGGACGCGCTGTCGGCCAAGGTGCAGTTCGACTGCGGCGACGGGATCCCGTGGGAGCGCGACGGCGTGCGGGTGACCGCGTTCCGCGTGAACCACCCCGGCGTCACCTTCGGCTACCGCATCGAGGCGGGCGGCGCGTCGCTGGTCTACGTCCCCGACGACGAGCTGGGCGACGACCCGGACCCGGCGTGGTACGCGCGGCTGCTGGAGTTCTGCGGCGGCGCCGACCTGCTGCTGCACGACGCCATGTACACCGACGCCGAGTACCAGCGCTACCGCGGCTGGGGGCACAGCACCTTCAGGCAGGCGGTGAAGCTGGCCGAGGACGCGGGCGTGCGGCGCATCGAGCTCTTTCACCACGCCCCCGACCGCTCCGACACCGAGCTGGACCGCATCCTCCACGAGCTGCGCGCCGACGCGTTCAACCGCGGGTCGCACCTGCAGATCGGGCTGGCGGCCGAGGGCGAGGAGATCGCGCTGGGCGGAGGCGGCGCGTGACCCAGGTGGCCGACGCGGCGGAGCCCGCCGCCGCGCGCCGCGGCCCGCGCCCGCTGCTGCTGTACGGGCCGGGCGCGGAGCTGTCTTCGCTCGCCGGGGTGCTGGCCGCGGACGCGGTGGAGACGCGCGAGATCGACTCGATCGACGACGCCACCGGGCCGTGCGCCGGGCCGTGCGTCTTCTTGCTCGACGACGCGCTGGCCGAGTCCACCGCTGCGCTGCCGGACACGCTGCGCCACGTGCCCGAGGCGGTCGCCATCCTGGCCGCCACGGGCCACGCCGCGCGCCTGGCGGACGGGTGCGACCGCGTGGCCGCCGTCCTTCCGGCCGATCCGGGCGCGGCGGCCGGCACGCTGCGGATGGCGTTCCGCCTCAGCGCCGCGCGGCTGGGGGCGGCGCGGATGGAGGCCGAGCTGGCGCGCACCCGCGGCGAGCTGCGCGAGCTGGCCGCCGTGGGGATGGCGCTGATGACCGAGCGCGACCCCGAGCGGCTGCTCGAGAAGATCGTCACCAAGGCGCGCCAGATCACCGGCAGCGACGCGGGGAGCCTCTACCTGGTCGAGCCCGGCGACGACGCGCGGCCGCGGCTGCGCTTCAACCTGGCGCAGAACGACACCCTCCCGGACGTCCCCTTCTCGTCGTTCGCCCTTCCGATCGACCCCACCAGCCTGGCGGGGTACGCGGCGGTGACCGGGCAGACGCTGCGGGTGGACGACGCGTACCAGCTCCCCGCCGACGCGCCGTACACTTTCAACCACAGCTTCGACGAGCGGGTCGGCTACCGCACCAAGAGCCTGCTGATGGTGCCGATGATCGACCACGGCGGCCAGGTGGTGGGCGTGCTGCAGCTGATCAACCGCAAGCGCATCTCCACCGCCCCGATCCGCGACGAGGACGATGCCGCGCGCTGGGTGCTGCCGTACACCGACCGCGAGCTGGTGCTGGTGCAGGCGCTGGCCGGGCAGGCGGCGGTGAGCATCGAGAACTCGCGGCTCTACCGGCAGATCGAGGACCTGTTCGAGAGCTTCGTGAAGGCCGCGGTGATCGCGGTGGACTCGCGCGATCCCACCACGTCGGGGCACAGCGTGCGGGTCGCGACGCTCACCTGCGGGCTGGCCGAGGGGCTGGAGCGCACCCCGCCGCCGGCGTACCGCGGCGTCCGCTTCACCGGCGAGCAGATGCGCGAGCTGCGTTACGCCGCGCTGCTGCACGACTTCGGCAAGGTGGGGGTGCGCGAGGAGGTGCTGGTGAAGGCCAAGAAGCTGCCGCCGCTGCTGATGGAGCGCGTGCTGGCGCGCTTCGACCTGGTGCGGCGCACGCTGGAGGCCGAGTACCACCAGGCCCGCGCCGAGATGCTGGAGCGCGGCCTGCGCCCCGGCCCGGAGCTGGACGCCGGACACCGCCTGCGGCTGGAGGAGCTCGAGGCGGTGCGCGCGCTGGTGCTGACCGCCAACGAGCCGTCGATCCTTCCCGAGCGCGCGGCCGAGGCGCTGGAGGGGGTGGGCCGGCTCACCTTCCGCGGGCCCGGCGACCAGCCGCTGCCGTACGTGAGCGAAGAGGAGCTGCGCTACCTGCGCATCCCCAAGGGTACGCTGAACGACGACGAGCGGCGGGAGATCGAGAGCCACGTGGAGCAGACGTACCGCTTCCTGGTGCAGATCCCGTGGACGGGCGAGCTGCGCAACGTGGCCCACATCGCCTACGGACACCACGAGAAGCTGAACGGCCGGGGCTATCCACGCGGCGTGACGGCGGCCGAGATCCCGGTGCAGACGCGGCTGATGACCGTGGCCGACATCTTCGACGCGCTGACCGCGGCGGACCGGCCGTACAAGCGCGCGCTGCCGCCCGAGCGCGCGCTCGACATCCTGAGCGCCGAGGCGCGCGACGGTCTGCTGGACGCCGACCTGGTGCGGCTGCTGATCGACAGCCAGGCGTACCGCCGCATCCTGGACGTGGACTGGCGCGAGCTGTAGGCGATCCGCCGCGTGGGGCGAGCCGTTCGCATCGGCGCCGGTCCCGGATTGCGCCGCGGGATGGAGGCGCAAGGATGCGAGTGAACTCGCGGCTACAACGGCACGCAGTCCGCCTGCGCGGACTTCGCCGGCGTAAGGATCCGCTCGTCACCCGAGACTGGATTTACCGTTTCCTGCCGGGCATCATCCCGCCCCGCCCAATGGGGAGCAAGTCGATGCGCATCGTCCTGCTGCTGGTAACACTCTTCGTGTCGGCCGCTCCGCTGGCGGCGCAGCCGGCGGCGGACGCGCCGGTGCCGCAGCACGTGGCCTATCTGCTGGACGCGGCGCGGGACGGGTTCAGCGCGGTGCGCGGGCAGGTGACGTACGGGCCGGGAATGACGTACAGCACGGCCGAGCTCGCGTCGCGGCACGCGATCAGGTTCCAGGGCGTGGACGCACGGTCGGAGCTGCGGGTGAACCTGAACTGGAACGTGCTGCACCAGACGCTGCTTCCGGTCGCGGGCGGCCGCGCGGCGACCGACTCGGCGTGGGCGCGCCTGTCGGCCCAGATCGCCGCGGTGATCCCGCGCGGGTGGATCGCCTCGCGGAACGCGGAGACCCGCCACGCGATCTGGCAGGAGTGCGAGCAGGGGCGCGGCCGCGAGGTGGCGCTCTCCACCTCGCTTCCGTTCGAGCAGCCGTACCTCACGCTGATCGTCTACCGCTACGACCAGCCGTGCCCCGCGCCGGCGGGTGGCGGTGGGGCAGGGGGATGACGCGGAGCGGTGGACCGTGACCCATGGAGCCTCGCCCGCCGCGGGGCTCCTTCACTTGGGAGGGAGAGGGCGCGTGGCTGAACGGAGATACGGAGAGAAGGCGCCGCCGACGGAGAGCACCGTGACGGGCGCGGACTGGTCGGGCGACGACATCTCGCGGCAGAGCCACACGCGCGTGCTGTTCGTGGACCTGGACCTGACGGAGGTGGAGAACGACGGCGCGGCGTTCACCGAGTGCACCTTCCGCCGCGCGAAGTTCAACGTGTCGGCGCACCGGAACGCTGCGTTCGTGAACTGCACCTTCCAGAGCTGCAATTTCTACGACGCGCGCTTCACCGGGTGCAAGCTGGTGGGGAGCGTGTTCGACCGCTGCACCTTCGACAACCTGGTGGTGGAGGGCGGCAACTGGAGCTTCGTGGGGATGCCGGGGGCGGACCTGCGCACCGCCGCGTTCCGACGGGTGCAGATGCGCGAGGCGGACCTGACCGGCGCGCGCCTCCAGGGCGCCGTGCTGCGCGACGCGGAGCTGGGCGGCGCATCGCTGCACCGCGCGGACCTGTCACGGTGCGACCTGCGCGGCAGCGACCTGAGCGCGGTGGACCCGGAGAGCACGGTGCTGCGCGGCGCCATCATCACCATCGACCAGACGATCACCATCGCCGAGGCGCTGGGGCTGGACGTGCGCGCGGAATAGGCCGCCCGACGACCGTGGCCAGGATCCGCTCCGCCTTGCCGCGGGACGCGCCTCGCCGCATCGTACAGCATCTCTCGCCCCACCGCTTCGTTCATCGCTCCCTCGCCAGGCTACTCCATGATCTCCAAGACTCTCGCGTTCGCCGCCGTGCTGGTGGCGGCCACGGCGCCGCTCGCGGCGCAAGACAACCCGCGCGCGTTCGGCACCGCGGGAAACACCCCGTTCGCGCTCAAGGGGCAGATCTACTACCTGGACGAAGGCGCCGACCACCTCCCCGACTTCTCCACGCTGCGCCCGGTGGGCACCATCTCCACCACGGTGCTGAACATTCCCACGCAGAGCTTCGAGCAGGGCTTTCCGGGGGTGACCGACCGGTTCGAGTGGTTCGCGCTCGATTACAAGGGCGCGTTCGCGGTTCCGGCCCGCGACACGTACCGCTTCAGGCTCACCTCCGACGACGGGTCCCGGCTCCTGATCGATGGGCGCGAGGTGATCGCCAACGACGGCATTCACGGAGAAACGGCGGTGGAAGGGACCGCGGAGCTGGACGAGGGGGTGCATTCCATCGAGGTGCAGTACTTCCAGGGCCCCCGCACCGAGGTCGCGCTGGTGCTGGAGATGGCGCGTGGTGGCGAGGAGTACCAGCCGATGGACTTCGCGCGCTACGGCGCGGCGACGTTCCGCGACGAGGGGAACCGGCTGGTGGCGCAGCTGGGCGGAAACGTGCTGTTCGACACCAACAGCGCGGCGCTGAAGCCGCAGGCGGTGGCCGCGCTCGACGAGCTGCTCACCTCGATGATCCAGCCCTACCCCAACGCGAAGGTGACGGTGGAGGGACACACCGACAACGTGGGGGGCGACGCGCAGAACCAGCAGCTGTCCGAGGCGCGGGCCCAGTCGGTGGTGCAGTGGCTGACGCAGCACGGCGTGCCGGCGGCGCGGCTGGAGGCGCACGGCTACGGGAAGACGCGCCCCGCCTTCCCCAACGACACCCCCGCCAACCGCGCCCGGAACCGCCGCATCGAGATCATCGTCCAGAAGCAGTAGGACGC
>DASSME010000408.1:0-31492 GCA_035689035.1 Longimicrobium sp. | reverse complement strand
GGGCGCGTGTGGCGGTGGGGTTTCACGCGCGGGGCGGGGTGGGGGGGCCGGAGGGAATGCTTCGGATGAGACTACGCGCGCCGGGCGGCGAGCGCAAACGAAAGCGGCCCGCCGGGAGATGCCGGCGGGCCGCTGGGATGGTCGTCGTCGACGAGTCAGGCTGCGCGTGGGTCGTCACGCACATGCTCGTCGGGCGCCCACGGGTCGTCCAACTCAGCCAAAGCCGCGCGCTGCTGAGCGGTCAAGGAGGAGAGCAGGGTCGGATAGGAGCGCATACGCGCTTCAGCACCCTCGAAGGAGACACCCGTCAGCGTACGCTTGACCCCGTACATGCGCGCCACGTCTGGCCACGAACGTCGGATGCTCGGCCGGGGAAGGTACCCCCGGGCTCGCGTGATCCGCGGCATCGTTCTCGTATGGAATCCGCTCATCGCCGTATCTCCTTTTCGCAATATACCACGCCCGTGGGCGAGCGTACAACCGTAAATCCCAGGCTCACGTACACCGGCACAACGGCGGGCAGCGCGTCGACCAGATGCAGGGTGGAGGCTCCAAGGTCGCGCCCGTACGCCTCCGCAACGCTCAGGATCAGGCCAGCCACCCTGTGTTTCAGTGGATGCGACGGGTCCGGATTGCCTTCCAGATAATGCATGGAGAAGCGCGACCGGGTTCCCCTCGCTGTCCGCGAGGAGGGCCGCCCGAGCCCCATCCCACAGAGCACGTCTCCACTCCAGAGCGCAACCCTGAGTGCCGCCGGGTTTGACCGGAACTCCTCTACGAGCCCACGCCAGTTCCACCCGCCTCCGGCATTTCGACGGGGGGCGGTCCACGTACGTTCCCACGCACCCAGGGCACGCGCATCGATGTCGGCGAAACGCACCCGTGATGGCGAGGACTCACCCGAAGTGTCAGCCACCACCACGTTGTACGCAGCACGGCGGATGCTCGCGTATCGCAACTTCGCGTAGCGGTACCGGTCCGGTTCCATAAGGACTCGTTGGGGTAAACGACGACCTGGCCAGGATGGGGTAAGTCCGCCTGGGCCTTGGGTTTGCCTTCTGTTAAGTCCTGAAAGGAGCTCACAAGGACGGTGTTCCATCCTCCAAGTGCACAAGGTAGGCACGGAGGCAATCCTACTCGGTCCGGCTGTCCGGCGCAATCAGCGGGACGCACCGGGGCCGCCGGCTATGCTGTCGTACACAGCGGGTTCGCACTGCGCGCGCCGGCCCGCCGTGCACCGGGGAAGCTTCGGGAGCGCGCAGGCGCGCGTGGACTGCTCCGCGCGCGCCTGCTCGACCTCGCCGGTGGACGCAGGCGATCAGCTGACTAGGGCACCCGCGAATTGCTGGTGCCTATTCGTAAGAAGCGCGTGTAGCGCCTCAGAAAGGGTGTCGAGTTCGACTGACCGAATGCGGATCGGGTTGGTTACGCCGTCTTCGCCTTGCGCCCGCGCCGCGGCCTGGGGTCCGCGGCGGGGGTGGCGGCCACGTCCACGCGGCCGTTCAGCATCCCCGCCAGGAACTGGCCGGTGAACGAATCGGCCACCGTCGCCACCACCTCGGGCGGGCCCTCGGCCACGATGCGGCCGCCGGCGGGGCCGCCCTCGGGACCCAGGTCGATGATCCAGTCCGCCGTCTTGATCACGTCCAGGTTGTGCTCGATCACCAGCACCGTGTTGCCACGCTCCACCAGCTTGTGCAGCACGTCCAGCAGCATCCGCACGTCCTCGAAGTGCAGCCCCGTGGTCGGCTCGTCGAGGATGTAGAAGGTCTGGCCCGTGGCGATCTTGGAGAGCTCCGAAGCCAGCTTCACCCGCTGCGCCTCGCCGCCCGAGAGCGTGGTCGCCGACTGGCCGAGGTGGATGTAGCCCAGGCCGACGTCCGACAGCGTCTGCAGGTGGCGGCGCAGGCGGGGGACGGCCTCGAACAGGTCGAGCGCGTCGTCCACGGTCAGCTCCAGCACGTCGGCGATGGAGTGGCCCTTGTAGAACACCTCCAGCGTCTCGCGGTTGTAGCGCTTCCCGCGGCACACGTCGCAGGGGACGTAGACGTCGGGAAGGAAGTGCATCTCGATCTTCACCAGGCCGTCGCCCTGGCACGCCTCGCAGCGCCCGCCCTTCACGTTGAACGAGAAGCGCCCCGGCGTGTAGCCGCGCATCTTGCTCTCGGGGAGCTCGGCGAACAGCTCGCGGACGATGGTGAACATCCCCGTGTAGGTGGCGGGGTTCGACCGCGGCGTGCGGCCGATCGGGCTCTGGTCGATGTCCACCACCTTGTCGAGCAGCTCCAGCCCGTCGATGCGCCCGTGCGCGCCGGGGATGGTCTTGGCCCGGTAGAAGCGCCGCGCCAGCGCGTTCCACAGGATGTCGTTCACCAGCGTCGACTTTCCGGAGCCCGACACGCCGGTCACCGCCACGAAGCAGCCGAGCGGGATGCGCACGTCCACGCCGCGCAGGTTGTGCTCGCGCGCGCCGCGGATCACCAGCTCGTGCCCCGCGCGCGGCTCGATGCGCCGCTCGGGGATCTTGATCTGCTGCTCGCCGCGGAGATACGCCCCGGTGAGCGAGGCCGGCGCGGCGATGATGTCGTGCACCGTGCCCTCGGCGATGATCTCGCCGCCGTGGCGGCCGGCGCGCGGGCCCAGGTCCACCACGTGGTCGGCCGCGCGGATGGTGTCCTCGTCGTGCTCCACCACCAGGACGGTGTTCCCCAGGTCGCGCAGCTGCTCCAGCGTGCGCAGCAGGCGCTGGTTGTCGCGCTGGTGCAGGCCGATGGAGGGCTCGTCGAGGATGTAGAGCACGCCGCAGAGCCGCGAGCCGATCTGCGTGGCCAGGCGGATGCGCTGCGCCTCGCCGCCCGAGAGCGTTTCGGCGCTGCGGCCCATGGTGAGGTACTCGAGGCCCACGTTCTCGAGGAAGGAGAGGCGCTCGTTCACCTCCTTCAGGATCGGCCCGGCGATCTCGCGCGGGAGGTGCGGCAGCGCGTCCACGGCGCGGAAGAAGGCGAGCGCCTCGGCCACCGGCATCGCCACCACGTCGCCGATCGACCGGCCGTCCAACGTCACCGCCAGGCTCTCGGGGCGGAGCCGCGCCCCGCCGCAGGTGGCGCAGGGGAGGGTGGACATGTACTCCTCCAGCGTCTCGCGGGTCGCCTCGCTGGTGGTTTCCTTGTAGCGCGCGCCCACGTCCTTCAGGATCCCGCCCCAGCGCAGCTTCCCCGTCTTCCCCTTGCCGTCTCCCGAGGCGCCATGGAGGAGAACGGTGCGCACGTTCTCGGGAAGGTCGCGCCAGGGGGTGTTCAGGTCGAACCCCATCGCCGCGGCCAATCCCTCCAGGATCGTCCCGCGCAGGTGTCCCCGCGGCACGCCCCAGGGAAGGACCACGCCCTCGAGGATGGAAAGCGAGGTGTCGGCCAGCACCAGCTCGGGGTTGGGCTCCTTGCGCGTGCCCAGCCCGCCGCAGTCGGGGCAGGCGCCGAACGGCGAGTTGAACGAGAACTGCCGCGGCTCCAGCTCGGGGATGCTGATCCCGCAGGTGGGGCAGGCGTACGCCTCGCTGAACAGCTCGCGCCGCGGCTCGCCGCTTTCCGCGTGGGCGATGACTTCGACGACGCCCTCGGCGTTGCGCAGCCCCTGCTCGATCGAGTCGGCGATGCGCGTCCGGTTTTCTTCGGTGACCTCCACCTTCCGTTCCACGAAGATGGAGATGTCGTGGTTGGCGCGGCGGTTGAGCGCGGGGGGCGATTCCAGGCGATGCGATTCGCCGTCCACCCGGGCGTGGGTGAACCCCTTCTTCCGCATCTCCTCGAACAGCTCGCGGAACTCGCCCTTGCGGCCGCGGACCGCGGGGGCCAGCACCTCCACCCAGGTGCCCGCGGGGAGCGCCATCACCCGCTCCACGATCTGCGAGGCGCTCTGCCGCTCCACCGGCTTGCCGCAGGTGGGGCAGTGCGGCACCCCCACCCTCGCCCAGAGCAGGCGCAGGTAGTCGTAGACTTCGGTCACCGTCCCTACCGTCGACCGCGGGTTGCGCCCCGCCGTCTTCTGCTCGATGGAGATGGCGGGGGACAGGCCCTCGATGCTGTCGACGTCGGGCTTCTCCATCATCCCCAGGAACTGGCGGGCGTACGCGGAGAGGCTCTCCACGTACCGCCGCTGCCCCTCGGCGTAGATGGTGTCGAAGGCGAGCGAGCTCTTGCCGCTCCCCGACAGCCCGGTGATCACGGTCAGCCGGTCGCGGGGGATCTCGACGCTGACGTTCTTGAGGTTGTGCTCGCGGGCACCACGGACAATGAGGCTTTCTTCAGGCATCCCGAAAAGTTACCGCAGATCGCGCCCGCATTCAACCGTCCCGGTGCGGGCGAAGTGACCGGGGGGCACGCGTCGGCGCCCCCGGAGCGAGAAACCGTCCGCCCCGCCGCCCATTTCCGGCGGGCGAGGGGACGGGATCGAATTGATACACCGGATCGTGCCATCGTTGTCACGCCGTGTTCCAGCCACGCCGTCTGGTTCCGTGCGCGCGAGCCGATGGCGCCAGCGGTAGGACGATTCCAAGAGAGGTTGCCGCAAGAAGATGGCAGGAGGGGCGGGGAGTGGCTGGCTACGGGCTCACCGGTTGCCGACGCTTTCACCGCACATTCCCGGCGTGCGTCTCCCGGTACTCCCGGATGTGCGATCCCTGGGCGGATGCTCTCCGGCGTCCGCCCGCCTCCCATCCCTCAACAATGGGGACAGCACAATGACGGACGCAGAACGCGACGACGACGCGGGCGGCGACGGCTGGTCGGATCCCGACGCCTCGGGCGGCGGGGACGAGAGCGCCGGCGGCGGCCAGGACGACGGCGGCCAGGACGGGTCGGGCGGCGGTGGGGTCAAGCTGCCGCGGCACGACTTCGTCACCAAGCTGGTGAAGGACCCGTCCAACCTTGCGGACGAGGACGGGATCGTGATGCTGAACGGCTTCGCCGGCGACAGCGATGAGGAAGGGTACACGCGCCTGTACTGCGAGCCCACGCTCGAGCACTACACCGACGTGAAGGACGAAGACATCCTTCACTACGAGGAAGACGCGATGGTCGGCTACCGCGTGTGGGCGCGGCGCAACGCCCAGGTGCGCCACGGCAGCCGCGGGCAGGGGAAGGGCGAGTCCGGCAGCTTCTTCTCGGGCCCGCTGCTGGCCGACTACGGCGGCGGCCACGGCACCGGCGGCCAGGGCACCGGCGGCCAGGGCACCGGCGGCCAGGGGGCCGGCGGCCAGGCCGAGGTGCACGACACCGTGATCGGGCCCACCGGTTGGCGCTACTGCACGCGGCTCACCTGTCCGCCCACGCAGCACCAGGAGTGTACCTGGATCTGTCCGCTCCCCTCCACCACGCGCTGCCTGCCGGCCAGCTTCGAGTGCCCTCCGCCCAAGCAGGGCGGCGGCGGCGCGCAGGCGGCCGACACGGCGAAGGTCGGTCCCACCGGGTGGCAGGGGTGCACGCAGCCCGGGCACTGCGTGGGGCAGACCGGCTGGCAGGGGTGCACGCAGGCGCTCGGCTGCCCCAGCAGCAGCACCTGCCCGCCGCAGCAGGGCGGCGGCGGTGGCGCGCCCGGCGCCGCGCAGGGTGGCGGCGGACCGATCGGCGTGACCGGTTGGCTGGGGTGCACGCACATGCTGGGCTGCCCCAGCACCAGCACCTGTCCGCCGCAGGGCGGCGGCGGCGCGGAAGCGTTCGCGGCGGCCCCGGGCGGCGGCCAGAGCACGGCGGCCACGCTGTGCACCCAGGTCGGCTGCCATCCGATCGGGATCACGGGGTGGTACGGCTGCCACACCCCCACGCACACGCTGGCGACGGTGTGCACGCAGATCGGCTGCGGCCAGACGCACCTGCTCGGCTGCCCCAGCACGTCCACCTGCCCGCCGCAGGGCGGCGGCGGCGCGGCTGACGCGGCGCAGGGCGGCGGCCAGAGCACCGCGGCCACGCTGTGCACCCAGGTCGGCTGCCATCCGATCGGGATCACCGGGTGGTACGGCTGCCACACCCCCACGCACACGCTGGCCACGGTGTGCACGCAGATCGGCTGCGGCCAGATGCACCTGCTGGGCTGCCCCAGCACGTCGACCTGCCCGCCGCAGGGCGGCGGCGCGGAAGCGTTCGCGGCGGCCCCGGGTGGCGGCCAGAGCACGGCGGCCACGCTGTGCACGCAGATCGGCTGCATCCATCCCACTACGTGGACGCAGATCGGCTGCGGGCCGGGGCCGGTGATCCCGCAGGGCGGCGGGCAGAGCACCGCGGCCACGGTGTGCACGCAGATCGGGTGCGGCCACACGCACCTGCTGGGGTGCGGCCCGCGCACCTCGGACTGCCCGCCGACGTACATGCCGGGGTGCCCCAGCACCAGCACCTGCCCGCCCCAGGGCGGCGGTGCCCAGGCACTGGCGGCGGCCCCGGGTGGCGGGCAGAGCACCGCGGCCACGCTGTGCACGCAGATCGGGTGCGAACCCACGGCGGCCACCTTCTGCTTCATCTGCCCGCCGCGCACGGTGGATTGCCCGGTGGCGGCGGCGCAGGGCGGCGCGCAGGGGGCCGCGCTCCCGGGGCCGAACACCTACGGGCCGGCGTGCACGCTGGGCTTCACCTGCACGTACGTCGGGTGCCCCGGCGGCGCGCAGCAGCAGCAAAGCACGGCGGCGACGGTGTGCACGCAGCTCGGGTGCGGCCACACGCAGATGCCCGGCTGCCCCGGCACCAGCACCTGCCCGCCGCACGGCACCGCGGCCACGGTGTGCACGCAGGTGGGCTGCCCCGGCACGGGGCCGCACACCTACGGGCCGGGGTGCACGCTCGGCTTCACCTGCACCTACGTGGGGTGCCCGCGGTGAGGTGAGCGGATGAACGGCGGCGGGCGCGCCCCCGCGACCGCCGCCGGTGCAGGACCGATGGCGCAGTTCCAGTTCGAACGGGAGACGCACGCAACGTGAAGCAGGGCCGCCGCCCACCGGCGGCGGTCCCGCTTCCCCGCCTCTCCCCGGCAACCTCACCCGATCACGGGACCCATGATCCTTTCCTCGCGCACGCTGCCGCACTACCTGGTGGACCGCGGGCTGGTCCCCGCCACGGCGGTGGTGGACGGCGACTATTCCGCGCGCGAGATGTCGCGCCGCAACCGCAACTTCCGCGTGACGGCGGGCGCCGGCCCCGGGCTTTTCGTCAAGCAGCCGGGCGACTGGGAGCCCTTCTCGGTCGACACCCTGCGGCGCGAGGCCACCACCTACCTGCTGGCCCGCGACGACCCCGACTTCCACGCGCTGGCCGAGATGATGCCGCGCTTCGTGGACTGGGACGCGGCGCACTACGTCCTCACCGTCGAGCTCCTCCCCGCCAGCGAGAGCCTGGCCGAGCACCACGCGCGCACCGGGCGCTTCCCGGCGCGCATCGCGCGGCGGCTGGGCGAGCTGCTGGGGCGCTACCACCGCCACGCCGGCTCCGCCCCCCGCGACGGCTCGCGCGACGCCGTGTATCCCCGCGGCATCCCCTGGATCCTGAACGTGGTGCACCACAACCCCAGCCACGTGGGCCAGGTGAGCGCCGCCAACCACGCGCTGGTGGAGATGCTGGGCCGCTACCCCGCCTTCGCCCCCGCGCTCGACGCGGTGCGCGACGGGTGGCGCCGCGACGCGCTGGTGCACGGCGACATGAAGTGGGAGAACTGCCTGGTCCTTTCGGCCGACGACGCGGCGGTCCCCGAGCTGCGCATCGTGGACTGGGAGCTGGCCGACTTCGGCGACGCCTGCTGGGACGTGGGCTCCGTCTTCCAGGCGTACCTGGCCTCGTGGATCCTCTCCATCCGCGACGCGGGCGCGCGGGCCGAGAGCCTGGCCTCGCTGGCGTCGATCCCCATCGAGCAGATGCAGCCGGGGATCCGCGCCTTCTGGGGCAGCTACGTGGCCACGCTGGGGCTGGACGCCCGCGCCGCCGACGAGCGCCTGCGCCGCAGCATCCTCTTCGCCGCCGCGCGGCTGATCCAGACCGCGTGGGAGCACACCGCCTACCTTCCCCACGTTCCCCCCCACGTGCTGCTGATGATGCAGGTCGCCATGAACATCCTCACCCGCCCGGACGACGCCGTGCGCCACCTGCTGGGCCTGGCCGAAAGGATCGCGGCATGAGCGGCCTGAACGAGCTGCGCCCCGCGCTCGACGCGGTGGAGATCGTGTCGCCCACGGCGCTGCGCTTCGCCGGCCAGCCGTACGAGCGGCCGGCCGCCACCCCCGCCGAGGCCGCCGCCGCGCGGTCCGCCGGCGCCATCGTGGTTCCCCTGCTCACCGAGGTGCTGTACGGCCAGGCGTACGCGCGCCGCTTCGGCGCCCCGCCCGTCCCGCCGCCCGCGGCGGGGCCGGGCGACGACCTGACGGCGCTGCTCCGGGCGGCGCACCCGGGGCGCGACCGCTGGGAAGACGGGTGGGAGATCCGCCAGCCGCTTTCCACCGGCCGCGTGGTCGCCGGGCGCGGGGTGGACGCGCGCTTCCTGTGGCCGGGCGAGTTCGTGCTGGCCGACGGGCCGGGGATGCAGCCGGTGAAGGGCGCCCGCATCCGCGTCTGGCGGCCGCGCGAGTCGGCCACGCTGCAGCCGGGGTTCTGGTTCGCCTTCGGCGCGGCCGGCGGAAGCGAGGAGCTGCCGCTGCTGCGCGTCTACTTCAACCTCGCCGCCGACGCGGCGCCGCTGCTGGTCGCGGCGCTGGTCGGCGGGCTGGACCGGCACGGCGTGCCCTTCCGCTTCAAGTGCCTGTCGCACCGCTCGCTCTATCCGCGCACCGACGCGGCGGTGCTCTACGTGGCCCGCCGCCACTGGGCGCCCGCCTCCGAGATCGTGGAGGCCGCGGCCGCGCGGGTGGGGCGGGGGATGCTGGACGAGACACCGCTCTTCACCCGCCGCCTGGCGCCCGGGGTGGCGCTGGCCGAGGACCCGGGCGGCGGCGAGAGCTTCGGGATGCACCGCTGCCGGCTGGCCGCGCAGGGGGTGTGGACCGCGTGGACCCAGGGCGCGCACGCTCCGGCGGCCCGGCTGGCCGCGGTGGAGGAGGCGTTCGCGCGGGGCGGCGTGGACCCGGCGCGTCCCTGGCGCGGGGTGGCCTCTCCGGCCGAGTGGGAGGTGGCGCATGCGGCCTGATTCCACGCGGACCGCCTTCCTCGAGGCCGCCGCGGCGCTGGGCTCGCGCCTCTGCCGCGAGGCGGTGTGGGCCGGCGGGCGCTGCAACTGGGTGGGCGACGCGCAGGAGCAGTCCGAGGCGGGCCTGCTGGTCGTGCAGCGCGCGCTGGGCCCCGGCCTGTACGAGGGGACCGCCGGTGTCGCGCTCTTCCTCGCCCGGCTCCACGCGGCGACGGGGGAGCGGCCGTTCCGCACCGCCGCCCGGGGCGCGCTGCGGCAGGCGCTGTCACGGCACGAGCGCGTGCCGCCGCCGCTGCGCATCGCGCTGCATTCCGGGTTGACGGGGATCGCCTGGGCGCTGGCCGAATGCGCCGGCGCGCTGGACGAGGGCGAGTGGGCGGACGAGGCGGCCCGCCTGTCGGAGCGGGTGGAGACGAGCGAGACGCATCCGCAGGCGCTGGACGTGATCACCGGCGGCGCCGGCGCCATCCCGGCGCTCATCGGCCTGGCCCGGCGGCTGGAGCGTCCGTCGCTGGTCGACACCGCCGTGCGGCACGGCGAGTTCCTGCTGGAGCAGGCGCGGCGCGGTCCGCACGGCTGGAGCTGGCCGTCTTCGGGGATGACCACGCGGGCGGACCTGACCGGCTACTCGCACGGCGCCGCGGGGATCGGGCTGGCGCTGCTGGAGCTGGGCGCGGCCACCGGCGACGAGCGCTTCTGCCACGCGGCCGAGGCGGCGTTCCGCTACGAGGCGGCGTGGTTCGACGCGCGGCAGGGGAACTGGCCGGACCACCGCGTGTTCGGCGACCCGCGGCAGGCGCCGGCCACGCCGCAGTTCGGGATGGCGTGGTGCCACGGCGCGCCGGGGATCGGGATGTCGCGGCTGCGCGCGTGGCAGCTCACCGGCAGCGCCGCGCGGCTGGAAGAGGCCCGCGTGGCGCTGGCCACCACCGTCCGCGCGCTGGAGGCCGGCCTGCAAGCGCCCGGGCAGGGCTTCTCGCTCTGCCACGGCGACGCGGGGAACGCCGAGCTCCCGCTGCTGGCCGCGCGGGTGCTGGACGCGCCCGAGCACGCGCACGTCGCCGAGCGCGTGGGGTGGGCGGGGATCGAGCGCTTCGGCGCGCCGGGCCTCCCCTGGCCGTGCGGCGTCCCCAACGGCGGCGAAACGCCGTCGCTGATGCTGGGGCTGGCGGGGGTCGGCCACTTCTATCTCCGGTTGTACGACCCCGAGGGCGTCCCCTCCGTCCTCCTGGTCACCCCCGAGCCCGCCCCGCGCCCGGTCGCGCGGAGCGACGCCTGGGCCGCCGCGGCTGCCTGACCCCCGATCCGGCAAAAGACTTTCACGCAGAGATAGCAGAGAAGCAGAGGCAGCAGAGGAATGGTTCTCTGCCGCCTCTGCTTCTCTTCGTGGGATTCCGTCGTCGTTCCATCAAGGATTCAGGCGGATCGGCGCTACGATGACATTCGATGTGGGCTGAACATCCCATCGTCTCCCAAACGGATGTGCATCCCCCGTTCTGCGGGGATGCGTCCGGCGAGTGGCTGCAGGCGGGCGCTCGCGCTGAGGATCGAAATTTTTTCGGAGAGACCCATGCCTCGCGCGTCCACGAAGTCGCGGCACGCCGAGCCACGCGGTCGCCCGCTGATGGCACGGCCCTCCCGGCGTGCTCGACTCCCGATCGAGCAGTTCGCCCTTTGCACGCCCTTCGACGCGCGGCGATGACGACCCATGCCACCCACCTTCGCGGGTGCGTGCGGCGGGAACCAGCCGCGCGACCGGCGCCCTGAACTGCTCGATCGGGTGGAGCGCTCCCCCGCGTCGCCGTGATTCGCGGTGGGTGTCCATTTTAAAAATTTCGATCACTCGGCACATGCCGAACCCGCAGCCACCTACCCGCGGCGCCGAATCGGCCGAAGCGCCGCTGGAGGCACGGGCATTTCCGGAATCGGGTGTCATGTCATGCGATCCGCCCGATTCGTTGCTGCCACGTCGAGACCGGTTGAGGGAGGGTAGATCGTATGCGTGCCCATCCATAACGGTGCCAACGCTTTGCGGCACGCGGCAGCCTTGACCCAACAGATGTTCCCTCCTATCATGCGGTCCACCCCGTGATCAGCGCCTTCACCACGGGAAAAGATCGTCCTGCCCCGTGCCGTCTTCCGCCAACCACGAACCTGGCCCTTCCGCGCATCACGGCCTGGGGTCGAGGCGGTGACACACTCCGCAGCCGCTGGCTCCGCGCAGGCCGAAAGGACACCGGCCGCACGGTGGAACTCGCTTCAACCCCATCGTAGGACACAGGCTCCCACCCTCCCTGCCAAAGGCACCCCGGCCGCGAGGCCGGTCCGCAAAGCCAGGGGTCTCCCGCGCAGGCGGGACGACGGCCCGGCCGCCGAAGGAGGTTCTCGCCGCCGGCGCCCCACGCCGGCGCACCTCTCTTCTCCCGTGAGGACCTTTCATGAACAGAAATGCGGTGGCCGCTTCCCTGCTCTCGCTGGCCGTTCTGGCCGCGTGCGCCGACCGTGCCGACGCGCCGCTGGCCCCCCAGGCGGCGCGGCGCGAGGCCGCCCAGAACGGGCGCACGCTGGTGGCGTTCAACAACCGTTCGGCGGCCGACGTGGGCGCCGCCGTGGCCGCGCGCGGCGGCACGCTGGAGTACTACCACGAGGGCACCGGGATCGCGATCGTCGGCGGGCTCACCACCGAGGCCGCGCAGGCGCTCCCCGGCGCCGCCGTGGCCGCGGCCGAGGAAACCGTTCAGCTGGACCCGGTCGCCGGCGTGGAGACCGAGGAGGCCACGGGGGTGGCCGAGCCGCAGAGCCCCACCGCCCCCAACACGGCGTTCTTCTTCCCCCGCCAGTGGCACCACCGCGCCATCCACGCCAACACGGCGTGGGCGGCCGGCCGCACCGGCTCGGCCGGCGTGACCGTGGCGATCTTGGACACGGGGATCGACTACGGCTACCCGGACCTGGTGGGGCGCGTGGACCTGTCGCGCTCCGTCTCGTTCGTCCCCTCGGACCCGATCCCCGCGGGCTTCCACCCCGTGCTCGACCGGCACTACCACGGCACTCACGTGGCCAGCACGGTGGCCAGCAACGGCAACGTGGTGGCGGGCGTCACCTCGCGCGTCACCCTGATCGGCGTGAAGGTGCTGGGCGCTTCGGGGTCGGGGAGCAACTCGGGCGTGCTGCAGGGGCTGATCTGGGCGGCCGACCACGGCGCCGACGTGGCCAACATGAGCCTGGGCAGCTACTTCACCAAGGCCGGCAACGGCAGCTTCATCGGCCTGGTGCAGCGCGTGCTCAACTACGCCCACCGCAAGGGGATGCTGGTGGTGGTCTCGGCCGGCAACAGCGCCATCGACCTGGACCACGACGGCAACGGGATGACCACCTTCTGCAGCTTCGCCAACGTGGTGTGCGTGTCGGCCACGGGCCCCACGGCGTCGGCCAGCGTGAACGGCCCGTTCACCAACGTGGACGCGTTGGCGGGGTACAGCAACTACGGCCGCTCGGCCATCAACGTGGCGGCGCCCGGCGGCAACCAGCGCCCGGTGTGGGAGGCGTGCAACCGCTTCAGCCTCGCCCTCCCCGTCTGCGGCACCGGCACCTTCACGCTGGGGCTGAGCGGCACCAGCATGGCGTCGCCGCACGTGGCGGGGCTGGCCGCGCTGATCGTGGAAGACGTGGGCCACGGCAACCCCGCGCAGGTGAAGGCGCGCCTGCAGCAGAGCGCCGACGACCTGGGCGCGATCGGCACCGACCCCTTCTACGGCAAGGGCCGCATCAACGTGGCCCGGGCGCTGGGCCTCTGACCGGCAGCCGGAGCGCGGCGCGGCGGATCGCCTGATTCGCCGCCGCCGCCGGAACCGGCGGTCGCTCCTGGCGAGCGATGACCGGCACGAGCGGGCGAGTCTCTCCGGGGCTCGCCCGCTTCGTTCGTCCGTCGTTCGTGCGCCGGGACCGCCGCATCGGGGCGGTCCGCGAGGCTCGTTCACGCGAAGCGCGCGATGGCCTCACCCAGGGTCCCCGGGGTTCGCGGAGAACTGCATCGTGCTGGAGAAGCAGTGGGCCGCAAATTGTCTCGGGGCCGCTCCGCCCGGCGCCCAGATCGGCGCGCGGAGATCGGGACGTCCAATGTAGATCCATCCTATCTGCAGCCGTGGCAAGGGGTTGCGTGACGTTTGAAAAACAGTTGACGTTGCGGGTATGGCGTGCTATGATGCGCGGGTGCCGTTCCGCGGCCCGCCCAGCGGCCGCACCGGCACCCGTCGCCAGGCCAGACTGTTTTCCGCACCAACGCGCTCTTTCCGGCAGCGTCGCAGCGCCGGAGGAGCGCCCCGGCAGGGTGGTTCGCGCGCTGCCGGGCGCCGGTTTCGCCCCACTGAAGCAGTGCGGTTCCGCACGCCCGGCCCCACGGCCGTTCCCGCGTGCAGCAGGGATACGCGCAGCACCCCGGCCCAGGCCGCGCCGCTGCTCCCGGACCACCCGAGATCCTTTCCGAAAAACGCACCCCGGCCGCGAGGCCGGTCCGCAAAGCCAGGAGTCTCTCCGAGACCGTCCGGCTGCCGAAGAAAGCTTCCCCCACCGGCGCGACTCCCCGCGCCGGTCCGCCCTCACCCGGATGGAGGAAAGCCCATGAAGCGGTTCGGAATGATGTCGGCGCTGTTCGCCGCGGCCGCGCTGGCCGCCTGCTCGCCCGACCTTGCCACCGGCCCCGCCGCCGCCCCGCGCGCCCCCGCGCACGAGGGCGCCACCGCGCCGGGCCAGTACCTGGTCACCTTCAAGGGGCAGATCCCGGCCGACTTCGCGCAGCGCGTGGCGGCGCTGGGCGGCACCGTGCTCTACCAGCACGCCGGCATCGGCTTCGCCGCGGTGGCGGGGCTCACCGACGACGCGGCCGTGCGGCTGGGCACCTCCACCGGCGTGGCCGACGTGTCGGTGGACGCCGAGTTCCAGGCCGACATCGGCCAGAGCGTGGAGACGGAGCTGAACGACGTGGCCGAGAGCCAGACCTCGCCCGCCACGGCCGCGCGCTACCCGTTCCAGTGGAACATGCGCTTCATCCACGCCAGCGCCGCGTGGAGCGCGGGCAAGCTGGGCTCGTCCAGCGTGACCGCCGCCATCATCGACACGGGGCTCGACTACACCATCCCCGACCTGAACGGCCTGGTCGACCTGTCGCGCTCGGTTTCGTTCGTGCCGAGCGACAACGCGCTGAACGCCGCCTTCTTCCCCACCCGCCACCCGGTGGACGACTACAACGGGCACGGCACCAACGTGGCCACGCAGGTGAGCAGCAAGGCGTTCGCGCTGGCGGGCGTCACCAGCCGCACCACGCTGATCGGGGTGAAGGTGCTGGGGCGCACGGGGAGCGGCAGCACCAGCGGCGTGCTGGCGGGGCTCGCGTGGGCGGCCGACCACGGCGCCAACGTGGCCAACATGAGCCTGGGCGGCAGCTTCCTGAAGGCGGGGAACGGGCAGTTCGTGGCGCTGTTCAACAAGGCGCTCAACTACGCCAAGCAGAAGGGGATGCTGGTGGTGGTGTCGGCCGGCAACTCGGCGGCGGACCTGGACCACGACGGCAACCAGTTCGTGACCTACTGCAGCGCCACGCACGTGATCTGCGTGAGCTCGGTGGGCCCGGTGCTCTCCGCCGGGAGCGGCGACATCCCGTCGTACTACACCAACTACGGCCGCTCGGCGATCGGCGTGGCGGCGCCCGGCGGGAACGCGGGGAGCACGCTGTCGGCGTGGCCGTGGGGGAACGACAGCGTGAGCTGGGTGTGGAGCTACTGCCCCAAGTTCCGCATCGCGGGGCTCACCACCGCGGGCGTGCCGGTGCTCACGGCGTGCCAGGCGGGGAACCGGCTGTCGGGCTTCATCGGCACCAGCCAGGCCAGCCCGCACGTGACCGGCCTGGCCGCGCTGCTGATGGCCGAGTACGGCACCGACGCGGTGCAGACGCGCCACCGCATCCTGACCAGCGCGCTGGACATGGGCGAGACCGGCACCGACCCGTTCTTCGGCCGCGGCCGCATCGACGTGGCCGCCGCGCTGGGCCTGTGATCGCGGCGTAGACCGGCAGCGACCGGCAGAGCGAGCGGCGGGCGGCACCCTCGCGAGGGGTGCCGCCCGTTCTTCGTCGGCGACGGGTTCGAGCGTGGCCGGGGGTGCGGCCGGGGGGGCGGCCGGGGGTCGGCCGGGCGGTTGAAACCGCGGCAACAACGGCCCGAAGTCCGCCTTCGCGGACTCCCGCGCACGGATCCGCGCGCTTCGGCGAGCCCGGCGCGTAGCGACCTGCGGCGGGTTGAAACCCGCCGCTGATCCACCCCAAGTCCGCCCTCGCGGACTCCCGCACGGGCATCCGCGCGCGGGCACGAGGGCACACGCGGCCGCAGGCGATTCGTGCATACGCGCCGGTGCCGCGTTCGCTACCTCCACCGGTACGGGGGAGGTGGACGGCCTAAGCCGGCCGGAGGGGGCGCGGTGCCGCGGCACGCCCGGACCTCGCCCTCCGCACCCAGCACTCCGCACTCCGCACTCAGCACTCAGCACCGCCGTTCTCGTCGCCCTTGAACCCGGGAACGTTTGCGTGTAAGCTCCATCCATCGGCTCCAGCGCGACTTCCACCTCCTGGCCCATTCCGGGCCGCACGCGTGCCGCGAGCCAGCCACCACCAGACGCGACGCCGCCACTCTCCCGGCGAAAGGGTGCCCTGCATGGAACCCACCGACGTCACCGATCCCCAGTACTACCACCGGGTGGTCGACTGCCAGTACGCCTGCCCCGCGCACACCAACGTACCCGCGTACATCCGCCTGATCGCGCAGGGGCGCTTCACCGAGGCGTACCTGCTGAACCGGCAGTCCAACGTCTTTCCCGGCATCCTGGGCCGCACCTGCGACCGGCCCTGCGAGCCGGCCTGCCGGCGCACGCGCGTGGACGGGAAGCCCGTGGCCATCTGCCGCCTCAAGCGCGTGGCGGCCGACAACCGCGGCGACGTCTCGCACGCGCTCCCGGTCGCGCCGCCCGTCCCCAACGGGAAGCGGATCGCGCTGGTGGGCGCGGGGCCGGCGTCGCTCACCGTGTGCAACGACCTGGCGCCGCTGGGCTACACCTGCGTCATCTTCGAGAAGCTGGACCGGCCCGGCGGGCTGATGCGCACCAACATCCCCTCGTTCCGCCTTCCCGCCGCCGTGCTGGACGAGGAGATCGAGATGATCACCGGGATCGGGAACATCGAGGTCCGCTACTCGTCGCCGGTGGACAGCATGGCCGCGCTGCTGGCGGAGGGGTGGGACGCGGTCTTCGTCGGCAGCGGCGCGCCGAAGGGGAAGGAGCTCGACCTTCCCGGCCGCTGGGACGTGCCCGAGAAGGTGCACATCGGGATCGAGTGGCTGGAGAGCGTGCACTTCGGCCACGTGGACTCGATCGGCGAGCGGGTGCTGATCATCGGCGTGGGCAACACGGCGATGGACTGCTGCCGCACGGCGCGGCGGCTGGGCGCCACGGACGTGAAGGTGATGGCGCGGCGCGGGCGGCAGCACTTCAAGGCCAGCCCGTGGGAGCTGGAAGACGCCGAGGAAGAGGGCGTGCACATCGTGGAGAACCACGCGCCGAAGCGGTTCGTGGTCGAGGACGGGCGCCTGCTGGGGATGGAGTTCGACCAGGTGCGCTGGTACGAGGAAGGCGGACGGCAGAAGAGCGAAACGGTCGGCACCGTCTTCATCCCCGCGGACAACGTGATCCTCGCCATCGGGCAGGAGAACGCCTTCCCCTGGATCGAGCGCGGGATCGGCCTCGAGTTCGGCGAGTGGGACATGCCGGTGGTCGACAAGGCCACCTTCCAGTCCACCCTCCCGGGCGTCTTCTTCGGCGGCGACGCGGCGTGGGGGCCCGAGAACATCATCTGGGCGGTGGAGCACGGGCACCAGGCGGCGATCTCGATCCACAACCACTGCGAGGGCGTGCCGCTGACGGAGCGTCCCCCCTACGGGATGAACCTGGTGAGCGCCAAGCTGGGGATGCACGCCTGGAGCTACAGCAACGACTACTCGCCCGAGCAGCGCGCGAAGATGGTGCACGTGGGGCTGGAGACGCGCTTCGCCGGGCTCACCACCGAGGTGGAGACCGGCTTCACCGCCGCGCAGGCCGCCGCCGAGGTGCAGCGCTGCCTGAACTGCGACGCGCAGACGCACTTCACCACGCCGCTGTGCATCGAGTGCGACGCGTGCATCGACATCTGCCCCGTCAGCTGCCTGACCATCACCTACGACGGCGCGCCCGAGGAGGAGATGCGCACGCGCCTCTCCGCCCCGGCCGAGAATCTCACCCAGCCGCTGTACGTGAGCGACGCGCTGCCGCAGACGGCGCGGGTGATGGTGAAGGACGAGGACATCTGCCTGCACTGCGGCCTGTGCGCCGAGCGCTGCCCCACCGCCGCGTGGGACATGCGTGTGTCTGACCTGCTGATCCCCTACGCCGGAAGGAGCGCATGCGCGGCCCCCGCATAGACCGGCTCTTCCCCGAGTCCGCCTCGCCCGATCCGTCTGGCAACGGCCGCGTTCACGCGGACGACGGGAGCCGCGTGAACGACTTCGCGTTCAAGGTGGGCACCGTGAACGGGACGGGCTCCGCCAGCGCCAACTCGCTGCTGCTGCAGTCCATCTTCCGCATGGGGATCCCCGTCAGCGGCAAGAACGTCTTCCCCAGCAACATCCAGGGGCTGCCCACCTGGTACGAGATCCGGGTGAACGGCGCCGGCTACACCGCCCGCACGCCGGACTTCGACCTGGTCGTGGCGATGAACCCCGCGACGTACGCCCGCGACGTGGCGGAAGTGCGCAGCGGCGGATGGCTGCTGTACGATTCGAGCTGGCCGCTGGACGCGGCGCTGCACCGCGACGACGTGATCTTCATCGGCGTGCCGCTGGGGAAGATGTGCATCGAGGCGTTCGCCGGGAGCCGCGAGCGCACGCTGATGAAGAACATCGCGTACGCCGGCGCGCTGGCGGCGCTGCTCGGCATCGACCTGCAGGTGATCGGCGACCGCATCCGCGCCGAGTTCGCGAAGAAGCCGAAGCTGATCGACTCCAACTTCACCGCGCTCCACCTGGGCTACGACTACGCGCGCGAGCACTACGCCTGCCCGCTGCCGATCCGCCTGGAGCCGATGGACGCCACCCGCGGCCACGTGCTGCTGGACGGCAACACCGCCGCCGCGCTCGGCTGCGTATACGCCGGGGCGACCGTCGGCGCCTGGTACCCGATCACGCCGGCCACCTCGCTGATGGACGCGTTCATCCGCTTCTGCGGGCGCTACCGCGTCGACCCGGAGACGGGCGAGCGGCGCTACTGCATCGTGCAGGCGGAGGACGAGCTGGCGGCGGCGGGGGTGGTGATCGGCGCCGGGTGGGCGGGGGCGCGCGCGTTCACCCCCACGGCCGGGCCGGGGATCAGCCTGATGGGCGAGTTCATCGGGCTGGCCTACTACACCGAGATCCCCGCCGTCTTCTTCGACGTGCAGCGCACCGGTCCTTCGACGGGGATGCCGACGCGCACGCAGCAGGGCGACCTGATGTCGATCGCCTACGCCAGCCACGGCGACACCAAGCACGTCGCGCTCTTCCCGTGCGATCCGGCCGAGTGCTTCCACATGGCGGTGCAGGCGTTCGACCTGGCCGAGCGCTTCCAGACGCCGGTCTTCGTGGTCAGCGACCTGGACATCGGGATGAACGACTGGATGGTGCCGAAGCTGGAGTGGGATGATTCCTATCGTCCGAACCGCGGCGAGGTGGTCACCGCCGAGCAGCTGGAGGCGATGCAGCGCTTCAGCCGCTACCTGGACGTGGACGGCGACGGCGTCGCCGCGCGCTCGCTCCCGGGCGTGCACCCGAACGGCGCCTACTTCACCCGCGGCTCGGGGCACGACATGCACGCGGCGTATACGGAAGACGCGGACGCGTACACCGAAGTCGTCGACCGGCTGGTGCGCAAGCTGGAGACGGCCGCCCGCGCCGTCCCCGCGCCCGAGCTGCGGCTGCGGGAGGGCGCGGAGGCCGGGATCATCGCGCTGGGCGGCACCCACCGCGCCGTGCTGGAGGCGGTGGACCGGCTGGCGGCGGAGGGGATCCCGCTGGACTACCTGCGCATCCGCGGCTTCCCCTTCGACGCGCCGGTCGCCGACTTCCTGCGCCGGCACGAGCGCACCTTCGTCGTGGAGCAGAACCGCGACGGCCAGCTGCGCGCGCTGCTGATGCTGGAGACGGGGATCGGGGGGGACCGCTTGCTCTCCATCCGCGACTACGGAGGGGTGCCGCTCAGCGCGCGGCGGGTGATGGACGGCGTGCACGCGGAGCTGGCGGAGGTGGCCGCATGACCTCGATCGCCAAGCCGCCCGTCCGCCACCCCGGGCTGGAGCGCAACGAGCTGGGCTTGACGCGGCGCGACTACGAGGGCGCGATGAGCACCCTGTGCGCCGGCTGCGGGCACGACAGCGTGACCGCCGCGCTGGTGCAGGCGTGCTTCGAGCTTTCCGTGGTGCCGCACCGCGTGGCCAAGCTCAGCGGGATCGGCTGCTCGAGCAAGACCACCGCCTACTTCCTGAAGCAGGCGCACGGCTTCAACGCCGTCCACGGGCGGATGCCGGCCGTGGCAACCGGCGTGAGCGCCGCCAACCGGCAGCTGCAGATCGTCGGCATCTCGGGCGACGGGGATTCGCTCAGCATCGGGCTGGGCCAGCTGAGCCACGCGATCCGGCGCAACGTCAGCATGCTCTACGTGCTGGAGAACAACGGCGTCTACGGCCTCACCAAGGGCCAGTTCTCCGCGTCCGCGGACGTCGGGTCCAAGGCCAAGCGCGGCGAATCGAATCGCCAGAAGCCGATCGACCCCGTGCTGCTCGCGCTGACGCTGGGGGCGACGTTCGTGGCGCGCTCGTTCAGCGGCGACAAGGCGCAGCTGGTGCCGATCCTGAAAGCCGGGATGAAGCACCGCGGCTTCGCGCTGATCGACGTGATCTCGCCCTGCGTCACGTTCAACGACCACGAGGGATCGACCAAGAGCTACCTCTCCACCCGCGAGCGGATGCAGGAGGTCGCCCCCGTCGACTTCATCCCCCTCACCCACGAGATCCGCGCCGCCTACGACCCCGGCGCCGCGCTGACGGTGCCGATGCACGACGGCAGCCTGGTCCGCTTCCGCAAGCTGGCGGAGGACTACGACCCGACGGACCGCGACCGCGCCTACGCCCACGTGAAGGAGCACCAGTCCCGCGGCGAGGTGGTGACCGGCCTCCTCTACCTCGAGGACGACGCCGAGGACATGCACGCCCTCAACCGCACCGTCTCCGCGCCGCTCTACGACCAGCCGTACGAGTCGCTGTGCCCGGGCGCCGCGGCGCTGGAGGAGCTGATGCGGGAGTTCGAGTAGGCTTCCCGCCCCGGCTCGCCGAGCTCGCCACCCCCTGGGCCCTCTCCCCGCGCGAGGCTTCGCCCGCGCTGCCCCTCCCCCAAAAACTGCCTTGGGGGAGGGGCGGTCGTAGGGGCCTGCGTCCACGGTACCATGAAGTGATCCTGTCGTGCCGGGGAACCGCGGACGGGCGTCGATCCTCGTGCGCAGTCCGCGCAGGCGGACTTCCCGATGTTTCAGCGGCGGGTTTCAACCCGCCGTCACCGGCGGATCTCGCGGATCCCTCATCCGTTACATCGCCGCTTTGCCCTGCGAGAGACCAGGAACCTCCGCGTAACGGCACATCTCCGCATCCCCCGCCAGATCCGCCGACTCGCCTCTTTCCGAATCATCACACCACGCTCGCCAACCCGTGACGCAACGGTGACGGGGTAGAGCAGAACCCGATGCGAACGGGCGGTATCCTCAGGGCGTCTCGCGGGCCGGAGCCCCCGACCCGCCCGCACACCCAACCGAGGTTGCCATCCGATGCCAGGCCGACCGACGAGACTGCTGCTCGCGGCGTTGCTCCTGACGCTCGTCCACCCGCCGCGCGCGGCCGCCCAGGGCACCGGGCAGATCGCCGGGCGGGTTCTCGATTCACAGACCGGCCGCCCGCTCCCCGCCGCGCGCGTGGCGGTGCAGGGCACTCCGCTCGCGGCGATGTCGGCCGTGGACGGGCGCTTCACGCTGCGCAACGTGCCCGCCGGCGAGCAAACGCTCACCGTGAGCCTGATCGGCTACGCGGCGAAGACGGTGACCGGCGTGCGGGTGACCGCCGGCGGCGCGGCGAACGTGGACGTGACGCTGGCGCCGCGGGGCGTGCGGCTGGCCGGCGTGACGGCGACCGCCACCCGCGAGCGCGGCAGCGTGAACCGCGCGCTCGACGAGCAGCGCACCGCCACCGGCGTGGTGAACTCCGTCACCGCCGAGCAGATCGCCCGGTCGCCCGACGGCGACGCGGCGCAGGCGGTGCAGCGCGTGAGCGGGGTGAGCGTGCAGGACGGCAAGTACGTGTTCGTCCGCGGCCTGGGCGAGCGCTACACCACCACCTCGCTCAACGGGGCGCGCATCCCCAGCCCCGAGCCGGAGCGGAAGGTCGTTCCCCTCGACCTCTTCCCCAGCGGGCTGCTGTCGGCCATCACCACCAGCAAGACCTTCACGCCGGACCAGCCGGGCGACTTCAGCGGCGCGCAGGTGAACATCCGCACCCGCGAGGCGCCCAGCCGGCCGTTCCTCAACCTGTCGCTCTCCACCGGCTTCAACGCCGCGGTCACGGGGAAGACGCTGCCGTTCGCGCCCACCGTGGGGCAGGAGTGGCTGGGCTACGGCGGCATCGACCGCCGGCTGCCGTCGATCCTGCAGTACACCGACCTGGGCGGGCGGCTGACGGCGGACGACAAGAACCGGCTGATCGGCAGCATGCGCAACGCCTGGTCGCCGCGGATGCAGGACGGGAAGCCGAACGCCCAGGCCGCGCTGTCGTTCGGCGGCTCGACGGACTTCATCGGCCGCGAGCTGGGGCTGGTCGCGTCGGGCACGTACTCGCACGTGTACGAGGCGCACCTGGGCGAGGTGCGCGCCACCGCGCAGCCGGACGCGGACGGGAACGCGGTGGAGGCCAGCCGCTTCGACGGGCAGAGCGCGTCCGCCTCGGTGCTCTGGGGCGGGATCGCGAACCTGACGTACCGGCTGGGGACGGGGTCGCGCATCGACCTGAGCAACTCGTACAACCGCAGCGCCGACAACGAGGGGCGCACCGAGCTGGGGAGCACCGAGAACCTGGCCCGCATCCCCCTGCTGATCGACCGGCTGCGCTTCGTCGAACGAGCCGTGCGCAGCAACCAGCTGCGGGGCGAGCACCTGCTCTTCGGCCGCAACACCTTCGGCTGGTCGATCTCCAGCAGCGCGGTGGACCGGGTCGAGCCGGACCGCAGCGAGATCGTCTACTCGGCCGAGACCGATCCGGCGACGGGGCAGCAGCTGGCGCCGGCGTGGTACGGCGGGAGCAACGAGGCGGCGGTGCGCACCTTCGGCGAGCTGCACGAGCGGGCGTGGGAGGGGCAGGCCGACTGGCAGATGATGCTGGGCCGCGGCGCCCGCGCGCACCGGCTCAAGGTCGGCGGCCTGTTCCGCGCGACGGACCGCGACGCCGACAACCGCAGCTACAGCATCTCCGCGCCCGGCACGCTCTCGCGCGAGGCGCGCGAAGGCTCGCCGGAGGAGATCTTCGACGGGCACCTGACCGCGGCGGGCCAGTCGGTGCTGAACATCACCTCGCTCTCGGCGGGTGGATCGTACGACGCGCGCGACCGGCTGCAGGCGGGGTACGGGATGCTGGAGTTCTTCGTCACTCCGTCCGTCCGCCTGGTCGGAGGGGCGCGGGTGGAGCACTCGGACGTGACGGTGAATGCCACGCCGACCTTCGGCGACCCCGTCCGCGCCAACCCGGCGTATACCGACGTCCTCCCCTCCGTCGCCCTCAACTGGGCGATGACGGACGTGCAGAACCTCCGCCTCTCGTATTCGCGGACGCTCAGCCGCCCCGAGTACCGCGAGATCGCGCCGATCCTGTACCGCAACGTGCTGGGCGACGAGGAGGTGCGCGGCAACGAGGAGCTTCAGCGCACGCTGATCGACAACTTCGACCTGCGCTGGGAGCTGTATCCCAACAGCGGCGAGGTGTTCAGCGTGGCGCTGTTCGCCAAGAACTTCACCGACCCGATCGAGCGCGTCTATCTCGCCACGTCGGGGACGCCGATCGTCACCTTCGTCAACGCACGGTCCGCGCGGAACTACGGGGTGGAGCTGGAGGCGCGGCGCGAGCTGGGCTTCGTGGCCGAGGCACTGTCGCCGCTCACCTTCTTCACCAACGCCACGGTGATGAAGAGCCGCATCGACATCGGCACCGACATCAGCAGCCAGACGAACAGCAAGCGGCCGATGGTGGGCCAGTCGCCCTACGTCGTCAACGCGGGGCTCACCTGGAGCGGCGAGGGAAGCCGCACCAGCGCCACGCTGCTGTACAACGTGGCCGGCCGGCGCATCGTGAGCGCGGCCGAGCGCCCGCTGCCGGACAGCTACGAGCAGCCGCGCCACGTGCTCGACTTCTCGCTGCGCTTTCCCCTGCGCCGCCAGGTGGACCTGAAGCTCGACGCCGAGAACCTGCTGGACTCGCCCTTCGAGATCCGCCAGGGCGACCTGGTGCGCGAGCGCTACACCACCGGCCGCTCGCTGGGCATCGGCGTCACCGTGCGCCAGTGATCCAGACGGCAACGGCGAACTGCCAACAGCGGTGAACACGGAGCCACGGAGAAACACGGAGGGCACGGAGAACCGCTCGCACTTTCTCCGTGTCCTCCGTGCTCTTCCGTGGCTCCGTGTTCACCGCTGTTGGCAGTTCGAGCGGACTGTGGCTGTGACGGAGGGATGCGAGAGACGTGACGCAATCGCGACACCGAACGGATTCGGCGGATACAGCGGAGGGCGAGAATACGGCGGCGCTCGGAGCGGGCGCCGCCGTATCTCATTCCAACCTGCATCGGGTGAATCGATGATCCAGTTTTCCCGCCGGCTGATCGGCGCGTGCCTCACCCTGGGGGCCGCCGCCCTGGCCGCGTGCGATTCAGGGACGGGCAGCAGCGACGACCTGTTCGCGCCCACCGGGCTGAGCGTGACCGCCAGCAGCCCCACGGCGGTGACGGTGACCTTCAACACCGTCCCCGGCGCCACCAGCTACGAGGTGCAGCGCGCCGCCGGCACCGGCACCGACTTCACCACCATCGGCACCGTGCAGGGCTCGCCGTTCAGCGACACCGGCCTGACGCCGAGCGCCACCTACAGCTACCGGGTGGCCGCGGTGAAGGGGAGCCAGAAGAGCGACTACACCGCCGCCCAGCAGGTTACGCTGCTCAACCGCCCCGTGGTCACCATCAGCACCGACATCACCAGCAACCGCCGCCTGGACAGCGACAGCGTGTACGTCCTCGGCGCCTTCGTGCACGTGGCGAACGGCGCCACGCTCACCATCGAGGAGGGCACGCGCATCGAGGGGCTGCCGAACTCGGCGCTCTTCATCCTGCGCGGCGCGAAGATCCTGGCCATCGGCACCGCCGACAAGCCGATCGTCTTCACCTCCAACCGCCCCGCGGGGCAGCGCCAGCCGGGCGACTGGGGCGGGCTGATCATCGTGGGCAACGGCATCATCAACCGCGCCGACCCGATCCTGCTGGAGGGGTCGAACACGGGCGGGACGAACTACGCGGTGACCTACTCGGGTGGCACCAACAACGCGGACGACAGCGGCGAGCTACGCTACGTGAGGGTGGAGTTCGCGGGCTTCGGGCCGGCGCCCGACCAGGAGCTGAACTCGTTCACCTTCGCGGCCGTGGGCAGCGGGACGCGGCTCAGCTACCTGCAGTCGATGGCGGGGCTGGACGACAGCTACGAGTGGTTCGGCGGCGCGGTGGACGCGAAGTACCTGGTGAGCTACGAAAGCGGCGACGACCACTTCGACGCGAGCGAGGGGTTCCAGGGGCGCAACCAGTTCCTGATCGCCTACCAGGACACCATCATCCCGCCGCGCAACGGGGCGGGGAACACCTCCAGCGACCCGCAGGGGATCGAGAACGACGGGTGCAACGGGGCCAACTGCGTCAACGGCTTCAACTCGCAGCCGTACACCGTCCCGATCTTCGCCAACTTCACCCTGGTCGGCCTGCGCAACACGCCGGTGAGCGTGCCGGCGGCGGGCGGGCGCGGGATGGTGCTGCGGCGCGGCACGGGCGGCTACTACGTGAACGGGATCATCGCCCGCTGGCCGGTGGCGATCTCGATCCGTGACGCGGCGACCAACGACCACCTCACCGCGGGCGACCTGCAGCTCAAGAACATACTGGCGGTGGAGAACGCCACCCTCTTCGAAGCCGGCGCCGAGCGCTACGCGGTGGACCAGGCGGCGAACGGGATCGAATCGTCCGCCGCGACCACGCAGAGCCTGTTCACCACCTTCCCGGCGGCGACCGCGGCGCACACGGTCGCCTCGTTCGACTGGACGCCGGCCGCGGGGTCGCCGGCGCGCACGGGCGGGCTCAGCACCTTCACCGGCACGCTGGCCACCAAGGCCGGCGCCGCGGTGACCGCCACCTCGTTCCGCGGCGCGGTCGATCCGGCCGGTGCCAAGTGGTGGCAGGGCTGGACCAGCTACGCCCGCAACTGACCGGCGTGGGCTGATCCGCTGAACGGCAGTTGGCTCTCACGGAGGAACGGGGAAAGGGAAACTGCGCCTGGAATCCGGGCCTGGCTCTCCGTCCCTCCGTTCCTCCGTGAGACCAAACGGCAGAGCCGGCATCCGCACCTCACTTGGTTTTCGATCGAAATTTCGAAGATGATGATGCCGAGACGCACCGCGCTTCCGTGCCTGATCCTCATGCTTCCGCTCGCCGCCGCATGCGGCCGCGGCGATGCGGAGGCGCACGCCGCCACGCTGCCGCCCCCCGCCGCCGTGGCGCCCGCCGCGCCGGTGCCGGGGACGTACGTGGACAGCATCCTCCCGCCGGAAGAGGAGATGCGGCGCTTCCGCGAGGGGCTGGCCGAGCCGGCGGCGCTGGCGGGCGGAGCACGGTCGAGGGATGCGCTCGTACGAGCCTTCGTCCGCGCGGTGGAGGGTGAGGATACGGCGGCGGTGAGGCGGATGATCGTGTCGCGCGCGGAGTTCGCGTACCTCTATTACCCATCCACCGGGTTCGTTCGACCACCCCGGCGGATGTCTCCCGCGCTCCTCTGGTTCCTGATGACGCAGGACAGCGAGAAGGGGATCGGGCGGCTGTTCGAGCGGCGGGGAGGATCGACCCTGGGCTACCTCCGCACGCACTGTGATCCCGCGCCGCGCGTGGAGGGACGCAATCGGCTGTGGGAGCACTGCGCCGTCACCCTCCGCCGCGAGGGTGTGACGAAGACCGAGCGCCTCTTCGGCACCATCCTCGAGCGCGACGGGCGGTTCAAGTTCCTGTCGTACAAGAACGAGTACTGATCCATCGTTGGTCCAGGCCGGTGCTACGACGCTGCGTCCGCCCCCGTCGCGAGCTCCTCGGGCGGGGCCAGCGGGAGGCGCACGGTGAAGACGCTGCCGCCGGGAAAGCGGCTCTCCACCGTCACGTCGCCGCCCAGCAGGCGCGCCAGGTTGCGCGTCACGCTCAGCCCCAGCCCCGTGCCGCCCACGCGGCGGGTGGGCGCCTGCTCCACCTGGCGGAAGACGTCGAAGATCCGCTCCAGGTGCTCGGGGGCGATGCCGATCCCCGTGTCTTCCACGGTGATCACCGCGTCGGCGTCGTTGCGCGACAGCTCCGCCCGGATGTCGCCGCTGTCTGTGAACTTGACCGAGTTGGAAAGGAGGTTCAGCACGATCTGGTGCACCTTCCCCGTGTCGGTGCGGATGCGTACCGGCTGGTCGGGCACGCGCACCTCGAGCCGCAGCCGCTTCTGCGCGGCCAGCGGCTCCACCAGCGCGGCGGCGTCGGCCAGCAGCGCGCCCAGGTCCCCCTCTTCGACGTAGACGGTCTCGCGCCCCGCCTCGAGGCGCGAGAAGAGCAGCACGTCTTCGATCAGCCGCAGCAGGTGGCGGCTCCCGGCGCGGATGCGGGCCAGGTGCTCGGCCTGCCCCTCGTTCAGCGCGCCGGCCACCCCCGCGTCCAGCAGGTCGCTGTAGCCGATGATGGCGTTCAGCGGGGTGCGCAGCTCGTGGCTCATCACCGCCAGGAACTGACCCTTGGCCGCGTTGGCCCGCAGCGCCGCCTGGTACAGCCGCCCGTTGTCCAGCGCCAGCGCGATCCGCCGCCCCAGCTCCTCCAGCCGCGCCGCGTCGCCCTCGCCGTACGCGGCCATGGTTTCGCCCGCGGCCAGCGTGACCACGCCCAGCACGTGCCCGCGCGCCACCATCGGCGCCGCGGCCACGGCGCGGACCCCGGCGGCCGCGAGCGGCGAGCCCGGCGCGGGGGTGAAGCGGCGCGTCTCGCGCGTCCTCGCCACGTCCGCGGCCGCGCAGGCGGCCGTGATGGGGAGCGCGGCTTCCAGCGCCTCCACCGCCGCCGGCGAGAGCATGGCGGACGGGGACGAGGCGGCGCGCCGGGGCACGCCCTCTTCGTCGCAGATGTCGAGCGCGCACCAGGCGGCCAGCGGCCCCAGCGCCGCCTGGGCGACGTGGGCGAGGCCCTCCTCGGGCTCGATCGAGCCGGCCAGCTGCGCGCCGGCGTCGCCGAACAGGCGCTGCCACTCCTGCTCGCGCCGCCGCTCGGTCACGTCCACGATCGAGCCGACCCACTCGCGCACCCGCCCTTCGGCGTCGCTCACGGGGACGGCGGTGGAGATGGCGTCGCGGTACTCGCCGTCCGCGCGGCGGACGCGGAACTCGGCCTGGAAGCGCTGCCGCCCCCGCACCGCGTCGGACCAGAGCGTGCCCACGCGCTCGCGGTCGGCGGGGTGGACGGCGTCGCTCCACGGCACGCTTCCATCCAGCCCCGTCCACCCTCCCCACCCGGCGCTGTCTTCCAGCGCGCCGTCGGGCGAGGCGGTCCAGATCAGGTCGCTGGTCCCCGCCACCAGCGCGCGGAAGCGCTCCTCGCTGCGCCGCACCGCCTCGTCCACCTCGCGGGCGCGCAGCAGCGCGTTCACCGTGGCCACCAGCTCGCGCGGCTCCACCGGCTGGGTCAGGTACCCGTCCGCCCCCAGCTCCAGCCCCGTCACCCGGTGCTCGGCGGTGCGGTAGGCGGCGGAAAGGTAGAGGACGGGGACGGTGGAGGTGCGCGGGTTGGCCTTGATGCGGCGGCACACCTCGAAGCCGTCCACGTCGGGGAGGTTGACGTCGAGGAGGACCAGGTCCACGTGCTCGGCCTCCTGCTCGGCCAGCCGCAGCCCCTCCGTCCCGGTCGCCGCCTCGAGCACCTCGAAGCCGGCCTGGCGCAGCACGCGCGAGGTGGCGTAGCGGCCGGCCTCGTAGTCGTCCACGTTCAGCACCAGGATGTTGCGGTGCACGCGGTCGCGCGCGGCGGCGGCGGCGGCCTCAGACATCGCTGGCCGCTCCCGCCAGCGCCGGCTCGCCGGCCGGCTCGTAGACGATGGGGACGGTGAGCGTGAAGGTGGAGCCCTTCCCGAGCTCGCTCTCCACCTCCACCCGCCCCCCCAGCAGCCCCGCCAGCTTGCGCGACAGCGGCAGCCCCAGCCCGGTGCCGCGGCGCCTGCGCTGCAGCGCCCCGTCCACCTGCGCGAAGTCCTCGAACACCCGCTCGCAGTCCTCCGGCGAGATCCCGATCCCGGTGTCGGCCACCGCCAGCGCGATCCACCCGTCGCCCACCTCGCGCGCGGCGACCCGCACCTCGCCGCCCTCGGTGAACTTGAGGGCGTTGGAGATGAAGTTGCGCAGGATCTGCGCGACCTTGGCCTCGTCGGTCTCCAGCAGGGGAATCCCCGACGCGTCCTCGAAGACCAGCTGCGTGGTCTCGCCGGCCAGCAGCGGGCGCAGGGTGGCGCGCAGCAGGTTGAACAGGTCGGGAACGCTGAAGCGCGTCACGCGCATGGCGATCTTCCCCGCGTCCACCCGCGCCGTGTCGAGCAGGTCGTCCACCAGGTTGAGCAGGTCGCGCGCGGAGCGGCGCACGAACGCCACCTGCTTCTCCTGCTCCTCGGTCAGCTCGCCGTCCACGCGGTCCAGCAGCAGCCCGGTGAGCGCCAGCATCGAGTCCAGCGGGGTGCGGAACTCGTGGCTCATGTAGCTCATGAACTGCGCCCGCAGCGCGTTGGCGCGCCGCAGCTGCTCCACCCGTTCGTCCAGCTCGGCGTAGAGCGCCACCACGCCGCGGTTGGTGTCCTCGAGCTCCTTGTTCAGGTGCTGCATCTCGTCCTGCCGGCTGCGCGCCTCGTTCAGCGCGGCGATCAGCTCGCGGTTCTGGCGCTGCAGCTCCTCGGCCGGGTCGGGCGGCGCCTGGCGGGCGAGCAGGGTGCCCACCCGGGCGCGCGCCGCGTCGTCCACCGGGGGCGCCGCGCGGGGAAGGCGCTTCCCCAGCTCCACCGTGGTCCCCTCGGGAGAGGACTGGATGGAGAAGGTGTCCATCAGCCGCCGCGTCCCCACGATCCCCATCCCCATCCCGGTGCGCGAGACGTAGCCGCCGCCCAGCACCTGGTCCAGGTGGGCGATCCCCGGCCCACCGTCGGCGATGCGGGCGACCAGCGTCTGCGGCTGCCCGGGCGCGCCCTCCACCTGCAGCTGCAGCCGCCCGTCGCGCGCGTAGCGGACGGCGTTGCGCGCGATCTCGCTGACCGCGGTGGCGAAGCGCGTCTGGTCCTGCACGTCGAAGCCCAGCAGCTCGGCCACCGAGCGCGCGCGCTGGCGGGCCAGGACCACGTCGGCGTCGGCGCGCAGGGCCACGGTGACCAGGGGCGGGGCGGGGGTGCTCATGCGGCGGCGGGCGCGGGCTCGCGGGCGGCCAGGACGGTGGCGTCGTCGGTGCCGCGCGTGAAGTCGCGGTAGAGCACGGCGGCCACCACGGCGGGGTCGCGCTCGCGCAGGCCGGGGTAGCGGCCCAGGTCCCACCGCGTGCCCAGGCCGTCGGAGTGCATCACCAGCAGCGCGGCGCGCACCCAGGGGTACTCGAACTCCTGCACCTTGCGCAGCTCGTGCCCCACGATCCCGTTGTGGCTCACCATGCTCTGGCTGCCCAGAGGGCCGATCACGGCGGCGGAGATGTTCCCCACGCCGGCGAAGCGCACCACTCCCCCGGCCGTGCTCACCTCGGCGATCCCGATCGCCGCGCCGCGGGTGGGGCGCAGCGCGCGGTGCATCCGCTCCAGCAGCGCGCCCGGGCGCTCGTCGCCGTGGAGGGTGAACACGCGCGCGGCCGCGAGCGACGCGGCGGCCGCGTCGGGGCCGTGGCCCAGCCCGTCGGCCACCATGGCCAGCGTGCGCCCGGGGCCCTCCACCACCGCCCAGCTGTCGCCGCACACCACCTGCCCGGGCTTGGGCACGTTCACGGCGCCCACCTGCAGCGGCGGCACGGCCGAGGCCGCCGGCGGCGACGGCCACACGCGGCAGAGCACCACCGTGCCGCGGCCGGGAAGGGTGTACAGCTCGAACTCGTCGGACTGCCGCGACAGCGCGCCCAGCCCCGTCCCCGGGCTCCCGGCGGTGCTGTGCCCGTCGCGCAGCGCGGCCGCGGCGTCGTGCATCCCGGGGCCGGCGTCCACGGCGAGCAGCTCCAGCCCGTTCACCCCGCCGCGGGAGACCGGGCGCACGAAGACGGTGCCCCCGGCCGCGGCGTGCTTGGAGAGGTTGGTGGCCGCCTCGGTCGCCAGCAGCGCCGCGCGCCCCGCCGCCGTCTCGCCGAAGCCCAGCGCCTGGGCCATGCGCGTGACCCTGCGGCGCACCTCGCCCGCCCCCGACGCATCGCCCGCGGCCACGGCCACGGCGTCGCCCGCTACTTCCATTTCACCACCGTGATGCGGGTGCCCTGCCCCGGAGCCGACTCGATGTGGAACTCGTTCACCAGCCGCCGCGCGCCGCCCAGCCCCAGCCCCAGGCCGCCGCCGCTGGTGTAGCCGTCCTGCATCGCGCGCTCCACGTCGGCGATGCCGGGGCCCTGGTCCTCGAAGAAGAGGCGCAGCCCCCGGCGGCTCCCGTCCTCCACCTGCTCCAGCCGCAGCGTTCCCCCGCCGCCGTAGACGATGGTGTTGCGGGCCAGCTCGCTGGCGGCGGTCACCAGCTTGGTCTGGTCCACCAGGCTGAAGCCCAGCTCCACGGCCCACGCGCGCACGGCCTGCCGCGCCCGCACCACGTCGTCCTCCGCGCGCAGCGGGCGCGACTCATCCTTCCGCACCCGCATCGTCCACCGGATCGGGTTCGGGGTCCATCACGCCGCGCAGC
>DASSME010000407.1:0-95919 GCA_035689035.1 Longimicrobium sp. | reverse complement strand
CCGTTCCGTGGGTCAGGGTGAACCGATCGTGCGAGAGGATGGAAGAAGGATGGCGGAGAGGATGATCCGGCCGGTGGAGATCTACCTGAACTCGCCGCCGCCGGACCCGGAGGTGCCGCGGCCGGTGCGCGCGAGCCAGGTGACCTTCGCCGACCTGGCCGAGCCGCAGAGCCAGAACGTGGCGGGCACGCTGTTCGGCGGGGTGCTGCTCGGCTTCGTGGACCGGGCGGCGGCGTTCTGCGCCATGAAGCATGCCGGACGGCCGGTGGTGACCAAGAGCATGGACAGCGTGGAGTTCAACGAGCCGATCTACATCGGCGAGCTGGTGGTGGCCAAGGCGAGCGTGAACTACGCGGGGACCAGCAGCATGGAGATCGGGGTGAAGGTGTTCGCGCAGAACCCGGTGACGGGCGAGGAGCGCCACACCAACACCTGCTACGCCACCTTCGTGGCCCTGGACGCCGGCGGCCGGCCGGCGCGCGTCCCGCCCGTCCTTCCCGAGACGGACGACGAGAAGCGCCGCTACGAGGCCGGCCGCCTCCGCCGCGAGGAGCGGCTGGCGCGCCGGCGCGCCAAGCAGGCGTCGTAGCCGGGGAGAAGCTCCCGAACTGCGGGTCACACGGAGCAACGGAGGAAAGCGGAGCAGCGGAGAACTTCATCGCGGTTCTCCGCTGCTCCGTTGCTCTCCGCTGCCCCGTGTGACGCGCCGTTCAGATAATCCGTGGTGGACAGGAGCCTCCAACCGGGGCGGATCAGACGAGCAGGGCGACCACGACGGCGACCAGGGAAAGGACGATGGCGGCGCCGGCGGTGAGCAGGACGCGGTTCAGGCGCTGCTCCCAGGTGGCCTGGTGCTCCATCAGCAGGGTGCGCGCGGTGTCCTGCTGTTGCGTGAGCGTGGCCATCATCTCGTCCAGCCGCGCCCCTGCGTCACCGCGCCAAGACTCCAGCCGGCGCAGGGTGTCGGGGATGGGGACCAGCGCGTCCTCCACCTCCACCACCCGCGCGGCCAGCTCCGAAACCTCGTCGCGCACTTCGTCGCCGGCGGGCGGGGTGGACCAGGGGAGGGGGAGCCCCGCCGCGGCCGCGCCGGCGCCGAACAGCGACTGGTCCATCACCCGCCGGGCCGACACCACTTCGTCCATCGCCTGCGCGAAGTGGCGCTGCTCGATGCGCTTGGCCGCGTCGTCGCCCTCTTCGGCCACGGCGGCCTGTGCAGCCTTGAGGACGGCGTTCTTGATGTCGCCGCCGCTGCCGGGGTAGCGCTCGGCGAGCGCGCGGAAGTCCACGTCGTCGCCCAGCGGGGTCTTCCGCGCGTGGATCTGGGTGCGCCAGATCTTTTCGCGCTCGTCGGGGCCGGGCATCTCGAACAGGATGTGGGTGCGGATGCGCCGCTCGAACGCCGGGTCGAAGTTGGCCGCCAGGTTGGTGGCGAAGATCACCACGCCGGGGAACTCCTCCACCTCGCGCAGCAGCACGTTGACCACCGCGTTGGCCTCGCGCTGGTACCCCTGGTCCATCTGCGTGAAGCGCCGGCTGGCGATGGCGTCGGCCTCGTCGAAGAAGAGGACGGCGTCCTGCTCCTGCGCGCTCGCGAACACGGCCGAGACGTTCTTGGCCGTGACCCCCGCCCACTGGCTTTCCAGTTCCGAGTAACGGACGAGGAGGAGGCGCTTGCCCAGCGCGTGGGCGATCGCCTCGGCGCAGATCGTCTTACCCGTGCCCGGCGGCCCGGCGAAGTTGAAGGCCAGCCCCAGCCCGGTGTCGTGCCGCTCGCCCAGCCCCCACTGGCCGAAGAGCAGGTCGTGCTTGCGGATCTGCACCAGCGCCTGGTCCAGCTGCCGGCGCGTCCCCGGCGGCAGGATCACGTCGGCGAAGGTGCGCCTGGGCTGGACCGACAGGACCATCCCCCCGCGCTCGGGCTCGGGGCCGAAGAAGAGCTCGCGCCAGGAACTGGGCATCGTCTCGGAGTGCTGGGTGCTGGGTGCTGGGTGCTGAGTGCTGGGTGCGGTGGACCGGGTGCGGGAGTGTACCCGCGACAGCCGCGGAGAACCCCTCCCGGGTTTTCGCGGACGTCGCGCGGCCCGCGAAAACCGACCTCCCCCAGGAACCGCCCGGGGGAGGTTGAACGGCAACCACGCACGCGGCGCGCCGTAACCTGCCGTACGGCGTTCGCGCGCAAACGGTTGCAGGATGGGCGGGGGCGTGCGCGCGAGTCCGCGCGGGCGGATTTCGGGGCTTCATCCGCCGGGGAATCACCCGCCCACGCATGGGTTTGCGTGAGGGATGCGCGCCCGGAGGGCCGGGAACGCGGCGGACCGCCCGCGCCGGGGCCGCGTCACGGACGAACGCCCGGGCGGGCCGCCGTGGGCCCGGCGCCGTTGGGCACGGCGGTATCGTGCCCTACGGCGCGCGCAGCCCGGTTTGGCGTCCAAGCGCCAAACACGCCCGAAGCTGGCGGTTCCGCCGTTTCAGAGAACCACGGACGCTGCTCGCGCTCAGTGTTCCGGGAGAAGGAGCGTGAAGACGGCGCCGCCCCCGCTGGCGTTGTCGGCGGTCAGCTCGCCGCCCATCGCCCGCGCCAGGCGCCGCGAGATGGCCAGCCCCAGCCCGCTCCCCGGCTCGCGCTTGGCCTTGCTCCCCGACGCGATCTGCAGGAACTCCTCGAACACGGCGTTCTCGCTGCCGGGAGGGATCCCCGGCCCCGTGTCGTGCACCCGGAACCAGCGCCGCGGCCCGTCCGTTCCGCTCGCCAGGGTGACCGCGCCGGCCTCGGTGA
The DNA here is from genome assembly GCA_035689035.1 of Longimicrobium sp. Lineage (GTDB taxonomy): Bacteria > Gemmatimonadota > Gemmatimonadetes > Longimicrobiales > Longimicrobiaceae > Longimicrobium. The sequence continues at coordinate 93,140 of DASSME010000407.1, read as the reverse complement.
ACTTGACTGCGTTGGAGAGGAGGTTCACCAGGATCTGCCGCACCCGCGCCGGGTCCACCTCCAGCACGGCGTCACGGTCGTCGGCCAGCTCCACGCGCACCTCGAGGCCCTTGCTGCGCGCCTGCGGCTGCACCCCCACCACCGCCTCGTCCACCAGCTCGCCCAGCGCCACCGGCTCGCGGTGGAACTCCATCCGCCCCGCGTCGAGCTTGGCGATGTCGAGCACGTCGTTCACCAGCTGCGCCAGGTGCCCCGACACGGTGCAGATGCGCGACACCATCTCCTGCTGGTGCGGCTCCAGGTCGCCCATGATGCCGTCCTGCAGCAGCTCGCTGTACCCCATGATGGCGGTGATGGGGGTGCGCAGGTCGTGGCTCATGGCGCTGAAGAAGCGCTCGCGCCGATCGGCCGTCTGCCGGAGCGCCTGGAAGCGCGCCGCGTTGCGGAAGGCCGCGCCCGCCTGCCCGGCGATGGTGCGCACCAGCCGCAGCCCGTGCTCGTCCACCACCCGCTCGCCGTGCCACCCCACCAGCAGCGCCCCCCCGCTGTCGTGCTCCGAGAGCGGCACCGCGACCGCGGTGGCGGCGCCGTACGGCGGCGGCACCACCTCGGCGTCGGCCGGCGCCTCGCTCACGCGCCCGGCCACGATGGTGCGCAGCTCCGTCCGCGCGCGCTCCAGCAGCTCGGCCAGCCGCGCCACCGCCTCGCGCGAGGGCTCCTGCGCGGCGCACCACTCGCGCGGCGTCTCGAAGAGCGGGATCGTCACCAGCGCGAAGTCTGCACCCAGCAGCGGCGGGAGCGGGGCGCAGGTGATCTGCAGGATCTCGAGCGGGTCCACCGTCTCGGCCGCGGCCACGGCCATCTCGCGCAGCACCTCGAGCTCGGCCACGCGGTCGCCGCCGGGCACGACGGGGCGGACGTCGGCCGATGCGGGATCGGCGGCCAGGGGAGCGGCGAGGGTGTCGGGCGCCATGCGGCGTGATCGAAATCGGGGTGAATGAAGGCCGGCGCGGCGGACGGGTGGCGTTGCGGCACCGGGGTTGTATCTTGTGCGCCCCGCGCCGGGGCGCCCGCCCCGGGGACGCGCGCTCATGTACCCGACCGGAGCCCGGATGAGCCTTCCGCCGTTACGCCTCAGGAAGAACGAGGACCGCAGGCTGCGTGCCGGTCACCTGTGGGTGTTCAGCAACGAGGTCGACGTGGAGCGCACGCCGCTCACCGCCTTCCAGCCCGGCGACGCGGTGCAGGTGCAGGACGCGCGCGGCGCGCCGCTGGGGAGCGCCTACGTGAACCCGCGCTCGCTGATCGCCGCCCGCGTGGTGAGCCGCGACGCCGGCGCCGTGCTCGACCGCGCCTTTCTCAAGCGGCGCCTGGCCCGCGCGCTCTCCCTGCGCGAGCTCCTCTTCGACCGGCCCTTCTACCGGCTGGCCTACGGCGAGAGCGATGGAGTGCCGGGGCTGGTGGTGGACCGCTTCGGCGACGTGGTGGTCGTCCAGCTCACCACCGCGGGGATGGAGCGGGTGAAGGACGACGTCGTCGACGCGCTGCGCGACACGGTGAAGCCCGCCGCCGTTCTCTTCCGCAACGACACCGGAGGCCGCGCGCTCGAGGGGCTCCCCGAGTACGTGGAGACCGCGTTCGGCACCGTCCCCGACGTGGTGGAGCTGGAGGAGAACGGGGTGAAGTTCGGCGCGCCGATGGCCGGCCAGAAGACTGGGTGGTTCTACGACCACCGGATGAACCGCGCGCGGCTGATGGCGTACGCCCGCGGCCGGCGGGTGCTGGACGTGTTCAGCTACGTGGGCGGCTGGGGGGTGCAGGCCGCCGCCGCCGGCGCCGAGCAGGCGGTGTGCGTCGACGCCTCGGCCGACGCGCTGGAGCACGCCCTGCAGAACGCCGCGCGCAACGGGGTGGAGGCGCGCGTCTCCACGCGCCGCGGCGACGCCTTCGACACGCTGCGCGCGATGGCCGCCGAGGGCGAGAAGTTCGACGTGGTGGTGCTGGACCCGCCGGCCTTCATCAAGCGCAGGAAGGACCAGAAGGCGGGCGAGGAGGCGTACCGCCGCGTCAACCAGCTGGCGCTCGAGGTGCTGCGGCAGGACGGGATCCTGGTGAGCGCCAGCTGCAGCTACCACATGCCGCGCGAGGCGCTGCAGGACGCCATGCTGCGCGCCGCCCGCCACCGCGGCCGCGGCCTGCAGATCGTGGAGCAGGGCCACCAGGGCCCCGACCACCCGGTCCACCCCGCGATCCCCGAGACCGCGTACCTCAAGGCCTTCTTCGGACGGGTGGGATGATCTCGGACGGGTGAGTGCGTGAGTGCGTGAGTGCGTGAGTGCGTGAGGGCGTTGCAACGACCGGGAGCCTGACAGCCGCGCGAAGCTTCGATTGGGCACGGCCGGGACCTGTTCCCGTGCACGCCATCTCGTGCGCACCGCGGCCGGTAGTCCGCGAAGGCGGACTTCGTTTAGTTGTTGCAGCGAATTCATTCGCCCGTCGTGGTCCTCCGGGCGGCCACACGGTGCAAACGGAGAGCGGGGGCCGCCGGACGAGGGCAGCCCCCGCTTCGATCTATACCTCCAGCGCCGTTCGCGCACTCACGCACTCACGCACTCACGCACCTGTTCGCCCGCCGCGGACTCGGCCGCTCAGCGAACCCCCACCGACACCCCGACGTGGAACGACCAAAGGTTGGTCTCGCTGCGGATCGGGGCGAACGAGATCGTTCCGTCGGAGTTGTCGCTGATGCTTCCCTCCACCAGGTAGTCGGCCCGCCCGTTGTGGCGGTACTGCACCCCCGCGTCGAGCGACACCGGGTTGCGGTGGCGGTTGCGCACCGGGAGCGGGATGTACAGCCCCGCGCCGCCGCCGTACGCGAACGAGGCGTCGTCGTAGTTGGTGGTGCTGGCGAAGGTGTCGCCGCTCGAGGTGCCCCGCACCGCGCTCTCGGTGAAGATGTAGCTCACCCCCACGAACCCGTTCACGTACGGCCGGAAGGCGCCCGTCGGCAGCCCGATCTGCGGCCCCGCGCCGATGAAGGCGATGTTGTTGTCGGTGGTCAGGTCCACCCCGATCCGCCCGCCGATGGTGGGGCTCAGGATCACCCGCTCGCGCTCGTGGCCGTAGTTCAGGATGCTGGCGTCCACGCGCAGCCCCAGCCACCCGTCGCGGTCGGCGCGCAGCAGGTAGTGCACCCCGCCGCCCCACCCGTTGTTCACGAAGTCGGCGAACTCGCCCTGCGGCTGGGCGACGTCGAACTCGCCGCCCAGGTAGCTGCGCGGCAGGGAGTAGCCGTAATCGTCGTCGTGGTAGTAATCGTCGTCGTCCTGCGCGGCCGCGGCGCTGCTGAACAGCGCCAGCGCGGCGAGCGAAAGGAGAAGGGCTCGGGAGCGCATGGGAAACCTCGTGTGTGGCGGAAGGTCCTCCGCGGGCCCGCACCGGCCCGCCTGGGGATCCCGGATCGCAACCGCCGCGCCCCGTGCCACGCCAGATCGACCGTGTTGCGCCGCATCGACTTACACGATCTCTCGAGAATCGCCGCGGCCCGGTGATGACCACGCGAGAGGACAATTGGCCGCGTCACCCGAGGGCGCGCCCGGGTCGCGGCGTGGATCGGCGGCCTCATCACGAGGTTCCATCGGGCCGGCCCTGGGGTGGAGACGATGACACCGGTCTTCGAGCGGATCACCGCCTTCCCCGGCCCGTGTGGCGGGCCTCCGTCCATTCGTGGGATGCGGCGAGGCGCGCCGCGCGATAGTTCGCCGCCGCCGTCGACACCGTGTGCAAGGCGTGGCGAGCGAATGTCGAGGGACGGGAGCCGGCTGATCGTTCCGCGCCACCGGCGGGTCCGGATTGACCGTGCTGCCCCGCGGGCTCGCTCCCCGCGGGGCGCCGTCGTTCGCCGCGGACGGTGCGGGCCGGGTCGCCGCGCGATACAATGCGGGTCCACCTCAACCTCGCGGAGGCCGCGTGCGCCGACATCGACCGATCCTCCACCTCGCCCTCGCCGCGCTGGCGATCCCCACGCTCGCGCACGCGCAGCGGCCGTCGCTCACGCCGGTGCGGGTGCAGGCCGGCGTGGCCGCGGCCGAGGGGCAGATCACGGCGGCGCGGCTGCTGGAGCACATGCGCGTGCTCGCGTCGGACCGGTTCGCGGGGCGCGCGCCGGGGACGCGCGGCGAGGACTCGGCCGTCGCCTACCTCTCCGGCCAGTTCCGGCGGATGGGGCTGCGGCCGGGGAACCCCGACGGCAGCTGGGTGCAGGAGGTGCCGCTGGTGGGCACCACCTCGCGGGCGTCGGCGACGCTCGCGTTCCGCGGAGAGAGCAAGGAGCTGCGCACGCCCGACGAGTTCGTCGCCTGGTCGATGCGCCCGGACTCGCTGGTCCGCGTGGACGCCAGCGACCTGGTGTTCGTGGGCTACGGAGTGGCGGCCCCCGAGTTCGGGTGGGACGACTACAAGGGCGTGGACCTGCGCGGCAAGACGGTGGTGGTGCTGGTCGGCGACCCGCCGGTGCCCGACCCCGCCGACCCGTCCCGGCTGGACCCGCGGGTCTTCCGCGGCCCGGCGATGACGTACTACGGGCGCTGGACCTACAAGTACGAGATGGCGGCCGAGCGCGGCGCGGCGGCGTGCATCATCGTGCACCAGACGGGCCCGGCGGGGTACGCCTGGGGCGTGGTGGCGAGCAACACCGGCCGCGAGCGCACCGAGATCCAGGGCGCCGGCGCGCGCCACATCCCGGTGGAAGGGTGGATGCAGCTCGACGTGGCGCGGGCGATGTTCGCCGCCGCCGGGCAGGACTTCGACGCGCTGCAGCGCGCGGCGGCCACCCGCGCCTTCCGCCCCGTCTCGCTCGGGGCCACGGCCAGCTTCACGGTGCGCAACGCGGTGCGGCAGGTGCGCTCGCGCAACGTCGTCGCGCGGCTGGACGGCAGCGACCCGGCGTTGCGCGGCCAGTACGTGCTCTACACCGCGCACTGGGACCACTTCGGCGTCGGCCGGCCGATCGGCGGCGACAGCATCTACAACGGCGCGCTGGACAACGCCGGCGGGCTGGCCTGGCTGCTCGAGACGGCGCGCGCCTTCAAGGCTCTCCCCACCGCGCCCAGGCGGACGCTGGTGTTCCTGGCCGTGACCGCCGAGGAGCAGGGGCTGCTGGGCGCCCGCTGGTACGCCGCGCACCCGCTCTATCCGCTCGCGCGCACGCTGGCCGACGTGAACATGGACATCCCCAACCCGTGGGGCCGCACGCGCTCGATCGTGAGCGTGGGCTACGGGCAGACCACGCTCGAAGCGGTGCTGGCGCGCGAGGCGGCGCGGCAGGGGCGCGCCGTGCGGCCGGACCCCGAGCCCGAGAAGGGCTACTTCTACCGCTCCGACCACTTCGAGCTGGCGCGCAACGGCGTCCCCGCGCTCACCTTCCTCTTCCCCGGCGCCGACTACGTCGGCAAGCCGGCGGACTATGGCCAGCAGGTGCGCGCGAATTACGTGGCCAACGACTACCACAAGCCCACCGACGAGGTGAAGCCCGACTGGGACCTGGCCGGGATGGTGGACGACACGCGCCTCCTCTTCCGCGTGGGGGTGGAGGTGGCGAACGGCGCCCGCTGGCCCGAGTGGAACCCCGGCACCGAGTTCCGCGCCCGCCGCGAGCAGATGCTGCGCGGACGGCGGAGCTGCGGGGCCGCGGGGTGTGGAGGGCCCCCGTAGCGCTCCGCCGCGGCACCCTCTCCTGGCGCCTCTCGGGCCCGGGTCCCCTCCCCCGACGGAAGCCCGACGGACCGGGAGCGGGACCCGGGCCCGCTTCGTCCACGCCCGCGCCGGTGTGGTTCGACACCCGCCGCGGCGGGCCCGCGCTCGCGGCCTTGACGGGCGGGCGAAGCCGACGCTGTGTTCCGGGTCGCGGGGCATGCGACGGTGCTCCCCCATCATCCGGTCCACCGTTCATCGGCGAGGCTTCCATGGCGATCTACGACGCAAACGACACCCGGCTGGACGTGTACCAGGTGGGCACCCCCGCGATCGTGCAGCAGGCGGCTGCGGTCGCCCTGGTGATCTCGGAAGACGACCTGGTGGACAACGGCGACGGCACCTTCTCGCCCGCCGCCGTGGTGTTCGGCCAGCGGACCGAGCTGGTGACCGGCGACCCCGCCCTGCTCTGCCCGAACCAGGCGTTCCTCGCCCAGCCCTCGGCCGAAGAGGCGTACGGCACCGCCTGGCTGGTGAACAGCACGCTCACGAACGGGCTGGTGGTGACCGCCAAGCACGTGCTGGAAGCCGCGCTGAGCCACGACCCGCTCAACAACCTGCGCTTCGCCTTCGCGTGGGCGATGACGAGCGCGACCACCCCCGTCCGCATCCCCGGGGCGAACATCTACACCGCCGGGCAGGTGGTGGCGGTGGGAGCGGGGAACGGGATCAAGGACGACTGGGCGCTGATCGAGGTGACGGCACCGGTCGCGGGGATCCCCCCGCTCCCCCTCTCCGCCCAGAACCCGCAGATGAACCAGGCGCTGTACTGCCTGAGCTACCCCACGCAGCTCCCCCTGAAGTACAGCACCGGGTGGGTCAACGACGTCACGGCCCCGGAGCTGTTCCGCGGGCCGGTGACCGCCTTCGGGGGAAGCTCCGGCGCGCCGGTGCTCGACGCGGCCACCCGGACGGTGCAGGGGGTGTACGTGCACGGCCCCGTCGATTACGAGGTGGCGGGCCCCTGCGTGGTGGCGAGCAACTATCCGTCGAACGACGTGACCGAGGCGGGGAGGATGATCCGGGTGCAGCAGTTCCAGGGTTCCATCCCCTGACGGCCGGACGGGGACGGGTGACGCCGCCGCTCTCCATCGTCATCCCCGTGCTGAACGAGGCAGAGGGGATCGCGGAAGCGCTCGCCGCGCTGCGGCCGCTCCGCGCGCGCGGGTGCGAGGTGATCGTGGCGGACGGCGGCAGCACCGACGGATCGCGCGAGCTGGCGACGCCGCTGGCCGATCGCGTCGTCCAGGCGCCGCGCGGCCGCGCGCGCCAGCAGAACGCGGGCGCGGCGGTGGCGCGCGGCGAGGTGCTCCTCTTCCTGCACGCCGACACGCGGCTGCCGGACGGCGCGGACCGGCTGGTGATCGATGGACTGGAGGCGAGCGGGCGCGGATGGGGGCGCTTCGACGTGCGCCTGAGCGGGCGCCACCCGATGCTGCGCGTGATCGAGCGGATGATCGGCCTGCGCTCGCGCCTCTCCGGCATCGCCACGGGCGACCAGGCGATCTTCGTGCGCCGCGACCGGTTCGCGCGCGCGGGCGGCTTCCCCGATCTCCCACTGATGGAAGACGTTGCGCTCTCCCGGGCGCTCAATCGCGAGGGCCGTCCGCTCTCCCTGCGCCAGGCGGTGCTCACCTCCAGCCGCAGGTGGGAGGAGCGCGGCGTCTGGCGCACGATGGCGCTGATGTGGCGCCTGCGGCTGGAGTTCTGGCTCGGCGCCGACCCCGCGAAGCTCGCCGAGCGTTACCGGTAGACCGCCTCCGCCCCCCCCCCGATCCTCCACCGTTCGAACCAGGTCACCCGGGTCTCCGAACGCGTGCTACCCACCTGCCCCCGGCCCTTGCACGGTCCCGGGAGAAGGGGCCGTGGGGATGAGGCCCCGGGAACGGTAGATGCGTACGCTCTATCGACTTTTGCGCCATCCGAGATCCGGGGGCGCGGCGGGATCCGCGGGGGAGAGCGAGTGTGACGCAAAGGAAGTATGCGCCGGACCGGAGCCATAGTCCGCAGCTGGCAGGCGTGGTGGAGCGCAACATCCGGGCGCTGCTGGCGCGCCGGCAGCTGGAAGACGCCGCCAAGCCGGCGGGCGAGCGGATGGCCGACGCCATCACCCGCTTCACCGGCAGCATGCGCTTCGTCTGGATCCACCTGGCGCTGTTCGGCGCCTGGATCGTGGTGAACCTGGGGTGGACGCCGCTTTCCCGCTTCGACCCGTCGTTCGTGGTCCTGGCGATGGCGGCGTCGGTGGAGGCGATCTTCCTCTCCACCTTCGTGCTGATCAGCCAGAACCGGATGGCCGCGCTCGCCGACAAGCGCGCCGACCTGGACCTGCAGGTGAGCCTGCTGGCCGAGCACGAGATCACGCAGCTGATCTCGCTGGTCACCCAGATCGCGCGGCAGATGGGGATCGAGCAGGCCGGCGACCCCGAGCTGGCGGAGCTGGCGCAGGACGTGGCGCCCGAGAAGGTGCTGGACGAGATGGAGGCGCACGCCCGCGACTTCCAGGCCGTCCCCCGCCGCGGCCACCCCGCGCCGCCGAACGGGGTGGAGCGGAGGGCCTGATCGGCGCCGCGGGACGGTGCTTCGGCCCGCGCTCCCCGGTCGCGCGTCATCTTCAGACCAATCCGCAGATACGATCCTCCAACCGGCATCGCTGAAAAGGTCACACGGAGGAGCGGAGTACAACGGAGGAACGGAGAACTGCGATCTGTTCTCCGTTCCTCCGTTCTTCTCCGTTTGACCCCCCGGGCCAGGCCGGTGGAGTCACCGAACTTCCGGATTCGCTATCAGTCCATCACGTCTGCAACCTGCAGCTCCTGGCCGTGCCTTCGCTGGACGGAGCGGGCGCGGCCGAGCAGCCCTTCGAGCTCCTCCACCGGCGCTTCGTCCCACCCGACGGGGACGGGGGTCAGGCGCCGCTTGTCCACGTGGTTCTCGAAGCACAGCCACCCCGATTCCAGCCCCGGCGTGAGCAGCGTGGGTGTGCGCACGCGGCGTTGGCGCCCCGACCGCCGCTCGGGACCGGTATAGTCATTCGAGGCGGCCACGCGCCGGTCGGCGTTCCGGCGCTCCGCGTGCCGCCCGCCGAAGGGGAACACGTCCCACACTCGCCACTCGTGCCCCTCGGTATCCTTGAAGTGTCTCAGCGCCATATACTTAGCTCGTTCCGAAGTCGCCCCCCCATAGTGCAGGTTGCGTGCCCGTGGACCACTGCCATCCGTCCGCCACGAGGCCGGCCAAGTCCCGCCCGGGCAGGCACTTGCGGGCTCCGCCGGATCTCCGCCGGCACCCACGAGATCGTCCCCGCCGCGCGGCCGATGCTCCGGCCGCGCGGCGGGGACGATTCCTTCCACTCCTCCGGATCTCCGCGCCCGGCGGTCAGCTCAGCGGCACGGTGGCGAAGGCGATCGCGAACGGGCACACGCCGGTGTTCACCACGCGCTCGGTGGCCGTGAACGGCGCCGGAAGGCCGTACTCCTTCCCCGGGGTGCCGGGGGTGCAGTCGCCCGGCGCCAGGGTGTGCAGCCGCCCCGCGTAGTCGAACGCCACCGCGCTCACGGGCGGCGCTCCGCCGGGCACCACCGGGTTGCTCGGGCCGCGCACGAACTGGCCGGTGCTCACGTTGTAGCTGACGATGCCCTTGCTGTACACGCCGACGTAGATCAGCCCGTCGGGCCCCACGTCCACGCTCCCCGGGAACTCGCCGAAGCCGGCGATCAGCTGGTCTTCCTTGGCGGTCACCAGGTTCACCAGCGACACCGTCCCGTCGCCCTGCCCGAAGTGGCCCGAGTTCACCGCCACCAGCGTGTTCCCCACCACCACCCCCGAGGCCGGGTTGATGCCGGTGAGCACGATGCTCCCCGCCACGGTCCCGTTGGAGCCGATCACGGTGACACTCCCCGGGCCCGCGGGCGAGAAGTTCACCAGGTTGGCGTTCAGCACGTACACGTTGCCGTTCCCCGCCGCCAGCGCCTGCGGGTAGGTGCCCACGGCGATCTCGGCGCCCGCGGTGCCGGCGCGCACGTTCACCGGCGTGACGGAGTTCCGGTTGGGGTTGCCGACGATCGCGATGCTGTCGTTCAGGAAGGCTGCGCCGGTGGCGCCCGAGTTGGCCGGCAGCGCCACGTTGCGCACCGTTCCCGCCCGCAGGTCCACCACCGCCGCGAACGGATACGTGCCCATCGGCACCACTGCGTAGGCGCCGCGCGCGGCGACGCTCACCGGCGAGCCCTGCGCGCCCAGGCTCACGCTGCGGGCGGTGGGGGCGATGCTGTCGGCGCTCACCAGGGTGAGGGTGTTGGAGATGCTGTTGACGATCACCTCCATGCGGGTGTAGGTGGCGCCGCCGCCGGTGATCGGGTCCGCGCCGCACGCGGCCAGCGCGGCCGGGAGCAGGGCGAAGCAGGCGAGCCGGGCCAGCCGGCCGGGGGTTCGGTTGCTCATGACTTCACGGAGGTCCGTCAGGGTTGATGAAGGTCTGCGCGGCTCAGGCGCAGGTCGAAGCGGATCCGGCGCCCCGGCTCGGGGTAGCCGGCGATCAGCGACTGCGTTTCGTCGAACAGGCGGTCCACGTCCACCGCCGTCACGGCGTGCCAACGTCCCAGCCGCCACTCGCGTGACACCGCCAGCTCCGCGCTCCAGAAGCCGGGGAGCGCGTTGGCCCGGTCGGGCACCGGGTAGCGCAGCCCGGTGTAGCGCGCCGCCGCTTCCGCGCGCCACGCCCCGGGCGACCACCGCGCCGTGAACAGCCCCGCGTGCTCGGGGCGGTACGCCACCTGGATCCCCGTGTCTTCCCCGTCGCGCACCCAGGTGACGCGCGCGGCGGTCCAGGCGCCCGTCACCCGCAGCCGCGCGGCGGGAAGACCGATCTCCGCGCGGGCGTCGGCGCCGCGGCGGGCCACGTCCAGGTTGCGCGGGCTCCAGCGGAAGGCGAAGTCGGGGAGCCACACGATCATCCCCTTCACGTCGCCCGTGAAGGCCGAGGCGGCCAGCGAAACGTCGGCCGGCCCCAGCGTGGCCCCGTACTGCGCCGAGGCCTCCCACTCGCTGGGCACGCGCTCGGGGCGAAGGTCGGGGTTGGGCACCACGCCCACGCCCTCGCGGAAGAACTGGTCGCCCAGCGAGGGCGGGGTGAAGCTGCTGCGGTTGGCGAGCTGCACCCGCAGCGGCCCGAACGCGGCGGCGGCGCTCAGCGCGCGGCTCAGGAACCAGTCGCGCGTCACCCCGTCGCGGTCCGCGCGCGCCTCGGCGCCGAGCGCCACGTCGCGGCCGCCGAGGGCCACCCCGCCGCCCGCGTGCCCGAAGGCGCCGAAGTCCCACCGGGTGCGCGGCGCGGTGGACGAGAGTGCGCCCGCCTCCACCCGCTGCACCCCCGCCTCGGCGCCGCCGCCCACGGAGCGCAGCAGCCCCGTCTCGCCCAGCAGCCGGTCGGCGTCGACCCGCGCGGTGCCGGTGCGGACGCGGGTGGTGTCGTCGTACGGGAGGCCGAACGGCGGGGCGGGGTCGCTGAAGCGCACCCGCTGCGCCGCGCCCGAGGCCGCCACCGCCACCGTGGTCCGCGCCCCCGCGCGCCGCCACGCCAGCGACGCGCGCCCGCGCCCCATCTCCTCGCGCGCCCGGGGCGACGGCGTGTGGCCCAGGCCGGGAAGGCCGCGGTCCAGCGCGTCCCATCCGCCGCGCAGGCGCAGCTCGCCGCCCGCGACGGTGGACTGCACCGCGCCGAAGGCGCTCCACTCGTCCAGGTCGTCGTTGGCGCGGCGGACGACGGTGGGGTCGCTCACGTCGCGCGCGTAGTCGAACCCCCCGCCGATGCGGCGCAGGTGCGCGCCGGCGGACCAGGCGCCGGGGCCGAGCGCCGCGCCCACCTCGCCGCGCCCGCTCCACTCGCCCAGCGACCCGGCCGAGAGCTCGGCCGCCTGCCGCGCGCGGGCCGCCCGCGTCTCCACCAGCACCACCCCCGCCTGCGCGCGCGGGCCGTAGCGAGCCGTCCGCGCGCCGGGGAGCACCGTCACGCGCTCCACGCTCGCGGCGGGGACGGCGCCCAGGTCCGCCTCGCCGGTCACCGGGTCGTTCAGCGGCGCGCCGTCCACCAGCACCAGCACCTCGTCCGCCGCGCTCCCGCGGATGCTCACCGTCCGCGGCCCCGTCGGCCCCGTCCCCCGCACCACCACGCCGCCGGCGCGCTCCACCACGTCCGCCGCCGTGCGCGCGCCGCTCGCCTCGATCTGCTCGCGCGAGACCGTGGTCGCCGCCGGATCGGCCGCCGCCGCCGTCACGCGCAGCGCCTGGAGCGCGAGGGGGACGGGGTGCAGCGCCACGTCCAGCCGCGCCGTCGCCCCGTTGCGGACGGTGACCGGCAGCTCGCGCGCGGCGTACCCGGCCCGGCGGACGGTGACGCGGTACTCGCCCGGCTCCAGCCCGCGCAGCCGGAACGCCCCCGACGCATCCGTCCGCGCCGCGACCGGCGTTCCCGCCAGGTCGATCGACGCGGCCTCGACCGGCGCGCGCGTGGCCGCGTCGGTCACCGTCCCCGCCAGCTCGCCGGGGAACTGCGCCAGCAGGGGGGATGCACCGAACCACATCATCCCCAGCAGCAGCAGGAAGAGGATGCGCGGACCGGCCATCGAGGCGCCCGGCGGGAAAGGCCGCGTCGGGCGACTGAAGCCGCGGCAACGACGGCACGAAGTCCGCCTTCGCGGACTGCACGCCGGCACCCGGGCCGTGAGCGAGGCCCAGCGTCCCGGACGGACGCGCGGATCACGCCGCATCGGCCGCCTCCTCCCGCGCCGTCATCCCCGCGCACGCTTCGCCCGAGAGGGGAACCACCTGCGGCGCGCCGGCGTCCGGACCGGGGCCGGGGTGGCGGTCGATCCGCACGGGCCAGCCGTAGACCCGCTCCACCGTCTCGCGCGCCAGCACCTCGGCCGGCGTGCCCTGCGCGGCGATGCGGCCGCGCTCCAGCAGCACCAGGCGGCCGGCGTAGCGCGCGGCCAAGTTGAGGTTGTGCGTCACCAGCAGCACCGTGGTCCCCGCGCGGCCCAGGTCGCGCAGCAGCTCGAAGATCGCCATCTCGTGCGCCACGTCGAGCGCGGCGGTGGGCTCGTCCAGCGCCAGCGCGGCGGGCTCCTGCGCCAGCGCGCGCGCCACCCGCGCGCGCTGCCGCTCGCCCCCCGAAAGGGTGCCGATCGTCCGCGCGGCGAACGACGCCACGTCGCAGCGGCGCATCGCCCGCTCCACGGCGCGGCGGTCGGCGTCGCCCTCGCGGCGCCAGGGGCCCAGGTGCGGGTAGCGGCCCATCGCCACCATCTCGCGCACCGTCATGGGGAACACCGCCTCTTCGCCCTGCGGCACCACGCCCACCTGCCGCGCGATCGCCTCGCGCGTCCATTCCGCCACCGGGCGATCGTCCAGCCGCACCTCGCCCGCGTCCGGCCGCAGCGTGCCGAGCAGGACGCGCAGGAGCGTGGACTTTCCCGAGCCGTTGGGCCCGATCACCGCCGTGCACGCGCCGGCCGGCACCTCCAGCGTCACGCCGTCCAGCGCGGGCCGGGCCGCCTGGGGATAGCGGAAAGACACGCCACGGCAGCTCCACCCGCTCACGCCGCCCTCCCGCGCAGCAGGTAGACGAAGAAGGGGACGCCCACGAACGCCGTCACCACCCCCACCGGCAGCTCCGTCGGCGCCGCCGCCGTCCGGGCCAGCGTGTCGGCCAGCACCACGAACGCCGCGCCGGCCAGGACCGAAGCCGGGAGAAGGAAGCGGTGGTCCGCCCCCCACAGCATCCGCACCACGTGGGGGATCACCAGCCCCACGAAGCCGATCACCCCGCTCACGGCCACGGCCGCCGCGGTCAGCAGCGAGGCGGTGCCGTAGGCCAGGAGCTTGGTGCGTTCCACCCGCGTCCCCAGGTACGCGGCCGTTTCCTCGCCCACGGAAAGGAGGTTCAGCGGCCGCGCCAGCGCCAGCAGCAGCGCCACGCCGGGGACCATCGCGGCGCCCAGCAAGCCGATCGACTTCCAGGTGGCGCCCGAGAAGCTCCCCATCATCCAGAAGATCGCCGAGCGGAAGGCGTCGGCGTCCGCGAAGGTGAGCGCCAGCAGGATGCAGGCGTTGAAGAAGGCGCCGACCACCACGCCGGCCAGCAGCAGGATGCGCGTGTCCAGCGCCCGCCCCACCACGGCGGCGATGCGGAAGACCAGGAGGATCGCCAGCACCGCCCCCGCCAGCGCGCAGACGGCCACGATCCCCCCCGGCGCCCCCACGCCCAGCAGCGCGATGGCGAACACCGCGCCCACCGCCGCGCCCCCGCTCAGGCCCAGGATGTAGGGCTCGGCCAGGGGGTTGCGCAGCAGCGCCTGGAAGGTGGCGCCGCTGGCCGCCAGCGACCCGCCCACCATCGCCGCCAGCACCGCGCGCGGCAGCCGCAGGCGGCGCACGATCGCCACCGTGGTCGGGTCTCCGCCGCCGCGCACGCCGTCCATCACCTGGCGCAGCGACAGCGGCACGGCGCCCAGGCGGACGGCGGCGAGCAGCGCGGCGGCCAGGATGGCGGCCAGCAGCAGCAGGCGCGCGGCGGGTCTCATCGCCCCTTGATCTCCGGGTGGATGGCGTCGCGCATCGCCCGCGCGGCCCGGGCCAGGTGCGGCCCCGGCTGGTTCACCACCTGCGCGGGGACGGTGACGATCCGCCCCTCGCGCACCGCGCGCAGCTCGCGCCACCCCACGGCCGTCTTCAGCGCCTCGAGCCGCACCGTCCCCTGCTCGCCCACGGGGACGACGACGAAATCCGGCTGGCGGCGGACGATCTCTTCCAGCGACACGTTGGGCCACAGCGCCCGCTGGTCCGCGAACGCGTTGCGCCCGCCCGCCACCTCGATCACGTGCGAGACGAAGGTCCGCGGCCCCGCGGTCATCGGCGGATCGTTCCACACCACGAAGAACACCGAGGGGCGCGCCGCGCCGGCCACCGAGGCGCGCACCGCGTCCAGCTCGCCGCGGATGGAGGCCGCCACCGAGTCCGCCGCGCGCTCGCGCGCCGTCAGCCGCCCCAGGTTGCGCAGCGAGCGGAACACGTCGGTGGTGTCTTCGGTCTTGACCGAAAAGACGGGGATGCCGAGCGCGGTGAGCCGGTCGCGCAGCTCGGTGCGCCCGCTGGTCTCCCACCCCAGCACCACGTCCGGATGGAGTGAGACCAGCTTCTCGATGCTGGGGTCCAGCCCGCCGCCCACCGAGGGGAGACGCTCGACGGCCGCCCCCTTGTCGTAGTCCGTCCGCCCCACCAGCCGCTCCGCCGCGCCCAGCGCGATCACCGTCTCGGTGACCGCGGGGACCAGGGCGACGATGCGGCGGGCGGGGTGGGGGAGCGTGACCGTGCGCCCCGCGTCGTCCACCACCGAAACGGACGAATCCGCCGGCGTGGAGGGACGGCGCGCACCCGGGTCGCCGCCGCACGCGGCCAGGAGCGCCGCGGCGAGCGCCGGGAGAGCGGGGTGGAGCCGAGGGATGAGCAGACGCAAAGAACCCGTTCCTTCCCACTGCCGGGGAGAGAACGGGTGCGACGGTCGGCGAGGCGGCCCGCGAGGGGCCCGGAGCGAGCTCGGCCGATGGTCGGACCCCGCACCCCTCCCGCGAGGGGCGTTCATGCGGGAGCGCGGGGGCCGGTCTCCTGGCTCGAGGCGGCTGGCGCTCCACCTTCCCGGGCGTGCTGCCCAGTGGCTGTGCGGGGGCTGAACCCCCGCGGAGCGGGCCGGACCGGCAGCGCACGCGCGCCGGGCCTCTTACAGTGGCGGGGCCGCGCCGGAGTTGCACCGGCTTCCGAAAGGCCCCCTCGCTTCGATGTTGTCAGCGAGCAAAGCTACGGCCGCCGCGCGCCGCGGACAACCCCGCCACACGACGCTTTGTCGCGCCCTGCTCACGAACTGTCACAAGATTCGTGGTTGATGCGTTTCCATGATCGCCTGTCACTGGCGCGCCCACCCGCGCTGCCCACCGGAAACCCGAGCCGCCCCGCCGATGCTCGCATACGGTTTCTCCTCCACGCGCCCCGCTCCGCCGCGCCCTCCGGCGCCCGCACCGCGAACCATCCACCCCATGCCGTCCACCGCCCCCGACCCCGGGCGCGCCTTCCGCCGCGTGGCGCCCAGCGCGGCTCCGGCGCTCCCCGCGTCGCTCCCGGCCACCTTCCGCCGGACGCCGCACCTGCCGCCGCGCCTGCGCGAGGCGCTGGCGCTGGCGTGCGACGACCGCCGCGCGATCCGCACGGTGGAGAAGCTGGCCGCCGCCGCCGGCTGCGACCGCCGCACCCTGTGGACGCACTGGAAGCAGTCCGTCGGCCGCCACAGCGCGCTGCGCCTGCAGGATTTCCTGCACTGGGTGCTGCTGCTGCGCGCCGCCCATCGCAAGACGGCCAGCCGCCCCTGGGCCGAGGTGGCCGAGGAGATCGGCATCCACCCCCACACGCTGGGCCGCCTGGCGCGCCAGCTCACGGGCAGCTCGTTGCGCGAGCTCTCCAGCCGCGCGCACGGGACGCTGGCGCAGACGTTCGAGACGCGCGTGCTCCCCCAGGTGCTCGAGCCCGACGGCGCCGCCGCCGCTGACTGAAACCGAAGTGCCGGAGGACGTACGCTCTTCGTGGGTGTGGTCTCACCCCTGATGTGCTGAACCGCCTGAAGACGGACCGGCTCCGCCGCGAACCAATCGCGTGCGGAGCCGGTCCGTTTGTGCCGCATCTGCTTCGCCCGCACCGACTCGTGGCGGCGACACGGGATCATCCTCCAAAGACGCTCGAGCGCCCGCCGACGGACCGCTCGGAGACCCGGGCCACGTATCCAGCTTCGCACGATCGAACCCGAACGATGGGGCTCAGCGCGTGACCTTGGTGATGAAGCGCTCGTCGGGGCGGGCGCACTTCGCGTGGGCGTTGCACACCCACTCCACGCGCTCCATCGGCACGCGGGCGAACAGGCCGATCAGGCTCTGGCGGTTCATGCGCGTGTCGGCGCTGAAGAAGGGGTCGGCGCCGCCGTAGCCCCGCAGCGGCTTGCGCGCCACCGCGTCGCCCACGAACAGGATGCCGCGGAACAGGTACGCCGCGCTCCCCGCCGTGTGGCCGGGCACCGTGTACGCCCACACCGTGTCGCCGCCCACCACGAACGCCGTGTCGCGCGCGAAGGGCCGCACGTCCACCTCGCCGGGTCTGGGGCCGGCGTGCCCGAACACGCTGCGCGCGGTGCGCGAGGGGAAGTCGGCGTGGCCGCGCGTGCCCTCGAACAGCGGCTGCTCGGGCGCCCACAGGTGGAAGCGGGCGCCGCGCACCGTCTTCCACGCGCGCACGTGGTCGCGGTGGCTGTGGGTGAGAAAGACGTCGGTCACCTCCGCCGGCGCGGCGCCCAGCGCGCGCAGCCGGCCGCGCAGCGAGGAGCCGGCGCCCACGTAGCCCAGGTCCACCACCACCACGCCGCTGTCGGTGCGGGCCGCGTACACCAGGCTGCGCCAGGGGCCGCCCGTGGTGAACGCCACCGCCCGGGCCGGCTGCTGCACCGCGGCCAGGTGGTAGGTGCACCCGCCCAGCGCCAGGACGAACCACGGGATGCAGGCCGTTCGTAAACACCTGCGGAGAGCGTGGAGCAACACCCTTGCGCTCCGTTGTCCATTTTTATAGCGTAGAAGTGCACGCAGTGAAGACGCGCACCAGGAGACCTAACATGCTGGCGCAGATCCCCGCAGTCGACGTGTTCCCCCGGCGCAAGCCGCAGCGCCGCGACCCTGACGAGCGCGGCCCGTTCGTGCACATGCTGCTGTTCGTGGCCGTGTCGCTGGTCGCGCTCGCCGCCACCCAGTTCGAATTTCTGGCGCAGCTGGGTTTCTGGCGCGCGGTAAGCGCACTTGCGGCCACGGGTGCCTTCGAACTGGCCATGATGCTCCTGTCGTACGGCCTCGTGCGCATGTGGGATTCCATCCGGCGCCGATAGCGAACCGGAGGGTGCCGGGTGAGCCGTTCCGTGCGCGCGGTCCGATATCCTTTAGCAGACTTAAATTGCAAAGACTCCGCTCATCCGACGATGCTCAGCGCGCCCTCTCCGGACCACGGCGGAGCCGACGGGGACCGCCACCCGATGCTGGCGGAAGGCGCAGGCTACGGCGCGGTGGCGGCGGAGCGGGCGGCCACGCGGGTGGGCGCCGGCCACTTTTCGCAGGCGGCGCTCGCCGAGTTCAAGGGCTGCGTGGACGCGTACGCCGAGGACCTGGCGCGCGAAGCCGCGCGCGTCGCCGACCGGCACCAAGCCGACGTGGTGTCGCCGGCATACGTGCGGCAGGCGAGTGCTTATCTGGTGGCGCGCACGCGTGACCGCAAGCTTGCCGTGATGGGCTCGCTGGGAGCCCTGATGCTGGGTGTGGGGCTCCCACCGCTCCTGGAGGCGCCGTGGGCGCACGAGCTTTCCGCGCCGCGCGTACTCCTTTCCGCCGCGTTCCTGATCGCGGGAACGCTGCTGATGACGCTGCGCCACCGGACGGAGTAGCGCGTTTACCCGTGCCGCGAACGACGAAGGCCCGCCGCGTGACGGGCGTTCGTCGTCAACGCCGGATACCCCGGCGGCTCACGCCGCGGCCGAGAGCGCTCGTCGGGGGCGCAGCGCGGTGACCACGGGCGCTGGCGGGGGCTCGGCATCGTCCGCGCCGGTGCGGAAGCGCGCGGTCTCGTCTTGCAGCTCGCGGGCGATGCGGGCCAGCTCCTCGGCGCTGGCGCTCATCTCTTCCATGCTGGCGTTGATCTCTTCCACCGCGGCGGCCGCGTCCTCGGCGGCGGCGGCGTTGGCCTGCGAGAGCGCCACCAGCCCGCCCTGCTCCGACGCGGCGTCGAGCCCCGCCACCTGCAGCACGGTGCGGCTCGAGGCCGAGATCTCGCGGGCGGCGCGGTCGATGGCGCCCACCTCGCGCACGGTGTTCTCCACCACCGCCATGATCTGCTCCAGCGCGCCCCCCGCGCCGCTGGCCAGCTGCGACCCCGCCTCCACCTCGGCGGTGCCGCGGCGCATGCTCTCCACCACGCGCGCCGTGGTGCCCTGCACGCTGGCGATCAGCTCGGCCGCCTCGCGCGCCGAGTCGCCGCTCTGCGTGGCCAGCTTGCGCACCTCTTCGGCGACCACCGCGAAGCCGCGGCCGTGCTCGCCGGCGCGCGCCGCCTCGATCGCGGCGTTCAGCGCCAGCAGGTTGGTCTGGTTGGCGATGCCCGCCACCGCCTGGGTGATGCGGCCGATGCGCTCGGTGTAGCCGTGCAGCTCGGTGATGCGCGCGGCGCTCTCCAGCACCGTCTCGCGGATCCGGCCCAGGCTTCCCACCGCCTCGCCGATCACGCGGGTGCCGTCGCGCGCCACGCCCTGCGCGCGGCGCCCCTCGCCGGCCACGGCCAGCGCGCGGCCGGCCACGCCGTCGATCCCCACCGTCATCTGCTGCAGCGCGTCGGCCAGCATCTGCGCGGTGCGGGCCTGCTCCTGCGCGCCGGCCACCACCTGCGTGAGCGACGCGGCCACGCCCTCGGCGGCGTGCGTCACGTGGTCGCTGGCGGCGCTGAAGCCCTGCGCCACGTCGGCCACCTGCCGCGCCTGCCCGCGCACCTCGCGCAGCGCGCCGGCCAGGCGGCCGGTGCCGGCGTTGATGGCGCCCACCGCGTCGCCCACCGCGCCCTCGCCCCGGTCCGCCCGCGTGGTCAGGTCGCCCTCGCCCACGCGCGCGGCCAGCTCCACCAGCCCCTGCGCCTGTCGGGTCTCGGCCGCCAGCAGGCGCGACATGTAGACCAGGATGGTGACCTCGAACACCACCCACCCGGCGTGCACCGCCACGATCCCCCACCCCGAGTGGTCCTGGAAGACGTGCATCCCGCCGCCGTTCACCTGCGACGCGTTCCCCAGCACGTGGTGCGCGGCCACCACCACGGCACCCCACACCGGCACGCGCCAGTCGCGGTACATCAGCAGGAACGCCAGGATGGCGAAGATGTGGAAGTGCATCTCGATCATCCCGTGCGTCTGGTGGATGATCAGCGCGCTGACCAGGAGGAGCGCGGTGGCGATCGTCATCCGCGCCGCCAGCCGGCCGGGGATGCGCCACGCCACCAGCGCGCCCGCCGCCACGCACGGCACTCCCCACGCGAGCACCGCGGCCCAGGTGTCGTGCAGGAACGCCAGGGCGATCATCAGCGGCAGGTGCCCCAGCAGCAGCCAGGCCAGCATGCGGTCGGTGCGGCGCCAGGTCTCTTCCAGCAGGGTGACGGCGGAGGGGCCGGCGCCGGGCCGGTCGCCGGCGCCGAACAGGCGCGCGCCGCCCAGCGGGATGTCGGTGGGTATGCTCGGGCTCATGCGTTCGTGATCGCGAAAAGGCCAGGAGGATGCGGTCGCGCACAGCGTGCGCAAAATTTCGTCCAACGTTTGTCCAAGATACGTCTCGGACGGGCGGCCTGGATTCAGGCGATCCGAACAAGCCGTCGCCCAGGGCGGTTAGCGTCTTCGGGCAAGCGGATCTACCGGATGCATCGGAGGTGTACGAGACGCTTTACGACGAAAGATCTCTCGCGGCGGGAGCAAGGATGGGCAACGAGTTGCGCACATCCGTCACACGGCTGCACCTGGGAGGCCGCAAGTTTAATTGCAGCCTGCAAGACGCGCCAGTCGGACCACGATCATCCTGACCCGCCAGATTTGGGTGAGCCGTGCTCACT
Source organism: Longimicrobium sp. (assembly GCA_035689035.1). Classification (GTDB taxonomy): domain Bacteria; phylum Gemmatimonadota; class Gemmatimonadetes; order Longimicrobiales; family Longimicrobiaceae; genus Longimicrobium. Next base: position 72,677 of record DASSME010000407.1, on the reverse strand, counting down.
GCTACCAGGCGATCTCCAGAGTTTCATCTACCGAATCACGCAGGGACAAACAGCCTGGCTCTCGCAGAGTTCACAGAGTCCACGGAGGAACTGCGGTTGTTTCTGTGAACTCCGTGAACTCCGGGAGAGCCCGTCGTGTTTTTCCTTCGTGGTCGCGCGCAGCGCGGTGGGTGACTCATATCAGGATGACGAGGCGGTGCGATCGCCCGAAATCCAGAGTGGATTACCGGCTTGTCATCCCACACCGATTCGCCGGGCACGGCACGGAGCCACGGAGAAGAGCGATGGCGCTCTCCGTGGCCCTGTATCCTCCGTGTCTCAGATTCTCAGGCGATTCTTCTGGCGGGCTGGCTTGGCGGCCCGGCCATCAGGGAGCGGGGGGCCGGGGATTGGTACGGTCCCACAACTCGCCACGGGCGGCCCAGAGGAAGGGGAAGAACGAGGCGCGGAGGGTGGCCATCCGCTCCAGGAAGCGCACGCCGGTGGTGTGGCCGGTGCCCTCGGTGTCGGGGCCGATGGTGCGCTCGGCGGTGCGAGCGTGCACGAAGCGCCACATCCGCACCTCCTGGTCGTACTCCAGCAGCGCCTCGGCCAGCAGCACCAGGTCCCAGTGCTCGGCGCCGGCGTGGCTGGCGGCGTAGGCGTCGGCGGGGCTCACGCCGCGGCGCTCGAACCGCTCCCGCGCGGCACTCGCCACCGATGGCGCCTCCCACAGCTCGGCCAGGCGCGGCGTCCACACCCCCACCTGCGGACCCGCCGCGTCGCCCGACCGGGGCTCGGCCTGCAGATAGCGCAGGAACTCGGGCTCGCGCGCGCCGGAAAGGATCTCCACCTGGTGCCACTGCCCGCTCTCGCCGCCGCTGGCGGGCACCAGGTGGTGGCGGAAGGCGTAGAAGCCGCCCAGCGTCATCGTCTCCAGCACCCGCATCATCGGCGTGAACATGCGCACCACGGCGGTGCAGCGCTGCATCAGCCAGGTGGCCATCCCCACGTCGTCGTTCCGCAGCGACTCGATCACCCGCGGCAGGTCGGTGAGCAGCTGGCTGAACCACAGCTCGAACGACTGGTGCGCCACCACGAACAGGTGCTCGTCGGGGTGGCGCGCCTGGTCCGGCCCCGGCTGCAGCGACAGCAGCTCGTGGAGGTGGAGGTAGGTGCAGTAGTGCGTCTGCCCGGGGTCGGCCAGGCGGTGCCCGCAGGCGAGCGTGTCCACGTGTCGGCAGCTCCGTGAGCGCGGATCGGGTGTCGGATCGAAGTCGCGCAACTTCAGTCCCGCACACCGGCTACGTCAAGCGCGCGCCGCTCGGGCGCGGGCGTGGTGCGAGGTCTGTTGGCGTCGGGTAGATTGGCCCGGAGCGCTTCGCCCGATTCCCATGCTCGAATCGAAGACCACCGATGCCCGAGTCGTTGCGCACGCGCGTCACCCGGCTGGCGTACACGTACCTGTTCCCGGCGTACCGCGGCACGGGCGGGCGCATCGCCTACATCTCCAGCGACTGGCGCGAGGTGCGGGTGGAGATCCCGCTCAGCCGGCGCACCAGGAACTACGTGGGCACCATCTTCGGCGGCAGCCTGTACGGATCGGTCGATCCCATCTACATGGTGATGCTGATCAAGGCGCTGGGCCCCGAGTACGTCGTGTGGGACAAGGCCGCGACCATCCGCTTCCGCAAGCCCGGCCGCTCGCGCCTGCACGCCACCTTCGCGATCGACGACGCCGAGCTCGACGCCATCCGCGCCGCGCTGCGGACGGAGCGATCCGTCGACCGCACCTATCGCATCGACATCGTGGACGCCTCTGGCGCCGTCCACGCCGACGTGGAGAAGGTCATCCACGTGCGACGAAAGTGATCAGACGCTGTAAGCCTGAAGTGTGTGCCTGATATCACAGGGGCGTACGAGCAGATAAAAAGCTGATCCGCCATCTGAAAGAGCTTCAGGAGAAGGAGTCCGAATGACGCTCGAGCTTCAGTACCATCTGAATCAGCCGTATCACATCCACGTGGTTCCTGATCGGGGAACGCACGATGAGCGGCTGTACTTCGCCTCCGTAGTGGAACTGCCCGGATGCGAGAGCCACGGTGCCACGCCCGAGGAGGCGATCCGGAACGTGCGTGATGCGATGGCCCTCTACATCGAATCGATGATCGAAGACGGGCTGGCCCCCCCCTTCCGGAGGAGCGCAGGGCCGACGCCGTCGTTTCGGCGGCATCGCAAGGCGCGCGATCACACCTTTCCTCCGGCGGTCCCACCTGAGGAGAATCTGACCCGGCTGGTTCCGCGGCCCAACGACCATCGGGGCGCTCCAGCGCGGAACGCCCCGATCCGTATTTCCTCTCCGCCCGTTCCTTCCGACCTCTACCAATCCGCGGACTTCCGTTGGTCACTCGTAGATTTCACCACCCCCGGCCGAGCTTCACCTCCAGGCCGGCGTAGAGCGCTCGCCCCGGCCCCGGCTCGTAGTAGCGGCTACGGACGGCGTTGATGACGACGGAGGTGTTGTAGCGCACGTCGAACACGTTCGTCACGCCCACCGTCGGCGAGAGACGGACGTGCACCGCGCGCAGCTCCGACCATCCGCCGCGCACGTCCGCCGTGGTGTAGGCGGGGGATGCGAACGCGCCGGCCGCGTCGGTGTCGGCCACGGGGGTGCGGGCCGCGTGGCGCAGGTCGATCCCGGCGAACGGGCCCGTGCCGCGCGACCAGAACGCCGACGCCTCCACCCGGTGCGGCGCGATGCCGGGAACGCGGTTGCCGCGCAGCTCGGTGCCGCCCAGCTCGTAGTCACCGAAGCGCGCGTCGACCCGGGTGTACGCGGCGCGCAGCAGCAGCGGGGCGGCCGGGCGGGCGCCGGCGCTCGCCTCGAAGCCGCGGTGGATCGCCCCGCCCGCGTTGCGGTAGAACTGCCGGCCGGGCGCGCCCTCCACCTCGAAGGGCACCAGCGCGTCGCGCACCCGCGCGCGGTACACGGCCAGCTCGGCCCACGCGCCGCCGCGCCGCGCCTTTGCGCCCGCCTCCACGCTGCGCGTGCGCTCGGGCCGCAGCAGCGGGTTGAAGCCGCCCGCGCCGTCCGGCCGGTTCGCCAGCTCGGTGGTGGTCGGCGTCTGGAACGCCGTGGCGACGTTCGCGTAGACCGACAGCCACGGCGCGGCCGACACGCTCACACCCGCCATCGGGCTCCAGGCGTCCATCGTCCGCGCGCCGGAATCGTCGGGGTCGCCCGCCGTCACCAGCCGGTCATCCACCGAGAAGCGGAAACGGTCGTAGCGCAGCGCCGCCAGCACGTCCACCGGCCCCGCCGCGGCCGAGAGCTCGGCGAAGCCCGCGGCCGAGGTCACGTGCTCGCGCTGCTCCAGCAGCAGGGCGCCGCGCGCGCCGGCGTTGTTCCCGTGGTTCACCCGCTGGTCGTGCTGCGCCTCCCACTCCGAGCCGAGCGTCCAGCGCAGCAGCGGGCCGGCGGCGCCGTTCAGCACCGCGCGCGCGCCCCCCGCCTTGCGCTCCAGGTCGATGTACCGCACGGGGATCGGGTTGTCCACCGAGCGCACCAGCCCGTACGCGGTCACCTCCAGCGCGCCGGGGCCGAGCGCGTGCTCCCAGGTGAGGCCCAGCTGGCCCTGGTGGCCGCGCTCGCCGGCCTTCTGCGCCACGTTGTTCGCCAGCGCCCGGGAACGGTCCACCCGCAGCAGCGAGTCGGTGAGCGCGCCGGGGTTCTGCGCGTCGTAGCGCACGGCGGTGAAGGCCAGGCGCACCGCGTCGGCGCCGCGGTGCAGGCCCAGGTTCAAGCCCCCCAGCGTGTTGCGCGCCGCCTGGTGCTCGCGGTAGCCGTCGTAGCTCAGCCGCGTGAGGCTGGCGCGGTAGTCGAAGGGCCCCAGCGTGCCCGCCGCGGACGACTGCAGCCGCAGCAGCCCGTCCGCGCCCGTGGTGGCCCGGTACTCCGAGCCCAGCGGCACCGGCGGCGCGGGGACGGTGGAGAGCCGCACCACCCCGCCCGACGCGTTGCCGTACAGCGCGCTGGCCGGCCCGCGGATCACCTCCGCGCGCTCGACGGAGCCCACGTCCACGTGGTTGAGGTTGGTCTGCCCGTCCGGGAGCGTGGCGGGAAGGCCGTCCAGCAGCACCCGCACGCCGCGCACCCCGAACTGCGCCCGCGCGCCGAAGCCGCGGACCGAGATGCGCTCGCCCAGCGCGTAGTTGAAGCGGTTCTCCACCTGCACCCCCGGCACACCGGCCAGCGGCTCGTTCAGCGCCAGCCCCGGCTTCGCCCGCCGCTGCGCCTCGCCGCCCACGACCGAGACGGCGAACGGCGCGCGCAGCTGCACCACCGGCGTGCGCAGCACGCGCACGGCCAGCGTGTCGATGCCGTAGTGCCGCGGCACGCTGTCACCCGCCGTGCCGTCCCGCTGCGCGAGCGCGGAGGCGGGGAGCACGGCGAGCGCCAGCGCCAGCATGCAGCCGAGCGACGGACGCACCCGGCTTCGGTCGATGAACGGCATGGGATGATGAGAAGGTGTGGAGCCGAACCGCATATCGGAAGATGGACGCAAAAGCCGGGCGCGAGCGGGAGGCACCGTCCGGAAGACGCGGACGCTCCCGCTGCCCGCATCTTCCGACTACCGCAAGACGGCCCGGGGGAGCTTGAACCGCAACGCCTCGTCGACCGCGTCACTCGGCGAACGCGGCGAGGGCGCCGGGTAGACCACCCCGGCGCCCTCGCGCGTGCTGCCGCCCCGCCGCGCCGCTTACATCAGCGGCGGGTTGGACGGGGTGCTGCCGCCGGTGCCGGTGCCGCCGCCGGCGTTCCCGCTGCCGGAGGCGCTCCCGGGGGTGCCGGTGTGGTTCGGCTGTCCGCCGGTGCCGTAGCCCACCGTGCCCCCGGCCGCCCGGGTGGCGCCGCGAGTCTCGGCGTCCACCTCCACGTCGGTGGGACGGTCCGACGCCCCGGCCGAGGCCGTGGAGCCGAACGCGGAGCCGCTGATCGCCTGCTCCGGGTGCGCGGACGGCGTCCAGCTGCCGGTGGCGGGCGTGGCGCGCGGCGTCTCGAGCTCTACCTCCACCTCCAGCTCACCGCCCGCGGACGCCTGCGGACGGGCCGCCGGCTGCGGCGTGTAGGCCGCGGCCGGGCGCTGCGGGGCCGGCGAGCGGCGCACCGGTGCCGGCTGGCGCCGCGGCTGCTCCAGCTCCACCTCCACCTCCATCTCGGAGGCACGCTCGGCGCGGCTATGGATCAGCTTGGCCACCAGTCCGCTCACCGCGGCCGCCGCGCCCGCCGCCACCGCGCCGGCCAGCGGGCTCACCCGCGGGCGGCGGCGCCGCGGCGGAAGCGACCGGCGCACCGGGCGCTCCAGCTCGACCTCCACCTCCATCTCACCCGTGTACCCGGTGCGGCGGACCGGCTGCTCCAGGTCGACCTCCACCTCCATCTCGCCGCCGTGCTCACCGGTGTACCCGTACCCGGCGTCGTACGCGCCACGCGTCTCGTAGGCGCCCGCGCGGCGCGGCGCCGGGGCGGCCGCGTAGCGCTCGCCGCCGGCCGCTCCGTACTCCGGGCCGTACTCGCGGGCGCGCGGCGCGGGCCCCGCCTGGTGGCGGGCGGCGCGGCGGGCGCTACGGCCGGCCTCGTCCACGTACACGTCCTCGGCCAGCCCGCCGCGGGGCTCCAGCTCCACCTCCACGTCCAGCTCCTCGTCGTCGCGGCCGCCCAGGACGCGCTTGCCGAGCGTGCCCAGCGCGCCCGCCACGCCGGCGGCCAGGAGCATGGCCAGCGGCTTCTTGAAGTCGATCCCGCTCCGCGCGTACTGGTCCAGCTCCACCTCGTAGTCGGCCGCGTCGTACTCCGAGCCCATGTACAGGTCGCCGTCGAGCTGGCCGGTGTAGGTGTCGCCGAGCTCGTCGTTGTACCCGCCCTCCACGAAGTTCCAGTCCTCGTCCCACTCGTCCTGCACGTCGTGCTCCGAGAGCGCCTCCACGTCGTCGAGCAGGCGGGCGTCGGTGGGCGACAGGTAGTCCGGGTCGTCGTACCAGGTCTCGTCCGGCCCGCCGCCGCGCAGCGAGCGGATCTCCTCCTCCTGCCGGGCCACCACCGACATCAGCTCGCGGGCGCGCGTCTCCCAGTCGTCCGAGCCCTCGCCGGTGTACTCCACCTCCACGTCGTCGCCGGACCCGCGGCCGCCCCTCGCCTGCTGCAGCCCGATCCCCGCCAGCAGGGCCTTGGGGATCTTCACGTGGTCGTCGTCCTCGTCGTCGTCGCGCTTGCCGCCGCCGGTGATCAGCCCCAGCGCCAGGCCGGCCGCGAACACGCCGCCGGCGTAGACCCAGGGGCGCTGCCGGATCGGCGCGGCCACGTCGAGCTTTTCCTGCACCTCAGTCTTCTTGCGCACCAGGGCGCGGTCCAGCTGGTCGATGGTGCGGCTCATCCGGGCACGCGTGCGCTCGATCTCGTCGCGCACCGCGTCGGGGTCGCCGCTCAGCGCGGCGGCGGGGATGGAGCCCACCGCGCCGGCGCTGGTGTGGTCGGGGAGCAGGTGCTCCGGATCGGTTTCGGGGGTGCGGTTCATCCCCACCCCGGGAAGCGTCCGGTCGTCGTCGTTGCGGTAGTCAGCCATGCGTTCCTCCTAGCGAAGCAGCCGGCCGATCACGAACCCCGCGACGCCGGCCAGCAGCAGCGTCTGGAGCGGCTTGTCGCGCACCCGTCCCTCGAACCCGGTGCCCAGCGCCTGCGCGCGGTCCACCGGCCCGGCCAGCGGCCCCTCTTCGGTGTCCAGCAGCCCCGAGATGCGGTTGCGCACCGCGTCGGCGCCGCCGCTCACTCCGCCGCGCACCCGGTCGCCCAGGTTCGCCGCGGCGCCCCGCACCGCGCCCGCCGCGTTCGACGCCGCGTCGCCCACCGTCCCCGCGACGGACGACGCCGCGCCCCCCACCGTCCCCGCCACCGACGAGGCCGCGCCGCTCACCGTGCCGGCCACGCTCGACGCCGCGCCGCTCACCCGCTCGCCCACGGCGTGCGCGGCGCCCGTGACGGCGTCCCTGGCCGTATCGACCACGCCGGCGCCCACGTTGGCGCGCTCACGGGCGGCGTTCATGGCGTGCACGTCTTCCACCTCGCCATGGCCCACGCCCATGCGCTGCAGCACGCCGGCCACCCACGCGTAGTGCCGCTCCTCGTCCAGCGCGGCGCCGTCGATCACGCGCTTGACCTCGGGCGGCCAGAGCATGGCGCGGCTGGCGTAGGTGTCGTACTTGGTGCGCACCTGCAGCTCGTTGGTGCGGAACGCCATCAGCAGCCCCTTGTCGCCGGCCAGGCCGCCCAGGCTCTGCAGCGCGGTCTTGAAGGGCCCGGTGGCGTGCGGATGGTTGACGGGCGTGCCGCCCAGCCGCGTGACCAGCTCGTTCAGCTCGTGCACGTGCCGCTCGTGGTCGCGCCGGAAGCCGGTGATCTGGCTGGCGTGGTCGCGGTCTTCGAGCTTGGTGATGGCGACGTCGTACGCCGCCAGCGCGTCGTGGTCCAGCTGGAGCAGGTCGTTGAGCCCGTCCAGCACCTCCTGGAGCGCCGGCGCGTGGGTTCCCCCGGCTCCGGTCAGTTGCGTGTCCACCGGTTTCCTCCTTGTGCAGCAGGCGGTGTGCGTTCCGTCACGGGCCAACCCTCGGCCGTCCTCACCCCGGCCGCGCGTACGTCTCCCGCCGGGGACGGGAGGGGGACCCTCATGCACACACCGTTCCAGCGGACAATCGGCTCCATCCAAGGTTTTTCACCCCCGCCGCGCCGCCGTGGCACGGCTGTGGCATTCACCACGCAGGCGATTGCCCCACAACGACATGCGCGCGGCTTCCGTCCGTCCCCGCGGGCTTCCGCCCCCGGCGGCCGAAGCCGCCGCGACGACGGCGCGAAGTCCGCCCGCGCGGGCTGCCGGCGGCGGCTCATGGCGAAGCACCGGCGCGCGGATCCAGCCCGCCCGGTGCGATGAGAGACGAGGAAACGGAGATGAAACGATGAAGACGTTGAAGAGAGTCAGCCGCGCGGTGGTGCTGATCGGCGCGCTGCCGCTGCTGTCGGGGTGCGCCACGCTGGCGCAGCTGGGGATCCAGGCGCCGCAGTTCATGGTCGACAACGCCCAGCCGGCGCAGCTGCGGCTGCTGGGGCCCAGCCTGGGCCGCCCGCAGGGGGGCGCGGCGATCCGGCTCTACGCCCGCGTGCGCAACCCCAACCCGATCGGCATCACGCTGGCCCGGCTGGCGGGCGGGCTGGCGCTGGAGGGGCAGAACGCCGCGCAGGTCGACTTTCCGCTCGGCGTGCCGCTGCAGGGGAACACCGAGACGGTGGTACCGCTGGACATCAGCGTGAACTTCAACGACATCCCCGGCCTGGCCAACGTGCTGCTGCGCGCCGCCACCGGGCAGTCGATCCGCTACGCGCTGCGCGGCACGGTGGGCGTGGACGCCGGCATGCTGGGCCAGCCCACCTTCGGCCCCATGAACCTGCTCGAGGGCAGCGCCCGCATCGGCCGCTGAACCGGACTGGCCGATACGACGAAGAGGGGCGCTCCCGCGAGGGGCGCCCCTGTCGTGTGCCTGATGGATGCGGATCGATCCGCCGGAACCTCGAGCGCCGCAACTCCGTCACCGGCTGACTCGATCGTGAGCCCACGCGACTCCAAATGAGCGAGAAGCCCCCGCGGCCCCAACGCCGGCTTGGCGTAGGGTCGCAGGACGCTTCCGTGGCATCGTGCGCTTCCGGCCGGCCGTACCTGGCGGTGTTGAACCATCCTCGGGCGGATCCCCGCGTCGCCAACTTGGACATTTAGAGGTGAACTACCGTCCTATTTGGGACGCCGATGGAACAGGGGGATTCTCCTGTGACGCCCGAGGCGCTAAATTGAATCTCTTCATTGGCTTTCCTGTACCCGCCATCCTCCCTCTTTCCCGTAGGACCCCCCATGCCAACCCAGTCGCCCCCCAGCACCTGCGAGCTGCGCGAGCAGCTGCTCAACGAGTCGAGCGCCATGGCGCGCTACGCCCTGGCCTCGGGCATGACCGTGCCCGCCGCGGCCGCCGACGCCATCGAGAGGGCTCGCTTCGCCGACCCTTCGCAGCCCATGAACCTGGCGCCGCTGGTGAAGGCGCACGACCAGCTTTCGCGGCTGGTTGCGCCCGCCACCCCGCGCGCGCTGATCGCCCTGGGTGACGACCGTGGGGGCCGCGTGGCCTGGCTGGGCTCGGTGGGGTTGGTGCGTCGCATGCTGGCGGCGTCGATCATCTCGGTGATCGTGTTCGTGGCGCTCAGCATCACCAAAGTCACCAACACCGACACCGGGCCGGGGATGAGCTTCGCCAACTCGTCGGGCTGGCCGCTGCTGGCCAACGAGCTGTTCTGGATGGCCTCGGCGGGGATCGGCGCGTCGTTCGCCATGCTGATGCAGGTGAACGGCTACATCGTGAAGCGCACCTACGATCCCAAGTACGAGCCTACCTACTGGATCAAGTTCATCCTGGGGGTGATGGCGGGGTTCATCCTGGTGGCACTGATCCCGATCGGAGGCAACGCGCAGCCGTCCGGGACCGCGGGAGCGGCCTCGGGCGTCGGCGGCGCCTCGCTCGCGCTGCCCACGCTGGCAATGCTCGGTGGCTTCTCGGCGAGTGCCGTGTACCGCATCCTGGCCAAGCTGGTGGAGAGCGTGGAAGCCGTGTTCCGCGGCAGCCCCGCCGAGGAGATGGCCCAGCGCGAGCGCGCCGCACAGACCCGCGCCAGCGAAGAGGTGTCGCAGGCGCGGATGCGCGTGGCGGCGCAGATCGTGGGGCTGCAGCAGCAGGTGTCGGCCGGCGCGGACCCGGCCACCCTCACGCAGCAGCTCTCCAGCGTGCTGAACTCGCTGGCGCCCACGGGTGAGCACGCCGTACCCGAGACGCCGGCGCCACCCGTCGAGACGCCCGCGGCCACCGTGTCGCTCCCCAACATCCCGATCGTCTCCGCGCCCGCCGACCTGGCGCCCGCGGCGTCCGTCGACGCCCCGGCAGCCGAACCGTCCGTGCCCACCGCGGCGGCGGCCGACGTGCCCACGCCGGTGGACGAGTCCCAGGCCGACCCGACGCCCGTGGCGGCGTACGCGGGCGGTGACGAGGGCGAGGACATGTCCGGCGGCGATGAAGCGGGCGAGGCTGGCCCCGCCGCTTCGCCCACCGGCGAGAATGACGGGACGCAGACGGGCGCGGTGGGCTGACGCGCGGCGGACCGCATCCTCCGGCACGCGGCGGCGGGCGAGACAGCACTTTGTCTCGCCCGCCGCCCTTTTCCATCCCCCGCGCAAGCCGTTCATCCACCAGGGCTTACGCCGTCCGCCGCGGGTGGGGCGAAGGATCGCCTGGCGCGAGGAAGCGAAGGAGAGGGTTGACAGACCGCGGGGAGCGCTTGTAGACTCGTCGCCTCTTGGGAGTCGCGTCCCGATGTCGTTCGGTCTTCCACACCCCGCCTGCATGGGGATTGGATGCCGCGCCGTGAGCACCACGGCGAGACGTCGGCGGCGCGATTTTGCGTTTCAGGGAGTCCAGACCACCACCGCCGGGGATGCCGGCAAGACGGTATAGCGAGATGCAGCGACCCAGCTTCGCCCAACTCCAGCACAGATCCACCGGCGCCGGCGTGTTGCCCGGCGCCGCGGTGGAGAGGTGCGCGGCCACCCCGCTGGGCGAAGTGCGTCCGTACTCCCCCTTCGGGCTGATGAACCCGGTGGGCGAGCGCGGCGCCAAAGCGGGCGGTCCGCATGACGGGATCGAGAAGGAACAGCGCGGGAGGACCGGGTTGGCGGCATAACGTTCCGCCAGGCACCCACGTCCGTCGGAGGCGACCACATCGCCCCGCCCGCGCAGAAGCCGCGGGCGGGGCGATGTTCGTTTCCGCCCGGTGACGAACCCGATCACCCGGAGGTGGTCAGACCAGACGACGGCCGGCGGCGCCGGCGGGCGGGAACGCCCCAGGCACCGGCGAACGCGACTCCCAGGGCCGAAGGCGGACACGCTCCGCCGGTCCGCCGGCCGCGAAGATCGTACGAAAGACACAGGCGTGTGGCGGCCGTAGCTCAACGGGAAGAGCACTGGGCCGTGGATCCGGGGGAGTGGGTTCGAGCCCCACCAGCCGCCCCTGCCTGACGCGGAACGTGGAGCGCCCGTAGCTCAGCGGTAGAGCACCGGAGGTATCCTCCCCGGCCCCTTGCCCGTGGCTGCCCGCCGCGGGCCGAAGGCGGAGGATCATCGTGACTCCGGATGTCGCGGGTTCGATTCCCGCCGGGCCTCCCGCTTCGCATCGCGCCAACGCAGCACCGTGGGACCGTAGCTCAGCCCGGTAGAGCGCTACGCCTTCTGCCACCCCCTTGCCCGGTGCTCGCGCCGGGCCGAAGGCCGAGGGTTACCGACTTGGGATCGAGAGGTCGCGGGTTCGAATCCCGCCGGTTCCACTGGAGCTGGAAGACAGACGCCGCACCGTTCGCGCGTGGGCCGCTCGCGAGCGGTTATCGCGCCCAGTTCGAACCCGGTCCATGCGACCGGGTGCCGCCCGCGGACCTGATCGTCCGCGCGCGGCGGTGCGGCTGAAGAACGCGCAGGGAGCGGGGCCGGCGGTGGAGGGTTCCTCGCCGCTCCTCGTCCGCCGCAAGGCGGGCCGTTGGATGAGGATTACCGTGGTCAATTCAGGTTCGAATCCTGACCTCCCCCCGGCCCTCGTTCCGCGTTCGAAGCCAGGCAGTACCGCGGGACAGACAGGAAGGGCGGTGGGTCGTAGCCGATTCGGTTATCGCATCCCTTTAACGGATGGTTCTCCGGGCAACTGGAGGCCGTGCGCCGAGCGGCGCCACCTCATCCGCCGCCCTCTCCACTCCGGCGCCGCGCGCGGGCCGTACCAGGCGGGTGATCGCAAACCGGTGTTGCACCGGCATCTCCACCCGGGCTCCCTCGTCCGCGCGCGGCGCCTTTCCACCCCCCACGCTCAGCCCGGAAGGAGGCGAGTGAAAGAGAGATGATGGATTTCACGAAGCACTTCGCCACTCGCCTGCGGACGCTGGCCACGCCGCAGAGCGCGCCGATCCCCGGCACCGCGCAGGTGCCCAACAGCGGCGGCGGGTTCGCGTGGGCGGTGGACCGCTGGGCGCGGCTGGACCGCTTCCTGGTCCTGGGCACCGAGGGCGGCACCTACTACGTGGCCGAGCGCCAGCTGACGGTGGAGAGCGCCACCGCCGTGGCCGAGTGCATCGCGCAGGACGGCGCCCGCGTGGTGCGCCGGATCGTGGAGATCAGCGAGGCGGGCCGCGCGCCCCGCAACGACCCCGCGCTCTTCGCCCTGGCCATGGCGGCGGGGCTGGGCGACGAGGCCACGCGGGCCGCGGCGCTCGACGCGCTGCCGCGGGTGGCGCGCACGGGCACCCACCTGCTGCACTGGCTGCAGTACGTGCGGGCGTTCCGCGGCTGGGGCCGCGGGGTGCGGCGGGCGGTGGCGCGCTGGTACACGGCCCGGCCCGCGCGCGAGCTGGCCTACCAGCTCCTGAAGTACCCGCAGCGCGACGGCTGGAGCCACCGCGACGCGCTGCGGCTGGCGCACCCCCGGCCGGCGGACGGCGAGCAGCAGGCGCTGCTGGCCCGCGCCGTCACCGGCGCGCTCCCCGCCGACGCCCCCGAGACGGAGGCGGTGCGGCTGGTGCGTGCCGTGGCCGAGCTGCACGCGGACGGCGGGATGGAGCCGCGGCGGGCGGCCGAGTGGGTGCGCGAGCACCGGCTCACCCGCGAGATGGTGCCCACGCCGCTGCTGGCCCACCCCGTGGTCTGGGAGGCGCTGCTCGAGGCGATGCCGCTCACCGCGCTGGTCCGCAACCTGGCCACGCTCACCCGGGTGGGCGTGCTGGCGCCCGGCAACGCCGCCGTGGAGACGGTGGCGGCGCGGATCACGGACCAGGCCGCGCTGCGCCGGGCGCGGGTGCACCCGGTGCAGATCCTGTCGGCGCTGCGCACCTACGCCAGCGGGCGCGGGGTGCGCGGGACGGGCCGGTGGGAACCGGTGGCGCGGGTGAGCGACGCGCTGGACGCGGCGTTCTACCTGGCCTTCGGGGCGGTGGAGCCCAGCGGCCGCCGGGTGATGCTGGCGCTGGACGTGTCGGGGAGCATGTGCACCCCCGTGCACGGCCTGACGGGCGTCAGCTGCCGCGAGGCGAGCGCCGCCATGGCGCTGGTGACGGCGGCGGTCGAGCCGCGGCACTTCTTCACCGCGTTCACGCAGGGGACTTACCCCAGCATGCACGCGGGCTTTCCCAGCGGGCTGTCGACGCTGGACATCTCGCCGCGGCAGCGGCTGGATGACGTGGTGGCGAAGACGGGCGCGCTCCCCTTCGGCGGCACCGACTGCGCGCTGCCGATGGTGGAGGCGCGCAAGCACGGGTGGGCGGTCGACGTCTTCGTGGTCTACACCGACAGCGAGACGTGGGCCGGCACCATCCACCCCACCCAGGCCCTGCGGCAGTACCGCGAGGCCACGGGGATCGCGGCGAAGCTGGTGGTCGTCGCGATGGCGTCGAACGGGTTCACCATCGCCGATCCGGACGACGCGGGGATGCTGGACGTGGTGGGCTTCGACGCCGCCACGCCGGCGCTGATCACCGACTTCGCGCGGTAGGCGGCGCGGTCCGGGGCCCGGGCTCCGGCCCGTGCCCCGCCCGCGGGGAGACGGATGGCCGGAGATCATACGACTGATGTCGCGCGGACGCGGGTCTTGGGTGGACCCGCGCTTCGGGCGGCAGAACCCTGAACCGAGCATGACCACGACCAGGCAGAAGCAGGAGCAGGCCGGGCGCGAGCAGCCGAACGCGGGCGACTACTTCGTGGTGGACACCCGCCGCGAGTGGTACTACGTGGACGTGGCCACGGCGGCGCGGCTGTCGCGTGCGCTGGAGCGGCGCTGGCTGCCGCGGTGGATCAAGTTCGTGGACATCAACGGCGCGCGGGTGTGGCTGCGCACCAGCGTGATCGAGGGCATCCGCGAATCCACCGAGCGCCAGCGGGCGCGCGACCGCGAGTTCCAGTACCTTCAGCGCAAGGAAGAGCGCTCCGACAAGCGCTGGGACGACGAGGACTAATCAACAGGTGCGTGAGTGCGCGAGTGCGGAAGTGCGTTTGCATCTCGCTGCCTGGCGAACATGGGACCGCACGGACGAACTGGCGCACCTGCTTCAGGTGCGGGGATAAAGAGAGACGATGAAGATCTTCGGGCAGCACGACGAGAAGACGATCCTGCAGCTGCGTGACGTCGCGAGCCGCGCTGAACGGGCCGCCATCATGGCGGACGGGCACGTCGGCTACGTGATGCCCATCGGTGGCGTGGCGGCGTATCGTGATAAGATTTCGGTAGTTGGCGTGGGTTTCGACATCGCGTGCGGGAACTGCGCGATCCGAACCGACCTCACGATCGGAGACATCACCAAGGGGCTCACCATCGACGAGGTGCGGCGGAACCCGCACCGGCTGGCGACGGACCGGCGCGTCAACCGTGCGGCGGACGAGATCGCGGGGACGGTGTCGTTCGGGATCGGGCGGAAGAACGAGGCCGACGACGCGCCGGTGGACGACCCGCTCTTCAACGACCCGGCGTGGTACGCCATCCCCAACACGGGCGGCTACCGCGATACGCTTCGCGAGAAGGCGCGGCGCCAGCTGGGCACCGTCGGCTCGGGCAACCACTACGTGGACGTGTTCGCCGACGACGCGGGCACGGTGTGGGTGGGCGTGCACTTCGGCAGCCGCGGCTTCGGGCACACCGTCGCGTCGGACTTCCTGTCGCTGTCCCAGGGCGGCGACTGGGGGCAGCGCGCGCGGGAGAAGGAGGTGCTGCTGGACGTGACCCAGCCCGTGGGGCACGACTACTGGCACCTGATGGAGCTGGCTGGCCGCTACGCCTACGCCGGGCGCGAGTGGGTGGCGCGCAAGGTGGTGGAGCTGCTGGGCGGCACCGAGCTGGAGATGGTGCACAACCACCACAACTTCGCCTGGCGCGAGACCCATCTTTCGCCCGAGGGAGAGCCGGTGGAGTACATCGTGGTCCGCAAGGGCGCCACGCCGGCGTTCCCCGGCCAGCGCGGCTTCATCGGCGGATCAATGGGCGACGACGCGGTGATCGTGGCCGGCGCGGTGGCGCCGGAGGACAGCGAGATCGCGGCCGTGCAGCGCGACGCGCTGTTCAGCACCGTGCACGGCGCCGGCCGCGTGATGAGCCGCACCGAGGCCGCCGGCAAGCGCACCCGCAAGGGGATGGTGAAGAGCCACGGCAAGATCCAGCCGACGATGGTGGAAGACTGGCTGGCGAAGCGTGGCGTTGTCCTTCGCGGCGGCGGCCTGGACGAGGCGCCGCAGGTCTACCGCCGCCTCCCGAAGGTGCTCGAGGCGCAGGGCCCCACCATCGAGGTGCAGCACGTCCTGCATCCGCTGGTCGTCGTCATGGCCGGCGCCGGCGAGATCGATCCGTACAAGGATTGATCGCGCGTCAGATTCAGATGCCGGTTACCGGCGAGAGCCACAGCAGTGGAGATCTGCCTGTGTCCGCTTTTCAAAACGCGGTGGAGCTTACACCGGAAGGCGACGGGGTTGTTTCATTTACGGATGAAACGACCCCGCGCGATCACGCTTCGGGATTCGGCAGAGTCATTGTCGCAGCACAATGGTTTCCACACCATCCGCTTGACTGGTATTATGACCTTGTTAAGCAAATTTCCGTTGACGGCGAACTGAAGTCACAAACTGTTTTAGAACGACTACCCGATCTCTCCTACGACCTTCGAGAGTCAGTATGGAATGGTGCGCGCCTAGCGCGGATCCATATAGTAGACCCACGTCCGTACGTTATGGGGTTAAGGCACGAGCTACTTGATTCCGGTGACGATTGGATGTTACGAAGTCTAAACGAACCGACGCCTGCAGGTCAGAAGTTGCGCGAACTGGAAGCGGAGTTCGTAGCTGCAGACGTATTGTGGAATTCTCGCGCCGAGCAACTTGCGCGATATATCGATGTCGTGCTGATGAACGGATGGGTCGATGTAATCGGGGCAGAACAGTTGAGCGAGATGCATCACAAACTTCGATACCAGCTTGACAACAAGCTAAACCACACATTGCTGTTTGCTGCGAGATCTGCATCCGTTTTCGCGAACGCGTTGGAAGAAGTCGCAAGCCCACATGACGGATGGAGTCTTCAGGCATACAGCAACCTCGAAAAGCAGCGAATTGGAGCCGAACTTCGAAAAAAGCATGCCTTCGACCGTGGGAATACAAAAGTTCTTGGTATACTCGAGAGTTTGCGCCGGGAGTTCAGCGATTTGATGGATTATGATCCGTTCGCGCTGACCCAGTCCGAGCAGCCTAGCTGCCTGATCGAACTCGACTCAGTCCTTTCAGAACCTGTACGCGCGGCGGATATCGCCGCTGGACTCGCGGCGTATCTCTATAAGGAGGACCGTCTTGTCGAAGTCGTCCGACGGTTTGAATATGTTGAACACAACGGTACAAGGATGACAGAAGCTCTCGCGAGCGCCGAAACCGCGCGTATTCGTGCGGCAAAGCATGCGCTCGCGCGAATGTCTTCGTAGTAACGGCAGCAGTATTCTCCCGTGTTTCTGAAGGCGCATGGCCCACTATCGAGGTGCAGCACGTTCTTCACCCGCTGGTGTGATGGTTGGCGCGGGCGTGATCCATACAACGATTGATCTCGATCCTCGGCACCGCGCACGGGTGCGCAAGTGCGTGAAAACGGGTGCGCCAGCGCGTTGGGAATCGGCACGATCCAACGCACTGGCGCACTTGCGCACCTGTTGACGGGACCGGCGTGGAACCTGCTACACCACAGGTGGCGCTTTGTGGGCTGTGGCAAAAGGGGATGGAGGCTCGGGAATGTCGGAAGAACGGTTGATCGAGGCGGTGCGCAAGCGCGCATTGCCGTTGCGCGAAGACAGCGACCTGGATCCGCTGCTGGAGCGCATCGGCGACGCGCGCGTGGTGCTGTTGGGGGAGGCGAGCCACGGCACATCCGAGTTCTACACCTGGCGCGACCGCATCTCGCGCCGGCTGATCGCCGAGAAGGGGTTCCGCTTCATCGCCGCCGAAGGGGACTGGCCCGACTGCTACACCGTCAACCTCTACGCGAAAGCCTGGGCCGAGGTGGGCGCCGACGCCCGCGAGGTGCTGCACGCCTTCAGCCGCTGGCCCACCTGGATGTGGGCGAACGAGGAAGTCGTCCAGCTCGCCGAGTGGCTGCGCGCCTTCAACCTCGACCTGCCGGACGAAAGGAAGGTGGGTTTCTACGGGCTGGACGTGTACTCGCTGTGGGAGTCGATCGACGTGGTCACCCGCTACCTGGAGCGGGTCGACCCCGCACTGGCCGAAAGGGCGCGGCGCTCGTACGGCTGCTTCGATCCCTTCGAGGAAGACGTGCAGGAGTACGCGTGGGCCACCGCGATGGTCCCCACCGACTGCGAGGACGAGGTGGTCGCCACCCTCTCCGAGCTGCGCCGCAAGGGCCCCGACTTCCGCCGCGACGGCCCCGAGGCGTACTTCAACGCCGAGCAGAACGCCCTGGTCGCCCAGAACGCCGAGCGCT
Source organism: Longimicrobium sp. (assembly GCA_035689035.1). Lineage (GTDB taxonomy): Bacteria > Gemmatimonadota > Gemmatimonadetes > Longimicrobiales > Longimicrobiaceae > Longimicrobium. The sequence goes on along the minus strand of DASSME010000407.1, from coordinate 55,069 downwards.
ACTACCGCGCGATGATCCGCGGCGGCGCGGCCAGCTGGAACGTGCGCGACACCCACATGATGGAAACGCTCGACCGGCTGATGAAACACCATGGCCCGGACGCGAAGGCCATCGTCTGGGAGCACAACACCCACGTGGGCGACGCGCGCGCCACCGACATGGCGCGCTCGGGGATGGTGAACATCGGCCAGCTCACCCGCGAGGCGTATGGCAACGACGTGGTGATCGCAGGCTTCTCGTCGTACGAGGGATCGGTGATCGCCGGCGAGGAGTGGGGCGCGCCGATGCGCCGCGTCGACGTCCCCGCCGCGCGCCCGGGGAGCTGGGAGGACGTCTTCCACCAGGCCGGCGCCACGGACAAGCTGGTGCTGCTGGAGGGGATGGACGAGGTGCCCGGCGCGCTGGACCGCCGCGGCCACCGCGCCATCGGCGTGGTCTATCGCCCCGAGCGCGAGGCGTACGGCAACTACGTTCCCACCGTGCTCCCGTATCGCTACGACGCGATGCTGTACATCGACCACAGCCAGGCGCTGCGCCCGCTGCATCTGGCGCCCGTCCCCGAGCACGAGGTGCCGGAAACGTATCCAACGGGGATGTAGGGGCCGGCGCGGGGGCGGATATCGTCAACAGGTGCGCCAGTGCGTTAGAACGGGTGCGCAAGTGCGTTGGATTCCCGTGGGCTCCTGACGCACTCGCGCACCCGTTTCAACGCACTCACGCACCTGTTCGCGGTGCCTATCCCGCCCGCCGCGTCTTCCGCCGCAGGAAGTCACGCATGATATACTGGCCCAGCGTCATGGTGCTGGTGAAGTACGCCTTGCCGCGGGCGATCTGCGACACCTGGTTCACGAAGGCGACGAGATACGGGTCGCGCGCCAGCATGAAGGTGTTGATCAGGATCCCGCTCTTGCGGCAGGCGCCCACCTCGCGGAAGGTCTCGCGCAGCACCCGCTGGTCCAGCCCCATCGAGTTCTTGTAGATCCGCCCGTCGGGCATGCTGATCGCGGATGGCTTCCCGTCGGTGATCATCACGATCTGGCGCATGTCCTTGTTCTGCGCCAGCAGCAGCTTGCGCGCGAGCTTGAGCCCCGCCGCGGTGTTGGTGTGGAACGGGCCCACCTGCGCGTGCGCCAGCTGGCTCAGCGGGATCTCGGCCGCGTCGTCGCCGAAGGTCACCACCTTCAGCGTGTCGCCGGGGAACTGGGTGCGGATCAGGTGGGTGAGGGCGAGCGCCACCTTCTTGGCCGGGGTGAAGCGGTCCTCGCCGTAGAGGATCATGCTGTGGCTGGTGTCCAGCATCAGCACGGTGGCGCAGCTGGAACGGTACTCGGCCTGGTGCACGTGCAGGTCGCCGTAGTCCAGCGGGATCGTCCCGTCGTCCCTCAGCCCTTCCCGGCCCAGCGCGCTCTTGAGCGTGGCGGGGATGTCCAGGTTCATCACGTCGCCGAACTCGTAGGGGCGGCTGGCGGCCTCGGCCTCCACGCCCGTGGCCAGGTGCGGCGTCTCGTGGCTGCCGAACGAGCTCTTCCCCATCGCGCCCAGCAGGTGGCGCAGGGTGCGCCAGCCCAGGAAGTCGATCCCCTTGCCGGTGAGGCTGAACTCCACCTGGCGGGCGGCCTCGCGGGCGTCGTCCACCTTGCCGTGGCCGTCCTTCACCTCCTCGTAGCCGCCCGGCATCTGGGGAGGGGCGTTCACGTTGAGGTAGCCTTCCTCCACCATCCGCTCGATCAGCCGGTCCAGCAGCTCGGCGATCTGCTGGCGCACCTCCTCGCTGGGCTCGCCGTCGCCGCGCAGCTCGGCCACCATCTCGGGGGTCAGCATCCCGCTCTCCAGCAGCGCGCGGAGCAGCGCGTCCTTCAGCGCGTCGAGCGAGCGGTCGTCTTCGTCGCCGCCGAACTCGCCCCAGTACGGGTGCCAGTGCTGGCCGCCCGCGAAGCCCGACTGGAGGAGGAAGTCGGAGAGCTGGTCGAGCAGCGACTGCAGGTTCAGCGCGTCGGCCAGGTTGCCGGTGTACTTGCCGTATTGCGTGAAGCGCATCGGTCCGCCGCGTCCGGGGTGCCCGCCGCGGCCCGCGTACGCACGCGGTGGCGCGCGGGGGGCCGTTGCTGGTAAGATAAGCGGCCGATCCCCGCTGTTGAAGTGAGGCCTTCTGTTGGAAGACGACGAGCTCGGCCGCGAGACGGCGGCCGAGGTGGACCGCATCGCCCCGCCCCCGGAGCTGGACCGCTCGCCCGGGGCCACCCCGGCCGACGAGCCGGCACCGCCGCCCGACGCGCCCGTGCCGTCCGGCGCGTTCGCGGCGCTCCGGCACCGCAACTTCCAGCTCTTCTACGCGGGTCAGCTCCTGTCGCTGGTGGGGACCTGGATGCAGTCCACCGCGCAGGGGTGGCTGGTGCTCGACCTCACCAACTCCGAGCTGCTGCTGGGGGTGGTGACGGCAGTGGCGAGCGTGCCCACCGTCCTCTTCTCGCTCTACGCAGGCGCCCTGGCCGACCGGGCCGACAAGCGGCGCATCATCATGGCCGCCAACGCCGCGTCGCTGGTGCTGGCGCTGCTGCTGGCCGTGCTCACGCACACCCGGACGGTCACCTACCCCGCCGTGCTGGCGATCGCGTTCGCGCTGGGGACGGCGAACGCCTTCGAGATCCCCACGCGGCAGTCGTTCTTCGTGGAGCTGGTGGGGCGGGACGACCTGCCGAACGCCATCGCGCTGAACTCGGCGCAGTTCAACGCCACCCGGATCGTGGGCCCGGCGGTCGCGGGGTGGCTGATCGGCACGGCGGGGACGGCGGCGTGCTTCTACGCCAACGCGGCCTCGTACCTCTTCGTCCTCGCGGGGCTGCGGGCGATGCGCCTCCCCGTCTTCCGCCGCCCCGAACGGCGGGCGGGAACGCTGGAGACGATCCGCGAGGGGCTGGCGTACATCCGCTCCGACCGGCTGTCGCGCACGCTGGTGTGCCTGATCGCGGTGTTCTCGGTGCTCGGCTTTCCCTACGTGATGCTGATGCCGGTGTTCGCGCGCGACATCCTGCGGGTGGGGGCGCACGGGCTGGGGTGGCTGCTGGCGGCCACGGGCGCGGGCGCGCTGGCGGGCGGCATCGCGCTGGCGGCGGCGGGTGAGCGCATCCCGCGCGGGCGGATCATGCTGGGCGCGTCGCTGGGCTTCTGCGCCGCCGTGTTCGCGTTCGCCGGGTCGCGCTCGTTTCCGCTCTCGCTGGCGCTGCTGGCCCTGGTCGGGTTCACCATGGTGCTGAACAACGCCACCGTGAACGCGCTCCTGCAGTCCACCGTCCCCGACCACCTGCGCGGCCGCGTGATGTCGGTCTACGTCTTCATGTTCGTGGGCACCGCGCCGGTCGGCGCGCTCCAGGCCGGCGCGCTGTCGAAGGCGCTGGACGCACCTACGGCGCTGCAGATCGGCGCCGCGGTGCTGGCGGTGGTCGTGATCGCCGTCGCGTGGCGGGTGCCGGAGCTGGCACGGGCGAGGTGATCGTCCAATTCGCGGGCACCCTGGAGAATCCGGTCCGTCGCGGGTAGGGGAGTGTGGCTCCCGCCGGGGGATTGCCGGGCGAATGAATTCGCTGCAACGACCACACGAAGTCCGCCTGCGCGGCGCCTGCGCGGACTACCGGCCGCGGTGTGGCCGCGGGTGAGCGCGCGCGGCAGGTGGATCGATGGGATGGTGCGGGACGGGGTCCGTGCCGGGCGCGTGATGCGGTGCGGGGGCGGGCGAGGTCAACCGCATTCGTGTCAGGGGGATGCGTCTTCATCGCTCTCGCGCGCAGGTCAGCGGTCGCAGCATGGTCGATCCGTAAAGACACCTCAGCGAAGGCTAACGATGAAAACGGCAGTGAAGACGGTGTTCGATCCGGCCGTGCGCGAGGAGCTACGGACGCGGATCGAGCGGATCAGGGCCGATACACGGCCGCTGTGGGGGAAGATGAACGCGCCGCAGATGCTGGCGCACCTGAACGCCGCGCTGGCGATGGGGCTGGGCGAGCTCGCGGTCAAGCCGAAGTGGAGCCCGCTGGCCAATCCGCTGGGGCGCTGGCTGGCGATCTACACCCTGCCGTTCCCCAAGGGTGCCCCCACCGCGCCCGAGCTGCAGGTGCCCGCCGGCGGCGATTGGGCGGGCGAGCTCGCCCGCTTCCGCGACCTGCTGGAGCGCACCGGTGCCCGGTCACCCGCCGGCGACTGGCCGCGCCACCCCGTGTTCGGCACGATGACGGGGAAGCAGTGGGGCGACCTGGCGTTCAGGCACATCGATCATCATCTGCGGCAGTTCGGGGGGTGAACCGCGGAACGGGTGCGTAAGTGCGTAAGTGCGTGAGTGAGTTTCAGGATCCGCGCGGATGCCCGTGACACCATGCACTCGCGCACTCACGCACTCACGCACTTGTTTACGATCTTGGCCTTGCACCACTGAACGCCCAACCCGCCGAGGCCTTGCGTCCACGCTGGAATCGTTCGTAGATTGAAACCGAAGAAAAACCAAAGCAGCACGGGCGCTCAGTGGCCCCATCCCTTCTCGGGGCCGGAGTTGGCCCGGGTGCGGCAGGCGCTGCTGGAGTGGTTCCGCGCACACCAGCGCAACCTGCCCTGGCGCACCCCGCCGGGGCAAACGCCCGACCCGTACCGCGTGTGGCTCAGCGAGGTGATGCTGCAGCAAACGCGGGTCGATACGGTGCTGCGCTACTACTCGCGCTGGCTGGAGCGCTTCCCCACGCTCCACTCGCTGGCCCAGGCGCCGCTCGACGACGTGCTGAAGGCCTGGGAAGGGCTGGGCTACTACTCGCGCGCCCGCAACTTTCACCGCGCGGTGAAGGAGGTGGTCATGCGTCACGGCGGCACCATTCCCAGCGATCCCCAGCAGTTCGCGGAGCTCCCCGGCGTGGGGCCGTACACGGCGGGCGCCGTGATGTCCATCGCCTATGACCAGCCCGAGCCCATCGTCGACGGCAACGTGCGGCGCGTGTTCGCCCGCTGGGTCGACGATCCAGACCCCTCGGCCGCGCGGCTCTGGCGCATGGCCGCCCAGCTGGCGCCCGGCTACGCCCCCGGCGAGCTGAACCAGGCGCTGATGGAGCTGGGCGCCACCGTCTGCATGGTCGACCGGCCGCTGTGCAAGCTCTGCCCCGCCCAGGAGCTGTGCCTGGCGCGGCAGCGGGGCACCCAGGCGCAGCGCCCCGCCCCGAAAAAGGCCAAGCCCCTCCCCCACGAAGACACCGCCACCGCCGTGGTCACGCACCAGGGCAAGCTGCTGCTGGTGCGCCGCCCCGTCGATGCCCGCCTGGGCGGGATGTGGGCCTTCCCCGCCGAGGTGCGGCGCCCCGGCGAGCGGCTGGGCGACGCCGCCCAGCGCGCCGTCCACGAGGGGCTGGGCGCCACCGTCCGCGCGTGGCGCGAGCTGGGCTCGGTCAAGCACACCTTCACCCACGTGCGCGCCACCTATCACGCCGTGCTCTGCGAGTGGCAGGGCGGCGACCCGCTCCCCCTGCGCTACGACGCGTGGGCGTGGGTCACTCCCGAGCAGGTGGAGAGCTATCCCCTTCCGGTGGCGCAGCAGCACATCGCCGCGCTGGCGGCGGCGCACCTGGCCGGCGCCGCGGCGGGGGTGTAACGGCCAAACGGGTGCGTGGGTGCGCCAGTGCGCGAGTGCGTCTTTGGCCTCGCGGCGGTTCACCGCACTGGCGCACTCACGCACTTCCGCACCCGTTGTCGCTCATTCGTAGATGAACGTGACCTCGCGCGTGATCTCCGGCGCCAGGCTGCGGTGCACGGGGCAGCCGCGGGCGGCGGCCTCCAGCGTCTGGCGCTGCTCGGGGGTGAGCGTGGCGGGAAGGCGGATGGTGACGGGGACGGCGTCCACCCGGCGCGGCGCGGCGGCGGTCATGTGCTTCTCGAGCGTGAACTCGGCGCGATCGAAGGGGATGTTCTCGCGCCGGGCGACGATCGCCATGGTAGTGACCATGCAGCTCCCCAGCGACGCGGCCAGCAGGTCGGTGGGCGAGTACGAGCTGCCGTCGCCCAGGTTGTCACGCGGCGCCGCCGTGGTCAGCGGCTGCCCCGAGGGCCCGTGCCGCAGCTCCATCTTCAGGTTGCCCGTGTATCGCCCGCTGATCTCCACCGCCATCGCATCGCTCCTCTCGTCTGTACCACCGCGGGCCGGCCCATGCGCCGGCTCTTCACGTTTCCGCCAATCCAGTACCAGGTCCGGGAATTCGATTGCCACACAGGCTCGGCGGATGGGTCACACGGAGCAGCGGAGAAGCGCACGCGAAGGTGACGCACTTCTCCGCCGCTCCGTTCTTCTCCGCCGCTCCGCGTGACGCCTTCAGCCGTGTGATCCAACGACGGCATCTCCGCACTCGGCATCAGCGTTCCACCCGGACGTTCATCTACACGGAAGATAGGTCGTCCCCACTTCCGGGACGGAACGGCGGATCTCCCTTCACGCTCCCATCGTCTTCCAGTAGAGGGCGAGCAGGATGATGCCGAAGACGATGCGGTACCACGCGAAGCCGCGGAAGCTGTGGTTGGCCACGAACTTGAGCAGCCAGCGGATGACCAGCAGCGCGGAGATGAACGACACGACGAAGCCCACCGCGAACACCGGCGCGTCGGCGCCCGCCAGGCCGTGGCGGGCCTTGTACAGGTCGTACAGCGTGGCCATGAACATGATGGGAATGGCCAGGAAGAAGCTGAACTCCGTGGCCGCCACCCGGCTCAGCCCCAGCGCCACGCCGCCCATGATGGTGGACCCCGAGCGAGAGGTGCCGGGGATCAGCGACAGGACCTGGCAGAGGCCCACCCCCAGCGCCTCCCTGGGCCGGATGTCGTCGACCGACTCGGTGTGCACGCGCCGGTGCCACCCTTCGATCAGCAGGATGACGACCCCGCCGACGACCAGGGCGATGGCCACCACCACGGGGCTGAACAGCTTCTCCTTGATGAAGTCGTGGATCAGGAAGCCGATCAGCGCCGCGGGGAGGAAGGCGATCGCCAGGTTCACGATCAGCCGGCGCGACTTCTCTTCGCGCGTGGCGCTGCCCAGCACGCCCAGGATCTTGGCGCGGTAGAGCCAGACCACGGCCAGGATGGCGCCCAGCTGGATGAACACCTCGAAGGTCTCGGCGCCGTGCCACTGGTCGAAGCCCAGCCAGTCGGCCGCCAGGATCAGGTGCCCGGTCGACGAAACGGGGATGAACTCCGTCGCCCCCTCCACCAGCCCCATCACCGCCGCCTTCAGCAACAGAGAGAAATCCACGTCGTAGCGCTTCCCGGGTTGGATTCAGAGTTCATCCGCACGTACGCGCCGCCCTTCGCGCCGCGTCCCCACCACGGCGGGTTGAAACCCGCCGCTGAAAAATCCTGAAGTCCGCCTTCGCGGACTGCGCGCGGAACTCCTTCTGCACGAACGATCTGTTACCGTGCAGAGATCCCGCCCACCGGAGTCCGCGAAGGCGCCGCGAAGGCGGACTTGCCCGGTTCCAGCCCCGGCTTTCAACCCGGGGTGGAGGAGGGTGCGACCACGGGCCGCCCCCTCGCCGCCGCCAGCCCCATCCCCACTGCCAGCGTGACGGCCGAGCCCAGCAGCGAGAACCACAGGCTGTCGATCACCCTGGGGATCGCGCCGAACTGCTGGGCGGCCCAGAGCGCGGCCATCAGCGCGATGGCAACCGCCATGCCCGCCACCGCGTCGGGCGCGGTGGCGCGACGCGAGAAACGGGCGAGCAGGAATCCACCCAGCAGCCCGCCGTAGGTGAAGCTGGCGATCTGCAGCGCCACCACCACCACCGGCGTGCCCTGCTGCGCGAGCTGGAACAGCATCGCCGCGCCGATCAGCACGGCGGCCCACCCCAGCGTCATCAGCTTCCCCACGCGCATCAGGTGCGCTTCGCCGGTGCGGCCGGTGAGCGGGGCGTACAGGTCGTGCGTGGCGGACGAGGCCAGCGAGTTGAGCGAGCTGGCCACCGTGCTCATCGCGGCCGCCAGGATCGCGGCGATCACCAGCCCGGTCACGCCCGGCGGCAGCTCGTTGACGATGAAGGTGGGAAAGATCTCGTCCGGCGCGCCGAACGTCCGCCCCCGGTAGAAGACGAACAGGCCCAGCCCCACGCAGAGGAAGAGCGCGAACTGCATCACCACCACCACGCCGCTGGCGACCAGGGCCTTGCGCGCGTCGCCCAGGCCGCGGCTGGCCAGCAGCCGCTGCACGATCAGGTGATCGACCCCGTGCGAGGCCATGGAGAGGAACGCGCCGCCCACCAGCCCCGTGGCGATCCAGCTCGCGCTCGCGAACCCGCCGTCCAGGTGCACCACGCGCGTCTTCCCCGGCGCGGCGGCCCAGATGGCGCTCCACCCGCCGGGGACCAGCCGCGCCAGCACCCACAGCGCCGCCCCGCCGCCCACCAGGTAGACGAAGAGCTGCACCACGTCCACCCACACCACGGCGCGCAGGCCGCCGTGGTAGGTGTAGATCACGGTGAACACGCCCGTGACCAGGATCGCCTCCCAGTACGGCAGCCCGGTGACCAGGCGGATCGGGATCGCCGTGGCGAACACGCGCACCCCGTCGGCCAGCACCCGCGTCACCAGGAACACCGACGAGGCGAACCGCCGCGTCCCCGCGCCGAAGCGGCGCTCGAGCAGCGCGTACGCCGTCACCGTTTCGCCGCGGAAGTAGCCGGGAAGGAGTAGCGCGGCCACCGCCACCCGGCCGATCACGTACCCCGTGGCGAGCTGCAGCATCCAGAAGTCGCTGCCGTACGCGGTGGCCGGCACGCTGATGAAGGTGAGGGCGCTGGTCTCCGTCGCCACCACGCTGAAGCAGATCGCCCACCAGGGGATGGTGTTGTCCGCCAGGAAGTAGTCGCGCGCGTCCTTCTGGCGGCGCCCCAGCAGCGTTCCCATCGCCGTCACGCCGCCGAGGTACGCGACCAGGACCGCCCAGTCGAGCGCGGTGAAGGCGTGGCTCATCGGCGGCTCGCCGGCCAGGGTCCGGATGCGGGCCGCGGGGGGAGCCGGGCGGATGCATCCGCGGCGGCGGCGGCGACACGACGTCCGCCGGCGTGGACGGCGGCCGCCGGTGCGGGCGAGGGGAGGGAGCGCGGCACGGGCTTCGATCCGGGCGGGAGCACGTGGATGAAGGTGGAGCGGCGATGAATTGAAGCGCGGCCGGCGGACGCGGCAAGCGCTCCGCGTCCACGGGGGAACGGTTCGTCCCGCGGAGCCCGGCGCGGGTTGACAGCGGCCGGGAGCGTGGCTTAACCTCCAGCGGCGCCGCGGATGTTTCCCCGGCGCGAGCGGATCACCCGAAACCCACCGATGCACGCCTTCGTCCGCGCCGCCTGTTGCTGTCCGTGCGACTCCCGTCCGGGGAGCCGCGGGGACGTGCGCGCGTAGCGATTCGCGTAAGCCGGGAGCCACACTCCGGCCGTCCCTGTCAGGCCCTCCCCGGCGGGAGGGCCTTTTTTGCGTCCCCGCAACCGGGTCCTGTCCACCGGTTGAACCGAACCGAGCGATGATGATGATCCAGTCGAAGCCGACCGCCTGTTGTTGCCGCCCGCCCCCGCGAGATGCCGGGGTGTGCGCGCCCCTGCGGCGCGCCCCCTGACCGCCGATCCGGCCCACGCGCCGGTACTGCGAAGCCGGCTCTCTCGCGATGACGAGGGAGCCGGCTTTTTCATCCACCTGAGGTTCGAGGGCACGCCCGGCGTGCCACGGAGCAACCATGATCGTGCAAGTGATCCTGAACCTGGGTGTGTTCGCGCTGGCGCTGGCGTTCCTCGCCCGGCGCGGGCGCGCCAGGGCGCCGCTGGCCGGCACGGTGCTGATCGGCCTGCTGCTGGGCGCGGCGCTGGGTGCCGCGCTGCAGTGGATCTACGGCCGCGACGGCGCCGCCGCCGCGCGGACGGTGAGCTGGGTGAGCATCGTGGGCGGCGGCTACGTGCGGCTGCTGCAGATGATCGTCTACCCGCTCGTGCTGGTCTCCATCCTTTCCGCCGTCACCCGGCTGGACGACGCGCGGGCGCTGGGGAAGATCAGCCTGGGCGTGCTCGGCGCGCTGATGCTCACCACGGCGCTCTCGGCGGTGATCGGCATCGGCGTGGCGCGGGCGTTCGGGCTGACGGCGAACGGCCTGGTGCACGGCGCGCGCGAGCTGCAGCAGGGCGCCGCGATCCAGGCGAAATCCGCCGAGGTGGCGCAGCTGGACGTGCCGCAGCTCCTCCTCTCCTTCATCCCGACGAATCCCTTCGCGGACCTGGCGGGGACGCGGCCGACCTCCATCATCGGCGTGGTGATCTTCGCCACGCTGCTGGGGCTGGCCGCGCTGGGGCTGCGGCGGAGCGACCCCGAGACGGGCGGCCGCGTGGTCGCCACCATCGACGCGCTGCAGAAGCTGGTGCTGCGGCTGGTGCGGATGGTGATCCGGCTGACCCCGTACGGCGTGCTGGCGCTGATGGTGAAGGTGGTCGCCACCTCGAACCCCGCGGACATCCTGGCCCTGATCCGCTTCGTCGCGGCGTCGTACCTGGGCCTCGCGCTGATCCTGCTGGTGCACGCGGCGCTGCTGGCGCTCTCCGGCGTCGACCCGCTGCGCTACTACGCGCGGGTGTGGCCGGTGCTGACCTTTGCGTTCACCAGCCGCTCCAGCGCCGCCACCATCCCGCTGAACGTGCAGGCGCAGACCGACCGCCTGGGCGTGCCGCCGGCGATCGCCAACTTCGCCGCCAGCTTCGGGGCGACCATCGGGCAGAACGGGTGCGCGGGGCTCTATCCCGCGATGCTGGCGGTGATGATCGCGCCGAGCGTGGGCGTGAACCCGGCCGACCCGCACTTCCTGCTCACGCTGGTCGTGGTGGTGACGCTCGGCTCGTTCGGTATCGCCGGGGTGGGCGGCGGGGCCACCTTCGCGGCGATCGTGGTGCTCTCCACGCTCAACCTCCCGATCGCGCTGGCGGGGCTGCTGATCTCGATCGAGCCGCTGATCGACATGGGCCGCACCGCCGTCAACGTGAACGGCGCGATGACGGCCGGCGCCATCACCAGCCGCCTGCTGGGCCAGACGGACGCGGCGGTGTGGCGGGGGGACGAGGTGGCGGCGGTCTCCGCGGTGGCGCGGCCGGCACTCACCGGCGGCTGAAGCCGCAGCAACAACGACGAAAAGCCTCGCAAACCGCGCGAGGCTCCAACGACAAGCCACCCCGAAAAGTTGTCCTTGCTGGTTCTCCCCTTCCCCCGCGCAGCGGGGGGAGGGGCCGGGGGAGGGGGGCCGCCGCGGCCGCGCCAAAGCTCGTTGCCGACATGGATCTCGACCACCAGCCTCGCGCCGTTTGCGAGGCTTCCCGTGGTTGTAGACCGCGGCTTCAGCCGCCCCCGCCCGCCACCCCGCCCCCGGCGCGACATCGCTCCAACGGAGGATGGTCAGGCCACGGCGCCGCTTCCATCCACCGCGATCCCCGTCCCTTCCAGCGCGATCCGCGGCCGCGCCCGCCGCAACTCGTCTTCGGCGGCCTGGAGGCGGCGTTCGAGCTCCTCCTCACGCTCGGCGCGGGCGCGCACGATCCAGATGGCGCGGGCGATGGGGCCGGCGACCGCGGCCAGCGCCTCGAGCTCGTCGCTGCCGTAGCCGCTGCCGTCGGGGCGCGGGCCCAGCGCCAGCCAACCCACGCGCACCGGCGTGCCTCCGCGCTCCGCCGCCAGCCGCACCCGCAGCGGAAAGATCTCGTAGTTCCAGTCCTGCACGATCGGCCCTTCGTCCTCGGCCGCGGCGGGCCAGTCGGCTGCGCTGTCGGCGGCGACGTCGGGCGGCAGGCCGCGCGAGGCGGCGAGGGTGCGCCCATCATCCCCCAGGAACACCGCCGCCCGGCCGCAGCGCAGCGCCGTGCAGACGCGCGCCAGCACCACGGCCAGCAATCCGTCCAGGTCTTCCGTCTCGCGGAGGTCGCCGACCACGGTCGGCAGGCGCTCGCGGAACTCCACCAGGTCGCGAAGAAAGCGGCGGTCGGCCCAGCGGCGCACCCGGTCGTGCGCGGGGTTGAAGAGCGCCACCGTGAGCGCCGCCGACAGCCCGGCCGCGGTGGCGCCGCTCTCCGCGCCCATCATTCCGCCGAGGACGCCCTGCGCCACCTGGCTCATCCCCGCCCAGGTGGCGGCGAGGGCCACGGTGAGCAGCGCGTAGGTGGCGCTGCGCGAGAGCACGGCGTCGGCGTCCCACAGGCGGTAGCGCAGGAGCGAGACGGCCAGGCCGGCGGGGATCGGGAGGAGCCCCCAGGTGGTGAGCGTCTCCTGCACCACCTCGCGCCACGCGGCCCACGCCGGGTGCCCGGCCGGCGGGACCAGCGGTACCAGCAGCCCGCCCGCGGCGTACAGCACCATCGCCGCCGCGATCCCGAACACCACCCACTTGGTCTGCTGCCGCTGCGTGTCCGAGGCCACCCGGCGGTATCGCTGCACCTGCGCCACCACGCCCAGCAGCATCCCGCCCGCGATCAGCGCGTAGAACGCCGGCGCCGACCGCCGGGCGGCCACGAACTCCACCACCGCGGCGTACCCCGGCACCAGCAGGGCCCACACCCGTGTCCACGAGGGCGCGATCCGCCCGTCCGGGAAGATGCAGAAGAACCAGAAGGCGAGAATGATCCCCACCCACACCACCGTGCGCAGCACCGGCATCAGCGCGGGAAAGTCGCGCCCGCCGTGCCACGCCAGCGTGTTGCCGACCGAGACCAGCGCCAGCGCGAGCGAGACCGTCAACGCCGCGGGGTCGCCGGGCCGGCGCGCGAACAGCAGGACGGCGACCGACACCAGCCCGAGCACGTACACCAGCGCGATGATGGCGAGCAGCGTTTCGCGCTCCGCCTGTGCCACCGGCCCCGCCGCGCGCGGCCCCTGGCGCACCAGCCGGTACGTGGCCGTGCCGCCCGTATCGTCGCCCACGGTGAGCGCCACCGCCGTTCCCGGCCTGCCGCTCAGCAGCGCCGCCACCTCGCGCGGCGTGGCGCCGGGGGGCACGGGCGTGCCGTCCACCGCCCGCAGGGTGCCGTGGCGCACCCCGGCGCGCGCGGCCACTCCGCCAGGGGTGGCCATCAGCGGGAACCCCGCGGCGGCCTCGGCGCCGTGCGCGGTAAGGCCCACGGCGCGGAACGCGGGCATCACCCGGACCTGGAACACCATCCAGCGGTACGCGCCGAACCCGGTGAGCGCCAGCGACAGCAGCGTACCCGCGAGCCATGTGGCGCGGGCCAGACGCAGCCACCGGCCGCGCAGCGTGGGGATCTGGGTGAACGTGCGGTCCATGTACGTCGCCGCTACGGAAGGGGGAGAGCGATGATGAAGCGTGCGGGGCGATGACCGGCAGGACGGTAAGTCTAATCACGCATCGCGGTGGATGGCAATCACTTGGAGCGCCGCCACCGCGCGCGGCCCGATCGCTGCACGCCGTGGGCGGCCGTCCGGGGGATTGATCCATCGGCCATCGCCGGATCACCCCGCGGGCCGGGAGCCGATCGAACCTCCATCCGACGACGCACATCGTGAGACGAACCACCTGGACGCGGACGATGCTCCTCGCCGCGCTGCCGCTCGCCGCCGCGGCATGCCCCGCTCCCCCCGCCCGCGCGCCGGGGAGCGGGCTGTCCGCCGCGGAGATGGGCGCGCTGCGCGGCTACGTGGAGGCGCGGGTGGGCCGGGCGCGCGCCGCGTGGCAGCGGCGCGAGCCCAGGCTGCTGGTCCCGGGCCCCGATTCGGCCGTGGGTGCGCGTCGTCCGGACGGCACGCCCGTGACCAACGCCGAGATCCGCGCGGACCTCGCCCGGCGGATGGCGGCCGTGGTGCGCCTGGACACCCTGGCCGAGGCGATCACCGGCGTGCGGACGGCGGGCGACAGCGTGGAGGTCACCACGCGGCAGCGGTTCGTGCGCCTGGTGCGGACCGACGCGGGCGACCGGGTGCGCGTGAGCGGCGTCACGCACCGCCAGTGGTTCCGGCGCGAGCGCGGCTCGTTCGTCGCCATCAGCCCGCTGCAGGAGTCCGAGCAGGAGGCGTACTGGGCGGACGAGCGCCCGAGAGCGGCGCCGACGCCCGAGTAAGTCGCGAGCCTGCGGAATTTCGATCGGCGCCGCGGGGGGCAGGGGCGGATGAATCCGCGGCAACGACCACACGAAGTCCGCCTTCGCGGACTACCAGCATCCGCGCCGCCGCCGCCCCGGCGCGCGGAAGATGTCGCCCACGCGTGAGAAGCAGCCGCGCGGAGCGCAAAACGTCCCTCTCCCGCAGTTCGGGAGAGGGACAGGCGTTCAGGACGCGACGCAGTCCGCGCCTGGACGCCAGGGTGAGGGCCGGCCGCGCGAACGAACGCGAATAGTTCATGCGTGTACAATCTCCGGACCGACGAAGCGACGCGGGTGCCGCAAGGTGACGGCGCCCGCGCCCTGTTGCAGCCGATGGTGATCCGATGCCCGTGCCGCTTTCCGTGCTGGACCTTGCACCCGTGCCCTCCGGCAGCACCGCCGCCGACGCCTTCCGCAACATGCGCGAGCTGGCGCGGCACGCCGAGCGGCTGGGGTACGTGCGCTACTGGCTGGCCGAGCACCACGGCATGCCCAGCATCGCCAGCTCCAGCCCCGAGATCCTGATCGAGCACGTGGCATCGTCCACGGAGCGGATCCGGGTGGGCTCGGGCGGCATCATGCTTCCCAACCACGCGCCGCTGCGCATCGCCGAGGCGTTCCACACCCTGGCCACGCTGCACCCCGGCCGCATCGACTTAGGCATCGGCCGCGCGCCGGGCACCGATCCGGCCACCAGCGCCGCGCTGCGCCCGTTCGACGCCGAGCAGTTCCCGCAGCAGCTGGCCGAGCTCACGGCGCTCTCGCGGCGCGAGTTCCCCCAGGGCCACCCCTTCCGCAACGTGCGCGTGGTGCCCGAGGGGGTGCCGCTGCCGCCGGTGTGGCTGCTGGGCAGCAGCGGCGCCAGCGCGCGGATGGCCGGCCAGCTGGGGATGGGCTACGCCTTCGCCAGCCACTTCAGCCCCGCCCCCGCCGCCCCGCCGCTGCGCGAGTACCGCGACGCCTTCACCCCGAGCGACGCCTTCCCCCAGCCGCACGCCATCGTCGCCGTCTCGGCCGTGGTGGCGCCGACGCAGGACGAGGCGGAGTACCTGGCCGGCTCGATGCAGCTTTCCTGGGTGCGCCTGCAGCGTGGCCAGTTCATGCCGCTCCCCAGCCCCGAAGAGGCGGCCGCGTACCCCTACACCGAGCACGAGCGCGCCGTCGTCGCCAGCTACCGCCGCCTCCAGGTCGTCGGCACCCCCGACACCGTCCGCGAGCGCATCGACGCGCTGGCGGCCGAATCCGGCGCGGACGAGGTGATGGTCACCACCGTGGTCCACAGCCACGCGGCGCGGATGCGCTCGTTCGAGCTGCTGGCCGAAACCGCGGCCTTCACCGGCTGACGCACGGGGAAAGGGCTGCGGACTACTTCTTGCTTCGCAGGGTATCATGCTGCACCCTCATGGTTGCATAGAAGGTGGCAGGATGATACCTTGGATGAAGCGTCGCATTACGATAGCGCGGCCTGCTCTCCCACCCCACAGGATTTCCGGCGTCCAGAAGCCCCATGGCGAGAGGCAAGCGTCGCAAGGTCGGCACTCCGGAATATCCGCTCGATTACGTTCAAACGCTGGCCCGAATCCACCAGATCCAATCACGCGCAAGGCGCTGGACGAAGCGGCCGTGCTGCTCCCGGCATCGGTGGCGCTTCCGGCCGCGGCCATGCGCAAGACGATCCTGGCGCTCGGCGACGAGCACTGGAAGTTCGCCGAGCAGAACGAGGCCGGCTGGGTGGACGTCTACCGCGTTCACTTCACAAGTTCGAGCGGCTGATCTGGGTGAAGGTGAAGGTAGAGGCGCGGAACGCGAAGGATCACGTGATCCTCATCTCGTTCCACGACTACGATGATGACATCCCGATCTGACAGCGAGGCGATATGGGCGGCAAGGCGGCGCACCATTGTTCCGACCATCTGGAGACCGTCGAGCGCGAGCGCGACTTCCCGATCCACGGCACCACGGTCCGGGTGCGCGAGGAGCTCTACCGCTGCTCGGTGTGCGGCGAGGAGGAGTACAGCTACGCGCAGGCGATCGAGGCCGAGCGCCGCGCCGGCCAGGCATACCGCGAGCTGAACGGATTTCTCCACCCCGACCAGATCGTGGCGATGCGGCGCCGGTGGGGCGTGACGCAGGCGCAGCTCGAAAACGCGCTGGGAGTCGGACGCAAGACCGTTGCGCGCTGGGAGGCGGGGCGGGTGCTGCAGACGCGCGCCATGGACAACCTCCTGCGCGCCATCGATCGTTTTCCCGCGGTGCTGGCGTTCCTGGCTGAGCGGCAGGGCACGGCGCTGGAGCCGGACCCGCGGTGGGCTGCTCCGCCTCCGGAAGCCGCGCCGGGGCTGGCCCTGCCGCAAAGCCTGCTCGCGCGGCTGGAGCGCGAGGCCCGGGATGAAGGCGTTTCGGTGGAGGTGTACGTCACCTCGGTCCTGTCGCAAGGAGTCGAGCGGCGTGGCACCCATCGCGGCGTGGAGCGTCTGAGCCAGAAGCTGGACGATGTACTCGAGCACGTTTCGCGGTGGGACCCGCACGTCACGCGGTTGGAACCCGCGGAGCCGGCGTGGCTCCGCGACCACGACGAACTGCAGAGGACCCGTGGCAGCAAAGCGTTCGCGCTCTGAGGCGCCGGAGGCCGGCACTCCGCCCCGTGCCAGGCGAGCCGCCGTGGCCCGCACAGGTCCAGGCAAGGGCGAAGGGACATCCTCGGCCGCGGCGGCGCGTGCGCGCGCCCTGACGGCGGAGGTGTACAACGCCTTCATCGGCGAGCTCGACCTGGTGTCCATCCGGCTGGCGCGCGCCCGGATCGAGGCACCGTCCACCCCCGAGCGCGGGCACCTGATTCCCACCCTTTCCGAGCCCGGCGCCCGGTACGAGAACCAGGATGGACACGTGCTGGTGTTCCACGAGCTCGGGTTCGCGGGCACGTACGACGACGAGACCGGCACCGCCGTCTCCATCGAGGCGGAGTTCGAGGTGAAGTATTCGTCGGCACAGCGCATGTCCGACCAGCTCTTCACCGAGTTCCAGCGGCGGAACCTGCCGCTGAACACCTGGCCATACTTCCGCGAGTTCGTGCACGCGGCGCTGGCACGTACCGGATGGCCCGTGTTCGTGCTCCCCGCCTATCACTCCATCAGCGCCCCGCTCTCGCCAGCCGCCGAGTGAAGCATTCATCACGAGAGCGTTCGCCACCACTGCCGACGCAGCGAGCCCCGGCGCCCATCGCAGGCGCCGGGGCTCGTATCGGTCCACGCGGCGGATGCCGGCGCGCTCCGGGCGCCGGCATCCGCTCACGCCGCCGAGCTCAGGGCACGGGCTTGCAGGGGTAGATCCCGCATGTGCCGTAGCCGTTGCAGGTGCGGTCGTACTGGCTGTCGCAGTAGGGCAGGGTAAAGCCGTGGCCGCGGACGGTGCCGGTCCCGCTCTGCTCCAGGGCCTGCGGCTCGAACGAGTCCACGCGCAGCTGGTCGATCTCCAGGCTCAGCTTCTTCGCCATGATCGTGTATCCTGGTGGTTGGATGGAGGTTGGCGGCCGGCTCAGGGCACGGGCTTGCAGGGGTAGATGCCGCAGGTTCCGTAGCCGCGGCAGGTGTAGTCGTAGCAGGTGTCGATGCTGACCATCAGCTCGTTCCCGCGCACGGTGCCGCGGCGGGCCGCGTCCTGTGCCTCGGCCTCGAACGTCTCCACGTTCAGCCCGTCCAGGTCCAGCTTCATCTTCCCCTGCATTGCATCCTCCGTTGAGGAGTGTGGAACGCCGGCCGCGCGGTCGCGCCACCGGCACGAACGGCCGGGCTCACCCGGAGCCCGGCCGCTTCATCTCACCTCATCGTCAGCAACGACGAACACGACCCATCCCGCCGTACAGCGCGACGGCAGAAAGAGAGCTTCGCTGCTGACATTCAGTGCTGTCTTGCGAACGTGCATGCTCACCTCCCTCACGGATGGTGTGTCGCCTCGGCGATGAAGATAACCGCGACCATACTTTTCACAATAGGTCGCGAAGTATGTTTCGATGATGTGGTGTCTGCTTCTCACGGTGATGCGGCGGCCGGTCTCCCGCTGTGGGCCGCTGATCCCGCCACCCCTGTCCACACCGGTGACTGCGGGAACCGCGATTGACGCACCGCACTACTCGTGGTATCCTCGTTCGGCTGATACTGAAAACCGTATCAGGTGAACAGTCCGTGGTGCCTACCGCGGGCTGGGTGCCGTTCGGGCGCTGTCTTTCCCGCTCACCACGCGAACTTCCGATGCCCCACCTGGTGGATCTGGCGAATAACCAGAACGGCTGTGCCGCCCCCGCGGCCGAGTGGCAGCGCTACACGCTCACGGGGCTCACCGCGAACGGCCAGGCGTTCACACTCGACGACGTGCACCAGATGATGGTGGAAGTGATCGCCACCTATCGCGGCACGCTGGAGAACCGTGCGGTTCAGCCTGCCGCCGGGCCCGGCGTGCGCCTGGAGAACAGCCTGCGCGGGTGGACGCTGCTGGCGCTCAAGGACCACCCCAACCCGGGAACCCAGGACCAGTGGGCCAACGACTGGTGGGCAGGGCTGACCGGCCTGCCGGGTGCGGTGGGCGTGCCCAACAACAACGCCGGCGAGTACTGGCACGTCACCGGCACGAATGGCTATGTGGAGCTGGCGGCGGGCGGGAACCCGGCGGCGGTGACCTACGCCATCCTGCTGGGGCAGTACCTGGCGGCGGGTGGCAGCGCCGACGAGGTCGTGGCCGACCTGATCACGCTGGCCAGGGGCGCGCGGGCGCCGCTGACGCGTGGCATGGCGCGCAACCGCGTGGCCCGGCAGATCGCGACGGCGCTGTACCTGGCCGAGGTGCACCGCAACCACCTCACCCTGCTGGTGAACCTGGCCATGCTCGACCTGCTCAAGGCCCGGCTGTGGACCCTCCACTACTTCTTCGGGAACTTTCACCCGATGGCGCAGGGCGGGCCCATGGCGCACGTCGGCAACGGCACCGCGGGCGCGCTGGCGGGCGCCAACGCGGCCACGCGCACGCGTGAGCTCGAGACCACCATCATCATGTACTGGCTCAAGCTGCTGGACCCCGCCATCACGCTGCAAAGGAACGCCCTGGCCATCGACTTCTCCAATCTCAACGCCGGGGCCGGCGTCACCCTGGGCGCGGTTCGCAAGGAGCTGCCCGAATTCGACCACCCGCTGCTGAGCGCGCTCAACGACCGCGGCAGCGTGCGGCAGGCGCTGAAGGACCGGCTGCTCAAAGGCCTGATCACGCGCAACCGGCTGGCGTACAACTGATCTACCGGATCTGCCCGAAAACGGCGAGGGGGCCGGCACCCGGTGCCCGCCCCCTCGCCCTTCCGTTCAAGCCCTCGCTTCGCCCCCCTACGGCAGCAGCCCGTCCCTGGGCCCGACAAAGGCCAGCACCAGGTTCGTCGCGACCGCGATCCAGATGCAGGCGTAGAGGATCGCCACGTACTTGCGCTGCTCCAGGATCCTGGGGAAGAGGATCGGCTTGCCGGCGAACTTGCCGCGCGGCTTGTTGGGGAAGAAGAAGGTCTTGTACGTCTCGATCGTCGCCACCGTGTAGCCGATCCCCGCCAGCCCGATGAACACCCAGTTGTGGGTGAAGAACGCCATCACCGTGCTCCAGGTGGTGGCGATCGCCGGGCTGCGGAAGAACTTGAAGGTCTCGAAGCCCTCCACGGGCGCGTCCTTCCACGCCCCGCCGAACGCGCTGAACCACCCGCCCGCGCTGGCCAGGAGCAGCACCAGCCACTTCGGCGCATCGGGATACTTCGCCTGCAGCGTGGTCACGCCCCAGATGGTGAGCGTCACCACGGCCACCACGGCGACGAGGATCGCCCAGCGCACCGCGCGGCTCTTGATCGGCTTGCCGAACACCCCGAACTGCATGGGGATGAAGTACTTGCTCTGGTCTTCCTCGCGGATGAAGGTCTTCCAGAGCTCCACCAGCAGCCGCTCGCCCGCGTACACCATCCCGAAGAACACGGCGGCGTGCGCGAAGGTGTCGGGCGCGAAGCCCACCACGCGGTCGATGAAGAGGGCCACCAGCGTGGCCACGATGATGCTGCGGAAGTACTTGGGGACGGTGAAGCCCTCGTGCGGCGCGTCCTTGTACATCCCCCAGCTGGAGGTGTGGGCGCCCGCCAGCAGCCCGATCAGGATGGTCATCGGCAAGGTGAACGGTCAGGTGAGGCCGGGCACCGACAGGTCCCGGCTGAGTGAACGGTAGACGGCCTCGGTCAGCACCAGGTCGCGCCGGGCCCTGTCGAAGCTGAACCGCGGCTCGCGGTTCTCGGTCAGCGCGGGAACGAAGTCGCGCCACATCCCCATGTAGCCGGCGATGTCGCCCAGCCCCGCGCGCATCCGCCGGCGCTTGCCGCGCACGGACAGGAAGATGCCGTTGCTCTCGAAGGTGGCCACCCCCTCGGTGCCGTAGACGGCGGAGAGGTGCAGCCCCTTCATCAGCACCGGCGTCTCCCAGCTGTAGTAGAGGGTGCCCACGGCGCCGGTGTCGTAGGTGAACGCCGCCACCATCGAGCGGTCGGGCGTCCCGTCGTCGCCGCCGGGGCGAAAGCCCTGCACGCCGACGATCTTCGGCCCCAGGTTGGCGAAGAAGTTGATCCAGTGGATCCCGCCCTCGTACAGCGCTCCCCCGCCGGAGAGCGCCATGTCGCCGCGCCAGTCGCTCACCGTCTGCTCCTTGAGCGCGTTGACGGTCAGGATGCGCATCTCGCCGATGGCGCCGGAGGCGAGCGTCTCGCGCACGGCCTCGGCCAGCGGCTTGTAGAAGTAGTTCTCGGCCACCATCACGCGGCGCCCGGCGCGCTCCCTGGCCTCGCACACGGTGTCGAAGTCGGCCGCGTGCAGGAAGGGCGGCTTCTCGACCACCGCGTGCTTCCCCGCGGCGAGCGCCGCCAGCGTCAGCTCCAGGTGCAGGCTGGGCGGCGTCAGCACCAGCACGGCGTCAACGTCCGGGCTGTCGATCGCCGCCTGGTAGCCGCCGAACGCGCCCGCGCCGCCCAGCCTGCGCGCGTAATCCTCCGCCTTCGCCCGGTCGCGGCTGGCGAAGTAAAGCCGCACGCCGCCCAGCTTCTTCAGCAGCTTCGCGTGACGGACGGCGATCTTGCCGCACCCCAGGAACGCGATCCCGATCCCCTCCGCCATCAGCCGATCCCTCCCGCCGCGGCCGCGCCGGCGGCCGCATCGGCCGGCGCGCCGCGGGCGATCAGCCGGCCGACGCGCAGCGCGTTGGCGGCGATGGTGAGGCTGGGGTTCACCCCGGCGCTGGTGGGGAAGACGCTTCCGTCGGTCACGTGCAGGTTCTCCAGCCCACGGTAGCGGCAGGCGGCGTCCAGCGGCGCCCGCGTCTCGTCGTTACCCATGCGGACGGTGCCCACGGCGTGCGAAAAGGTGCTCACGTCCCAGTTCACGCAGAAGAGCGCACCGGCCCGGCGAAGGATCTGCTTCGCCTTGCGGATCATGAAGTTGCGCGCGGCGAGGTCACGCCCGGTGTAGCGGTGCTCGACGATCATCTTCGGCAGCCCGTACGCGTCGGTCTCGCCGCCCAGGCGGACGCGGTTATCGGGGCGCGGCTGGTCTTCGGCGATGGAAAGGAGGCCGGTGAGCCGGCTGGCGGGGATCTCGGCGACCCTGGCGAGGAATCCGAGCGCCTTCGGCAGCACGTGGCCGATCAGCGCCGCCTGCGGCCCCATGATCTGCTGGATGTTCCCCAGCTTCCCCCGCGGCGCGCCCGGCTCGCCCGACCCCCAGTAGAAGTCGTGGATGGCGAGCTGCTTGTGGTGCACGCGCTCGGGGTTCGGCTTGCGCGGAAAGAAGCCGAACGTCATCGCATTGCAGTGCCGCATCAGGTAGCGGCCGACGGCATCGCCCGCCGGGTTCAGCGTCTCCAGCCCCGAGGCGAGGAGGAGATGCGGCGTGGCCAGCGCGCCGGCGGCGAGGATGACGGTGCCGCCGTGGACCACGGAGCGCTCGCCCGTCGCCTTGTCCACGCACTCCACGCCCGTCACGCGTCCGCCCTCCGCGATCAGCCGTGTGACGACGGTGTTCGCCCGCAGCTCCATCCCGCCGGACAGGAGACGGGGGACGACGCGGACGGCCAGGTCGTTCTTGGCGCCGATGGCGCAGGCGAAGGTGTCGCAGGTGGTGCACGCCTGGCACACGCCGCCCAGCCCGGCCGTGTGGTTGATGGCCAGCGGGATCGGGAACGGGTGCAGCCCCAGCGACTGCGCCGCCTTCGCCATCATCCTGCTCGTGGCGCTGGCCTCGCGCGGGCGCTGCGGGTACGGGGTGCCGCGCGGCGGCTCGGTGGGGTCCGCGCCGGCCTCGCCGGCCACGCCCAGCAGGCGCTCGGCCTGGCCGTAGAACGCCTCCATCTCCGCGTAGCCGACCGGCCACGCCGCGCCGCTGCCGCTCACGATCTCGGGGGCGGCGCCGAAGTCACCCTCGCGGAAGCGGAACGAGGCGCCCCCGTAGAACACGCTGGGGCCGCCCACGCAGGTGCACAGCTTCTCGGTCTTCGGCTTCGGATCGCCGGTGTGGACGGAGTACGGCGCGTCGGCGGCGTAGAAGGGGGTGCGCACGAAGGCGCCGTCGCCCTGCCAGTTGTGGGGGCCGCGCTCCACCCAGCCGCCGCGCTCCAGCATCAGCACGCGCCAGCCGGCCTCCACCAGCTCCAGCGCGGCCATGCACCCGCCGAAGCCGCTGCCGATCACCACGGCGTCGAACCCGTCCGCCGTACTGCGGTGCATCATCCGTTGATCAGGGGGAGACTGGAACCGAGAAACTGCCGGCCAAGCGAACGCGGCGCCCCAGCAGGGCGCCGCGCGGACAGCACGAACGGTGAACAATCTAACGCATTGCGCGGCTTCCGAAAACCGCCGGGTCCACCGGGGTGGCCCCACCGCAATGCAACACCCCCGGCCAGAAGAGTGGCCGGGGGGTAACTGGTCGAACGGTAGACGGATTGCCGATCGATGCGAAGCCCTCCGCTCACCCGTGCGGCATCGGGAGGAAGAAGAAGGCGATCCCCAGGATGGCGTACACGGCCAGCAGCTGCACGCCCTCCATCCAGTGACTTTCGCCGTCCGCCGCCACGTAGCCCATGATGATCACCGAGACGGCGATCGCCATCACCTCCAGGCGGGTGAAGATCAGGTCCATGGGGCGGGGGGCGATGAGGTAGCTGAGCAGCACCAGCACCGGCGCCACGAACAGCGCCACCTGGATGCTGCTCCCCACCGCGATGTTGATGGCGATGTCCATCTTGTTCTTCAGCGCCATGATCACCGCGGTGCTGTGCTCGGCCGCGTTGCCGATGATGGCCACCACGATCACGCCCACGAACACCTCGCTCCACCCCAGCGACTCGGCGGTCTCGGACGCGGCGCCCACCAGGAACTCGGCCATCATCGCGATCCCCGCGGTGGCGAGCAGCAGCAGCAGGACCGGCTTCCAGATCGGCCCCGGGTGCACGTCGCCGGGCTCGTCGTGCTCGATGGCCACGTCGCCCACGTACAGGTGCCGGTGCGTCTTCAGCGTGAAGACCAGCGACAGCGCGTAGGTGATGATCAGCACGACGGCGATCTCGAACGACAGGTTGCGCTCGGCCGCCACGGCGGTGTTCCCCACGATGGCGTGGAAGCTGGCCGGCACCAGCAGCCCCACCGCCGAAAGGACCAGCAGCGTGGTCCCCGCCGCCGCGGCGGTGGCGTTGAACTTCTGGGTGCTGTAGCGCAGCCCGCCCACCAGCGTGCTCAGGCCGAACACCAGCAGGATGTTGCCGATGATGCTGCCGGTGATCGACGCCTTGACCAGGTCGAACAGCCCGGCGCGCAGCGCGATGATGGCGATGATCAGCTCGGCGGCGTTGCCGAAGGTGGCGTTCAGCAGGCCGCCCACCCCCTCGCCCATCCGTTCGGCGAGCTCTTCGGTGGCGTGGCCCATCATCCCCGCCAGCGGGATCACGGCCAGGCACGAGGTGACAAAGACCAGGGTGGGGCTGGCGTGCACGGCGTATTCCAGCACGAACGCCACCGGCACGAACACCAGCAGCAGGTTCAGCAGGTTGCCGCCCAACAGGCGCTTGAGCACTGGGGTATGTTCCGTGGCTGGGTTCAGGGGGTGGGCCCCGTTCCGGTGTGCGAGTGCGGCAGATTACGCCCGGTCCCCCGGCCGCGCAACGCTTGTCCAGCTCCCTCCCTCCGGTGGAGTTGGACCGACCCGCGTGATTCCGGGGCGCCCCGATGCGGAATCCCCGATCCAGCGGAACTGCTTCCTCACGCAGGGTCCGCAGGGTCCGCGGAAAAACGGCAGTTCTCCGCGAACCCTGCGGACCCTGCGTGAGGTCATGGCGACCCTTCGTGCAGACGGATCACGCGGCTCGGGTAGAACGACCGCCGTCGCCTTCCGCCCAACGAGCGGAGCCCCACGACGGGTCGTGAGGCTCCCGTGGCCGAACCACGCCGAAGGGCGAAGCTACTGCTTCCAGACGCCCCCGCCGTACAGGGGCGCCGGGAGCCGGTGGTCGTCGGTGTCGCGGGTGCCGAGCTGCCCCTGCGCGTTGTAACCCCAGCAGCGGGCCTCGCCGGTGGTCCGGATCCCGCACGTGTGGTAGTCGCCGTTGTCCACCCACGCCCAGGTCAGCGCGCCCCCCACCGCCACGGGCTCGTCGCGGTTGATGGTCGAGCCGATCCCCATCTCGCCGGTGTTGTTGTAGCCCCAGCAGTACGCCGCCCCGCCCGTGGTCACCCCGCAGGCGGTCTCGCGCCCGGCGTTGATCCTCGACCAGGTGAGCCCGCCGTTCACGGTCCCGGGCGTGTCGGTGGGGCCGGCGGCGCCGTTCCCCGCCTGCCCGGCCGAGTCCAGCCCCCAGCACAGGGCCGCTCCCGGCGAGGTGATGCCGCAGCTGAAGCCTTCGCCCGCGCTCACCCACCGCCACGAGCGCCCGCCCGCCACCCGCGCCGGCCGCGCGGTGGGCGTGGCCAGCCCGCCGCCCAGCTCGCCGTTCGAATCGTCGCCCCAGCAGTACGCCGCGCCCCCGCGGGTAACGCCGCAGGTGTGGCCGGTCCCCGCGCTCACCGAGGCCCAGGTGCGCCCGCCCGTCACCTGCACCGGCGTGCCGCTCGACGCCGAGTCGCCCGTCCCCAGCTGCCCGGCCAGGCCGTCGCCCCAGCAGTAGAGCGCGCCTGCGGTGGTGACGCCGCAGGTGTGCCCGGCGCCCGCGTCCAGCATCCGCCAGGCGAGGCCGCCGCTCACGGGCACCGGCGCGTGGGCGTCGCTCTCGCCGCCGTCGCCCAGCTGGCCCGTCTGGTCGTCACCCCAGCAGTACGCCTGGTTGGTGGTGGTGATGCCGCAGGTGTGGTAGCGCCCGGCCGTCAGCGACTTCCAGGTGAAGCCGCCCGCCACGGCCACCGGCACGCTGTCGGCGGAGGCGCTCCCCATCTGCCCGTCGTCGTTGGCGCCCCAGCAGAAGGCAGCGCCGGCGGTGTTCAGCGCGCAGCTGTGGTAGCCGCCCACCGCCAGGGTGCGCGGGTCCAGGTCGATCCGCTTCAGCGCCTGCGGGTCGGGCACCGGCGCCGACACGTACACCGTGAAGACGAAGCGCGTCACCAGCTGCGGCACCGAGAAGCGCCACTCGTGCGCCGCGCTGGTCTCCTCGGTCTGCAGGATTTCGGGATACCTGAAGTACGGCTGCGCGGCGTGCGTGAAGGCATCGCTGCCGTCCTCGTTCGCCACGTCCACGGTGCCCACGCCGTCGGTGACCGTGGGGCCGGTGTCGAAGAACACCCGCACGCCGTTGGGGTCGGGGTTCACGCCGTCGCTGGTGCCGATCGGCTGCCCCAGCAGGTTCTGCACGGTCACGTTCGCGCTCAGCTCGTGCGTGACCGAGTTGTACG
This sequence comes from Longimicrobium sp., assembly GCA_035689035.1. Classification (GTDB taxonomy): domain Bacteria; phylum Gemmatimonadota; class Gemmatimonadetes; order Longimicrobiales; family Longimicrobiaceae; genus Longimicrobium. Next base: position 29,032 of record DASSME010000407.1, on the reverse strand, counting down.
ACACGCCGCTGCTGGTGAGCCGCACGTACACGCCCTGCCCGCCCACGACCAGGTCGCCACGCGCCCCGCCCGCGTCGGGGACGGACGGGGCGCACGCCAGCGACTCCGCGCGCACCTCCACCGCGCAGCGCAGCGTGGCCAGCCGCGCCGGCTCGGGCGTATCCGCTCTCGGCGACACGGGCGAGCGTTCGGCGCAGGCGGCCAGCGGCAGCAGGGCGAACAGGCGAAAGCAGGAGGCAAGACTGCGGGAGGGGCGCAGCATGGAGAGCATTCATAGGAGGGGTGCCGCGCCGGCGGGAGGGGGATGCCGGCGAGACGCACGTAAATGCCCCGTGCCGCCCCCGTCAAGAGAGTCCGACCCGGAGTGGACGCGCCCTGATCCGTCGATCGCACGACCCGGTGTCACATCCCCGTTCCCGGTTCCCACGAAGCCGGGCGCGGCCACCTCGGCTCACGCCGCGGCCGCGTCGTCGTACGGGCTCCACGCGGGGCCCCGGCGGAGCTTGAACGTTCCGTCCTGCCAGGTGAAGCGCCGGATGAAGATCAGCTCGATCATCAATCCCTTCACGTAATGGATCGCATACCTCAGCACCGACAGGACGATCAAAGTCGCGAGCAACCAGCGGAAGCGGTACAGCAGGTCGGGGCTGGGTGTGCCGATGAAGCGGGAGAGCAGGATCATCCACGCGCCCAGGTTGAGCGCGGTCAACTGCGTTTCGACGATGAACGCCCACGGCGACATGCCCGGGTGCGTGTCGGTGAAAGATTCACCGGTTTCGATGAAAGACCGGAGCCCGGCGACCCGGATCTGGTGCTCCAACGCGGAAAGCTTCTCATCCCTGGGGAGCACCGACGCGGCGTTCTGGAGAACGTACTCCTTCTCCTGGTCGTTCAGGAACGCGATCGCGAACTGGTCCGCCCTCATCTCGTACATGGCGTGGGAGTTCTTCGACCGCCTGCGCAGCGTGAGCCCGACGAGCGAAAGGCCCAGCAGGCACAGGGCGAGCGCCCGGAGCGAAGACGCCGCGGGTTGCATCGCGAAGGCCGCGAGCACGAGCGCCGCCAACGGAAGCTTCACGCCCTTGTGCAGCGCCGACCTGGAGGCGAACTCGTCCCCCAGCGTGTGCCCGAGCTCATGGTACAAAGCAAACCGCTCCTGGACCGGCGCGTTCTCCATCTCGTCATCCCGCACCAGGACCACGGCCTCGATGAACGGGATGTTGAACACGCACACTCCCCCCAGGATCATCCCGGAGTCACCCATGTCCACGCGGAAGAACCTGACGTCCTGGCTGTGGTCGTACGGGAGACCCTGGCGGCGCATGAGCTCCAACAGGCTCGATCGCTCGATGATGTCCGCGTTGTGCGCCCCGACGATCCGGCTCCATCCAAGGGGGACGTAGGCACAATCCCGCAGTCTGACCAGCGTGGCGAGCAGGGCACCACGGCCTTTCTTCATCGCCGAGATCGTCAGCCAGGCGCCGAGCTGGGTGTCCCAGACCAGGGCCAGGACGATCAATTGCACGCCCCCGCTGCTCGGCTCCCGGAGATAGCTCGCCACGGCAAGGAAGAGCGTGGGCCAGACGCACAACAGGCCCCACAGGTCTTTGGGTATGCCAAAAAGCCAGATCGTTGCCCACGCCGCCCGCAGCATCGAGATGGCACGGGAAACGAATCCATTCCGGCGCATCCTAGTCTCCCTTGCCGTCCCGAGCGGCCAGGTGCGCCGTCAACGCGGCGATCAGCCGGTCGATCACGGCCGGCCCCAGCCGGTCCAGGATCTCCTGGGGAAGCGGGACCTCGATCTCGTTGACCACGACGATCCGCCCCTCCTTGTCCCCATTGGACTGCGTTACATCGTTCAGCACGTTCTGCTGCACGATGTGGATGAGCGCGCCGTCACTGCCCCCGTGGTTCGCGGCCCGGAGGTGCCTCGTGATGCTCAGGCACTGGTTGATGAAGGTGGCCGAGCCCGCGAGGACCAGGAGCGCGGCGGTCCAGTCCAGCGGCGACGCGCCCTCGATGGGTACGATCGTGACCTCTCCGCGGCGCCTGACGATGTCGTTCAGGTTTGCCTTGCCCACACGCTGACATTCGTCGGGGAACGTTTCCACGAGGACGGAGCGAATCAGCGTCAGTTCCTGGGCTTCATCCAGCATGGATGGTTCTTTCTTGCCAGGGGCGGGATGTCGATGGAAAGATCATGGGCCAGGGAGCAGCGCGTTTCCGCGGCGGGCGCCGTATCGTGACCGTGGCGCCGTCCATGGACGCGAAAACGACGAGATACGCCTCGGGAATCCTCCACGCCGATTCTGGCATGGGCCGCCACACCCACGAGTCTTCTCGATCAGGAGGGACTGAGATGCGACCGACCCGCGGTTTCGCGGAGGTGAACGGAGCCAGGCTGTACTACGAGACCGCCGGCTCGGGCGAGCCCCTGGTGCTGGTGCACGGGTTCAGCCTGGACACCAGGGTGTGGGACGGACAGTGGGAGGCGTTTTCCGGGTGCTACCGGGTAATCCGGTATGACTTGCGGGGGTTCGGAAAGTCGTCGTTGCCGGACGGAGGGGGCTACTCTCACCACGAGGACCTGAAGGCGCTGCTCGACTGGCTCGGCGTCTCGCCGGCGCGGGTGCTGGGGCACTCGACGGGCGGGTCGATCGCGCTGGACTTCGCCGTCAGCCATCCCGAGATGCTGCGGGCGCTGGTGCTGTTCGGCTCGATCGCCGCGGGGTTCGACTACTCGCCCGAGTTCGCGGGGGCGCTGGGGTCGATCTACGCCGCCGCGCAGATGTGGGGGATCGGCTCGGCGAGGGAGATCTGGCTGCGCCTGCTGGACATCCGGCCGGTGGAGAACCCGGACGCCGCCGCGGAGCTGCACCGCATCGTGGCGGATTACTCCGGGTGGCACTGGCTGAACGCGGACCCGGCGATCTCCCTCGATCCTCCCGCCCTGCAGCGCCTGGACGCCATCCGCGCGCCGACCCTCACCATCCTGGGCGAGCGCGAGGTGCCGGACTGCTTCCGCATCGCCGAACGGGTGAATCGCGGCGTCCCCGGTGCCGAGCAGGTGGTGCTGCCGGGGCTGGGCCACATGGCGCACATGGAGGCGCCCAGCCGGTTCAACGACGCGGTGCTCGGATTCCTGGAGCGGAGCGCGGCGCCGTGACCATACGGTGGACGGTCACCGCCGCTCGATCACCCAGACGCCTACGTCCAGGCCGCCGGAGCGGGTGGTGAGGGTTTCGCGGACGGTCAGCGCGCGTGCCTGCCCGGCGAACGCGGCGCGGAGGGCCTGGCGGTCGCTGGTGTAGAGCACGGCGCGGCCGCCGGGGCGCAGCGCCCGGGCCAGGTTGGCGGCGATGCCGGCGTACAGGCGCGCGTGGTCGCCGTCGGCGCGGCGGGTGCGCAGGCCGAAGGGGAGGTTGGCCAGCACCTCGTCGCACTCGGCCCAATGCTCGGGGTCGCAAGCGTCGCCGCGGGTGATGGAGATGCGCGGCGTGAGCCCCGCCGCCGCCACGTTCGCCGTCGCGGCGCGGACGGCGGTGGGGCTCACGTCGGTGCCGCGGCAGCGGACCACGTCGTCCAGACGGGCCCGTTCGATCAGCAGCGTGGCGCTTCCGCAGGTGGGGTCGCAGGCGAGCGACGCGCCCGGCGTGCGGGCGAGACGGGCCAGGCACGCGCCCACCACCGGATGGATCGACGCACCCACGTCTTCCACGCGGTAGGCGAAGCGGTCGTCCGGGACGAAGGTAGGGGTGAGCAGGAGGTGCGCCCCGTCGCGCGCGGCTTCCACCTGCAGCTCGGCGGCGTAGGCGGACGGGCTGTCCCCCATCCCCAGCGGGCGGAGCGCGGCGCGTACACCCTCCAGCACCGCGCGCAGCGTGGGCCGCGCGACGCGCAGGCCGGTGAGCGAGAAGCGGTAGCGCAGCACGCCGTCCGGCGCGTCGATCCACTCGCGCCACGCGCCCAGCACCCCGGCGCCGCGGACCAGCGCGGCGACGCGGCCGGGGAGCTGGTCTTCGGGGACGCCGGAGAGCCGCGGGCCGCTCGCCAGCGGGTAGCGGACGGCGTAGACGCAGCGGAGCACGGGGAAGAGCGCGCCGTACGGCGCCGGCGCGCAGGCCAGCAGCCCCTCGCGGACGCGCACGGGCTCGGCCAGGCCGCGCTCCACCGCCTCGGCCGCGGCGACCGCCTCCAGCCCCGGCGGCACGGCCAGGTGGGGGGCGACGGGAAGGCGGCCGTCGTGCTTCCAGCGCACGCCCGCGCCGCCGTCTCCCGCGCGGTCCAGCGCCTTGCGCAGCGCCTCGGCCTCTTCGGGCGAGCGGGGCTCGACCGTCCGCAGCACGGCGGCGGCGGGGGTGCCCAGCGCGCCCAGCGCCAGCACCAGTGACGGGCGCACCCACAGCATCTCCTCGGCGGCGAGCGCGCGGCCCAGCGGCTCCACGGCCGCGGCGGCGCCCAGCCGGCCCAGCGCCACCGCCGCGTTCTTGCGCACCTTGCTTTCCTCGTCCGCCAGCGCGCGGGTGAGCGCGGCGACCACGGCGGGCGATGCGTCACCCGCGCGGCCCAGGAGGAAGGCGGCGGGCTTGCGGATCTCGGGCCCCGCGTCGGCCAGGACGTGCGCCAGGGCGGCCACGGCGGGCTCGCCGAGCCGGAGCAGGGCGTCGCCGGACTCGCGGCGGGCGGCCTCGGAGCCGGCGCCCAGCCGGTCGATCAGTTCGCGGATGGAGGGTGGCATGGGCGCAAGTGTACCCGCGCCTCGTCATCCGCCGCAACCCGAGCCGCCGCGCCGGCCCATCCCCAGCCCGCTCGTCCGCCTGCGGATGGCGAATCCGAAGATGCAGTGGTTGGATCACACCCCTGAAGGCGTGCCCCATCCGCGGAGCCCGTACGGCAACGGGCTTTCCGGTCGGGTATGATCCCACGAACGACCACTGCCCGCACCCGGGATCCGGAGGCGGGCAGCGTTCGAGATGCCGCTCTGCTTCGACGAGCCCGGTCTACGGTTTGGGCCGGCGGTCGGCGGCGAGCTGGCGGAGGATGGCGGCGAGGTCGCCCTCGGGGTAGTGGATGTTCGACACGCGCCACCCCGTGCCCACCCGTGCAAGGCGGACGCGCAGGGCGGTGCGCGCGCTGTCCTGCCGCACGGTGACGGGGACGATGGCGTCGCTGCCCTCGCGCGTGGCCGGCGCCAGCTCGTAGCCCGTCATCGTATCCTGCGCGTAGGTGAGCGGGTCGAAGTCCAGCCCCACGATCTCGTCCGCGTTCGCCGCGGCGGCGCGGGTGTCGGCGTCGAGCAGCGCGGCGAGATCCGGGGCGAAGCGCGCGCGCTGGCGCTGGTACGTGGCGTCCCAGTTCTGCTCGTGGGCGAAGTGGTCGCGGTAGAGCGAATCGACCACCGCCGCCGGATCGCCCGCCGAGCTGGCCCGCGCGGGCGCCCCGCAGCCCTGCGCCACGCCCGCGATCGACAGCGCCGCCAGGGCGCGGAGCAGGTGGCGCGAGAGCGGGATGATCGGCCGGGAACGCCGCGATACCGGGCGCGCGGCGAGGAGGCGGAAGGGGCGCATGGCGGGGCGGGAGCTGGAGGAGCGGAGGGAACCCCGACGCACGATACCGATCGCCCCGCAAGGTGACAAGCCGGCGCTCCACCCCATGCGGCGGCGGTGGGGGCAATCGTCCGCCGGGCTTCGGCGGGCACCGGGTATGGCCCATGCACCGGCGAACGGGCATCTTGTCGCCCTGGAGAGGCCCGCGGGTGCCCCGGCATCCGCCGGCGGCCGGCGGGCGCCGCATCCACCCCCACGGGAGCAGACCGATGGCCGACGGAACGCCGATGTCCGAGGCGGAGCGCGCGAAGCTGCAGGCGCGGCGCGACAAGCTGATGAAGCTGCTGACCGATGGCGGCTCCGACCTGGACGCCGATGACCGCGCCGACCTGACGCAGGAGTGGCACAAGCTCGACAACCTCCTCCAGCGCACCCGCTGAACCCTCGCGGGGAACCGCCCGGCGAGTCCACCCGGTCGGCTTCGTCGCCCGCCGTAACATCGCAGTGGACGCCGCGGCCATGCCGAAGCCGGCCGGATGCGGTCGGTCGGGGCGCGACGGAAATGCCCGGTCGGGCGGGGGTGAATCGAGTAACGGCACCATGAACCGAGATGCTGGTATGAAACCTCAACTCGATGTATGTTGGTGAACGGATTACCACAACATCCTGTGGAGCAGTTCCGGCGGTAAGCGACGTAAGCGCACCTCTTCGCCATGACCAGGAGCGACCTCATGGACCCCGTGGCCGCTGCACCGGACCTCGACGCGGTCGAGGAGAAGGTGCTCGGGATGATCTCCGACAAGCGCCTCCGCACCACAGACTTGATGAATGAGGCCGAACACCACGGCCTGTCCTCGGCCGATGTGCGCGAGGCCGTGTGGACACTCCTCGACGACGGACGGCTCACCCTTTCGGCTGATCGGCGCCTCGATCGCCGATGAACGAGCCGGTTCGTGACGCGGACTGGTACACTCGCCGACATGGTGAAGGTGCGCCCGACCAGCGCCGGGGCGGGCAGCGTGATCGCGACCGGGTTCTCTACAGTTCTGCGTTCAAGCGGTTGAGCGGTGTAACACAGGTGGTTGCCGCTTCCGAAGGCACCATCTTCCACAACCGACTCATCCACTCCCTGAAGGTCGCCCAACTTGGGCGGCGCCTCGCGGAATTCCTTCTCACCCAAAGCAAGGAAGTCGAGAAAGCCCACGCGTGGGGCGGCCTCGATCCCGAAGTGGTGGACGCCGCCGGGCTGGCCCACGACCTGGGCCATCCGCCGTTCGGGCACATCGCCGAAAAAGCGCTCGACGACCTCGTCAGGGAAGGCGGTTCGGACACCGCCGCCGATGCGGGGAATCCGTACGGGTTCGAGGGAAACGCGCAGTCGTTCCGAATCCTTACCAAGCTCGCGGCACACCACGAGAAGAAGTACCGCGGTCTGAACCTCACGCGCGCGGCCCTCGATTCGGTGCTGAAGTACCCGTGGGGACGTGACCTGGCCGGAGGCGCGGGCTCGAAACGGTATCGGAAGTACGGCGCCTACGATTCCGAGGCCGAGGATCTCGGCTTCGCGCGCAAATACCACCAGGACGATACGCCGTCGCTGGAGGCCGCGATCATGGATTTCGCGGATGGCCTGGCGTACAGCGTCCATGACCTGGAGGATTTTCTTCGCGCGGGGTTGATCCCGCTCGCCCGCCTGATCACCCCGCGTGAGTGGCAGCGTTTCCTCGACCAGTGGCGCCGCGACACCAATGACGAGTTCGTGCGCGAAATGCTGGGCAAAGGTGACGTGCCCGATGTGCTGCTCGACCTGGCTGTCAGCTTGGATCTCGGGGAAGAATACTCCGGAACGCTGGTGCAGCGGGCGCGACTGCGGAGCCGCACCTCGTCACTGATCCGGGAGTTCCTTCCCGAGGTGACGATCGCGGCGCCGGGGGCTGAGAAACCCCTCGTCATCAACGACCTGCACGAGATCCAGATGCGATTTCTGCAGCGGCTCGTGTGGTACTATGTGATCGAGAACCCGAGACTGGCTACCCAGCAGGCGGGACAGCGGCGGGTGATCGAGATCCTGTTCGATGAATTCTTCCGTGCGTCGGAGCCCAAGAAGAACGGGCAGCCCAAGAACCGTCACATCCTCCCGGGTTCGGTGGAGAGGGACCTGGACGACGTCCTGAAGCTTGAGGGCGACGCCCAGATCAAGGCGCGGCTCCGGTTGGCGGCGGACGCCGTCTGCTCGTTCACCGATGCGGAAGCCATTTCGATGAGCCACCGTCTGCGCGGAACGTTCCCCGGTTCGGTGATGGACCTGGTTTCGCGCTGAACCCGGTACCGGTCCGACGATGCAGACGCGAAGCGGGCGGCCCCGGCGTGGGGGCCGCCCGCTTCGGCGTACAGGAGTGGAGCGAAGGCCGCCGGTCAGCTCTGGCCGTTGGCGGGCTTGTTCTCCATCCCGGGGGTCACCTTGTTGGCCAGCGCGTCGGTGTAGAGCTGGCGGAACTGGTTCAGCTTGTTGGCGGTGGCGGTGTCGGCCGGGTCGCCCAGGCCGCTGAGCGCCAGCAGCCCCATCCCGCCGCCGGCGATGCCGATCTGCGTCCACATGGCGTCGGTCACGTTGCCGCGGGCCTGGTGCACGGCGTTGATGTTCTGCTGCAGCGCGGCCGACGCCGCCGTCTCGGCGTTCTTCTCCATCTCGTTGGCGCTCTGCATCATCGCGTCGATCTGCGACTGGTCGATGCCGGGCTGCCCCTTCATGCTCTCGGCCTGCTGGCGGAGCGCCTGGGCCTGCTGCTTGGCCGCGTCCTGCATCGGGCGCATCATCAGGTAGGTGCTCACGGCGGCCATGCGCTCGCGCACGTACTCCATCTCGGCCGGGTTCTGCTTGAGCGTGCGCGCCGAGCGGACGTAGCTGCCGCCCACCAGGTCGGCCCAGTGGCCCATGGCGCTGATCCCCTCGGCGGCGTTGCGCAGGCCGGAAAGGACGCCGCCATTCTTGGCGCGCTGGTCCATGGCCTGGACCTGCCGGTGCAGCGCGGGCGCCTCGGAGCGGATCAGGTCGAACTGCAGCAGGCTGGTCTTGAGGTACGCCTCCACCTGCGCGGGGGTGAGGCTGCTGTCGGCGGGCGCCTTGAACGCCGACTGCTCGGCCTCGGTCACCGCCACCGAGCTCTTCTGGTCCACGTCCTCGGCGGTGGCGCCGCTCTCGGCGCCCTTCTCGGCCAGCTTGTCCTTGAAGCCGCAGGCCGCGGCCGATGCGAGCAGGCCCAGCGCCAGCGTGCGGCGAAGGCGGGGAGAGCTGAACTGCATGATAACCTCTGCGGTTGGCGGGGAGGTTTGGGATGTGCCCCGGATGCGGGGCGGGAAACGCGGGGGCCGTACGCGCGTGACTGGGCGGGAGTTTCGCCGCGCGCCGGAAACATATGCGAGCATTGATGTTGGCGATATAACCGGATGTTGTCAAGCGCCACACAACGATGCACATGTCTATGTCGCACCGATATGCATCGCAGGACTGGCGCGGCGGGGTAATTAGAAGTTACAAATGTGCCAGCGTGAGACAACTGAATCGCGTGTCTCATGGGGCTCTGGTGGGCAACCAGCTATCTAAACGACTGCGATGAAAGGTCTTGAAAGCTAGTGTTCGTCGTTGCAGCGAGTTCTGAATACGCCACCGCTTGAACACTCCTTCCAGATACCTCTCAGTGCCAGTTCCATTCGATCAACTGAAAACCACCGATTTGCACGTTGATGCAGTCTACGTCGGCGGGCGGAACGGGAATTCGAAAGATGACCCGCTACCCGCGTTGCTTAACGTTGACAATCAGGGTGGATTTCGAATCCGAGGGAAGCGTCGGGGGACCCTGGACCTGGTGGCATTGATCTCCACGCTTGATGATCCCGACTGGCCTGACGATCTGGACAGAGAAACGGGAATTTTTACCTATTTCGGGGATAACAAGAAGCCCGGGAGGGAATTACATGACACGGGCAGAGAGGGTAACGCGATTCTGAGCCAGATCTTTCAAAATGCCAGCGGCGGAAGGCCCGGGAGGGAAAAGGTACCACCGGTATTCCTCTTCAGCCGGGCTGGAAGCTGGCGCGATGTCGTCTTTCTCGGCCTCGCGATTCCGGGCGCATCGGATCTTACACTGGACGAGGACCTCGTCGCGATCTGGCGAACGGCGAAGGGTCACCGCTTTCAGAATTACCGGGCGCGTTTCACTGTCCTTGATGTGCCTGTAGTCAGGCGAGAATGGATCACCAGCATCATCGCACGGCAACCGGCGATGGAGTTCGCACCGGCCGCGTGGCGCACGTGGGTGGAAACCGGTCGCCGGATTCCACTACGTGCTACGCGCTCTCTGGAATATCGCACCCGGTCCGAGCAATTGCCTGATGACGATGAAGGAAAGGCGATGATCGAGGTGATCCAGCAGCACTTCCGGAATGATCCTCACGCGTTCGAGCATTTCGCCGCTGCGATCGCTCGGCTGGCCGCTCCCGACATCGCTACGCTGGACGTGACCCGTCCATCCCGTGATGGAGGAAGGGACGGGGTGGGACAGTTTCGAATCGGGCAGGGCACGGGTTCGATTCTGGTTGACTTCGCACTGGAAGCGAAATGCTACACGCTTCCGAATTCCGTCGGAGTGAGAGAGATGTCTCGCCTGATCTCACGGCTCCGGCACAGACAGTTCGGAATTCTGGTGACCACTACGTGCGTCGACTCTCAGGCCTACCAGGAGATCAAGGAGGACAAGCACCCGATCATGGTTATCGCTGCGGGCGACATCGTCGCATTGTTACGAGCCAGTGGCAGGAGCAGTCGCGCCGCTGTGGAGGCATGGCTGAATTCTTCGGCATTCCGTGATCACTCGGCCACGTAAGCGGGAGACCCGTTTGTCGCCAGGTCTGTTCCGCCCGACACCAGCCTCTCCGCGGACGAGTCTGTGCCCCACTCGGGCGGCAACGGCTCGAGCAGCGAGAGATCCAGGTTGCGTACCGCTAGCCAGCACGCCTCCTTCTTGCACCACTCCGTCACGTTCTTTCCTGCCGCGCTTTCCTGAATGCGGCGATTGATGGCATGCGACCACGCCCGCAGCAGTCGATCAAGCCCGGCACTGAAGCCTTGTCTCCGCCAGATCTCGTCCAGAAGGAGCCGGCCACCCGTGCGGTGGGACAGGTACGCGACCAGATAGCAGGCGATGTTTGCCCGATACGCCGGAAATCCTTCTTGTCTGACGATCCGCTGCGCTCCTGCGAGGAGGATGACCTGGGAAACCGCTTCGCGATAGTAGTTCTCATCCGGCTCCCAGACCGCCCCACGCTGCTCACGCAATTCCTTCATGAAAAGAACGAAGTTCTTCTGGGCGCCACCACTCACGACGTGCGGGAGCCTGTTCCAGCCGTTGACTGCCCTGGCAAGATCCGTCTTCGCGAAACGTTGAGAGGCCGGGGTGCGTTCCCGGAATTCACGGAGACGCGCAGGCGTTGAGCCCTCAATGTTCATCGCCGTGCGGTATTGCCCGCGTGAGCGCTCGTAGAACCACCGCGACCGTTCGCCTGGCGCCCACACCGTCTTCGAGAGTCGCTCCAGCGTGATGTGGAACGGTTCGTTCGACGAGAAGTCTGCTTCCTGAATGACGTTCTGGGTATTCGCAAATCGTGAGATCTTGGGAACCATTTCTTCGACGCGATCAGCCGGCAACCGAGTGATCTTCGCCGCAACGTGCACCTTTGAAAGATCCATGCGGTCACGCTTCCGCGCCCGATGGATTGATGCAGTCGTCTGGCCGCCATTCACGATCTGGAGACCGCGAAATCCGATGATCGTCACTCCGTCAGGACCCGTCTGTGTCCGGATCTCATCCGCGGTCGCCGAGATCCCGTTGTTGTAGGCCATGAAGTGATGCGGCTCGTCGCGGAGGGTGTCACGAATGCCCCTGTTTACCTTTCCGGTGGCCTGAAGGAATGCCCGAACGTTGAACTCAAGGAGGCGTGGCCCGAATTCCTCGTAGAGCCGGTACAATGCCTCTCCCGGGAAGATCGCCAGAAACGACTCGTACTCGCCGCCAGCAGCGGGCATCTCCACGCACGGGATGGCAGAAAGCCCGATGGACTCGAGGTCGATATCGATGATCTCTCGTGTCTGGCCGGTGCCCATGGTCCGCATGAGCCGACGAAGATCGTACAGTTCGAACGTGACCCGTACCTCGCCGACACTCAGCGGCTTGACACCCTTAGCGGGAAAGACCCCGTCTGTAAGAACGAAGACCCGCGCTTCCCGGATTCCCGATTCCAGAAGTTCGCTGAGACGCTGCATCATCGCGTATTGATCGCTGGCCTTCTCCATTTCGCGATGCGACCCGCGGGCAGCTGCCTGGATCGCACGAGCCGCCTGGCCGGCTGCGCGCGAAAGCTCGGCCGAGGCAATGGTGAGCGGCTCTCGCTCACCCTGGTACATCGCGATCAATAGATCGATACGATCACCGTCGTCGGGGAACGCATAGCCGTTCAGGCGCAGCATTCCGGAACCGAGACGCCCCTGGTGGAAACACACGACGGGGTTGTCCAGCATCCCGATCTCCGCAAGATGCTCCGAGACGACATCCACGAAGGCGTTCTCAGTCCACGCAGCACCGTCGGCGCTCCTGAGCGCTCGATCATTGACTTCTTCTGCCAGCAGCGCTGTAAATGCGGCAAGTTCGCGCTCGTCAGCCACGGTTCAGCTCTCCCATCATTTCGCGCAGGGTGTTACCGCCTGTGATGTACGGAACACAGGCATGAAGCTCGATCGAGTACCGGCAACTCCGGAGACCTGGGCGTACCTCGGCGCTTCGGATGCGCGGGAACCCGGCATCGACACGGTACATCTCCGTACGGTCCGGGGTGTACCTCGTCGGATACAGGTCTGCCTGTGCGTCGATGTATCCGGCACCGATAAGCAGCCGCTCAAACTGAATGAGTCGATCAGGCGCGCTCTCGACGATCAGCGCCCGCGCCGAGGAGACTACGTCCGGCAACGAAAGACCCGACGGATCCGGCCTCAGGTGGACGTGTACGAGCAGAATGGCGCCCCGGGAGTCGTCGAGTTGAACGACGTTCGCAATTTCGAGCACTTCCGGGACCTGCCGTGACGTTGTCTTTACTTCTACAAAACCGCTCGGAAGAGCAAAGTCGTTCGGTTCGCCGAGAGGACCCGCCCACATGTCCAGCGCGGAACGTGTACCCGCCAATGGGATGATCTTCTCGCGGAGAACCAGAAGCTCACCGATCAGACCGACCACCGCGGATTCCGACAGACCTGTTGTTCCATGCCGGGACATGAAGGCCTGCCAGGCATGGAGCCGCCCGATCCAGGATCGCACGGCTTCACGAGCAGAAGGAGCCTCGGCCGCCGCAACGGCTACGTCTTCACAGAGAACCGTGAAGATTGCACCGTAGCTGTAATCGGTAAGCGCTAGCGCAAAGCGGACCCGGCCAGCAAGTCCTCCCGAAAGAACAGACGTTTCCACCCCGAAGCCGCTGGCACGTGGAAGCGCAAGCCCGCCGGGAACGTGAGTCAGCGCTGTTTCGAGGAGGAGCCCGGGTGTGTCGTCCGGTTGATGGATCCCTGCAAGCAGATCACAATGAGCGTCAGGATAAACCCGCCGTACATGCCATCCCGATTCAGTCCTGCCCTCGTCCCGAACGGCAGTCCACGCAGCGGCGACCGCACTCACGTCTCACCTTCGTCGTCGCCCGCAGCGCCATATACAGCGTTGACGTAGTACGTGACGGACTGAGCACGCCTGCTCGCAGGGAAGCTGATTCCGATGCCGATCGGCGGCACGGGAGCTACCAGGAACTCGTGCCTGAACCGTCGTCCGTCCGCAGACTCGGGTTCTGCCGCGCGCGCGAGCGGATAGATCAGCAGAAGCCCGGTACGCGGCGACCGCCTCGCCCGGAGATACACCCCTGAGGGATTCGCGGGAGTGCTTTCCGCATCTGCACGTCGTTTCTTGGGCGGGTTGGCCAGCGTTTCTTCCATGGCCGAGGCGTAGTCCTCGGCAGAGATGTCGACCGCTTCGTCTCGAGGGTTCAGCAGCCGCCGAATATCGAACCGCTCGCCGGGGCGAAATACCTTGTATGGCTTCCCGTACCCGCCCTTGGGTTGCCGGATCACGCTGCTGACGGAGACCGGGCCGAGTGGCACCACGTCGTCACCTTCGCCGCCGACGAGCAGAACGTTCCAGTTGACCAGTTCACCCAACTCGTTCTGCCGCCGGATGTAACGTGCCAGGGTCTTGGCATCTGCACGCGAGGCGTCTTCGTGCGTGGCGAACCGGTCCAGAAACCCGAGGATCTGCTGCGGGTTTGCACCGGTCCAGAGGTGTGACCCGTTCCAGCGGTGCACTCGTCCGGGACCGCGCGGCTGCTCCGGCGTCGGTGTGTGTCGAACACCGTCGCCTTGCAGGCGATCGATCAGGTCGGATGCAGCGGCGTGGTTCGCAAGCAGTGTCCGCTCGTCCGTGTCAAATACGGTCGTTTCGGATACATCGCCTGCGAAAGAGACCTTCAGCGCAGTGCCGTGCCGCATCTTCGCGCGCGACGTGATGGTCAGCGTGGAGTGGCTCCGCACCTTGAGCCCGAACTCGACCGGTTGCTGGCGGAGGGCTTCCATGCGGTCGAACTCACGGCGCAGTTCTTCACTGGCCTTTGCAATGTGCTCATACCAGAGGACGAGTTCGGCCGTCGTAAAGAGTCGACACAGATCCAGGTACCCCGGCCGGTAGCCGAACCAGCGACCCATCTGCATCAGCGTATCGTACATCGTCGAGCCCCGCAGGAAGTAGCTGATCGAGAGCCCTTCCAGCGTCAGCCCGCGGGCGAGTTTGTCGCCGCCGATGGCGATGACGTTCAGACCGGATCCCTTGTTCTGCTCGTAATCGAGCACGTCGGCCGAGGTTCCGTTGATTTCCCGCACTCTGATTGATCCGACACTCGCGTGGAGAGCCGGCTGGACCTCACTCCACTGGACCGGCGGGCAGTCCGCGAGATTCAGGTCGCGGATCACTGGGGCAAACTCCTCCTCCCAGAGCGCCTGCATCGTCGACAGAGCCGGATCGCCCCCGTACCGGACTTCGTTCACCAGGGCGTCCACTGCCTCCTGGACCTGATGGAGGACGCGTCGCTGAACGGCCTGAAATCGCGTGACGTGCACGAGCATGCTGTTGTGCTCGCCTGCCTGTCCTCTGGCACGCCGGGCCGCAACCACGAGCGCGAAGCAGCGTATCGCCTTGTTCAACGATGGTGGCGGCTGGTCTCTCCCGTCGTGGAGCGGAATGTGGCCGCTCCGATGAACGGGTGGCATCCAGCCGCGCGCTTCGGTACGCTCCAGGCTCGTCGCATGATCGTCGATGCGCTTGATGAGCGACGGAAGCCCGGGCGTTACTCCATCGTCCTCGTCGTCGTCGGTGAACGCTCCGAAGACCCGGCTCGCCCCGACATACGTCTCCGGGGACGGAATGTTGATGATGAAGTGCCGCGGAAATAGATCCTGGAATTCCTTCCCGGTTTCCGCATCCGGATGAATGAAGATGTTGGCGAAGGGTGTGGCGGTATAACCAACGTACGAAGCTTGGTCGAAGCGCTCCAGGATACTGCGGATCTTCGCGTTGATCGTTGAAGGTTTGTGGGCGTTGGAACTTGGCCCGTTGCCACCTTGCGGCTTCGTATCGATGGACGCTTGGTCGGCCTCGTCGTCGATGACCAGGAGCGGCATCTGAGTGAACCGGGGCCCGTGCTCGTCCCGCGCGTTCCCCGTCACGCGGATCCACTCAAGAATCCCTTGCAGAACGCTCGCGTTTTTCTTGACGACGAGCAGGAGCGGCCGTCCTCCCGGGTGAATCCCGAACTGCGACATTACCCGGAAATTGAAATCGCCATTTTCTGTCCGGTTTGTCGCCCAGTCGACGATGGCGGAGGGATCGATTTCCCCGACCCCTGTCGTTCTGCTCGTCGTCGCATCACTCAAAGGCACGCTGATCTTGCCGATGAAGCCTTCGTCGAGCCGTATCTGTGTCTGACTCCGGAGATTGTTGTTCATCCCGGTCAGCACGATGATCACACGGTAGCCGGCGTCGGCGGCTTTGCAGACGAGCCCGGTGTAGTTGCTGGTTTTTCCGGACTGCACGTCTCCCACGACCATCCCGCGACGGTCGAAAGGAGTGGCTGATGAAGGGTCCCCGAGCAGTTCGAGTGCGCGATCGGTCACCCGGTCCAGCGCGTTGATCGCTGTTTGTGGAATTCGCCGGCGGATCAGATGGGTACGATATCGGCCCCAGAACTGCCAACGGATGTCACTTCTCCGCGCCTCCAGCCATGGCGTATGGCCGTCGTCGGCATGGAGGATCGATTCCTCGCCTACGAACGTGCTGAAGAGTGTGCCAAGCTGGGCGAGTGCCTGGCTCCGGGAGGTGATGTCCCGCCACTCAGGGAAGGCCGAGAGCAACTGGTCGACTACCTGTGCGATATCGTCACGGGAAAGAGGCGCGCTGGAGACGCGCTGGGCCAGGCGCAGCTGAGCCACTTCGATCAGCTGGTTCTGGGTAATCTGGTCTACGGCCATGTGCCTACGCTGGGTTGTCCGGCAGGAGCGAAATGTCGGCAGGATAGCTGGAGAACGGCTCGACGCTGAGCAGGCGGGCGCGGGCTGCATCGGCCGAAAGACCGAGAGCGGTTCGCATGTGAGCGTACAACGACCTGAGAACCGCCTTCTGATCGGGCGGCATTTCGCTCGATGTCACCGGAAGGTCGCCTTTCTCCACGACATCGAGCCAGATGCGCTGAACCGGCAGCGTCGACTCAAGGACCGTGAGCATCTCTTCGACGGCTTTCCGGCTTCCACCCGACTGTTCCAGCGCTCGCTCGACAGCAGGGTGTGCCCGGTCGATCCGGTATGCAGAGCCACGACGGCTCTCCATGGCGGTCCAGGCGCTCACCAGAGGTGACGAGGTCGTTCGCTTCGTTGTAATCCCGCCTCGCCACGCGAAAACTTCGCGAGCATTCTTTCGCACTTGGTCCGCGAGCCGCTGCAACCGCTCACGAAACGCTGGCGGTGGTACGGCGGCCGACTTCCGGATGTCGACCTTCCATTCTTCATCCACGCTGTTCGGCAGATCAAGCCGGATGCGGGCGAGCCGATGAACATCGTCGCGAGTCCATCTCCGTCCCGGACCTAGGCCCAGCCAGCCGCCGGCTACCAGCAGACGTCGGTTGCGGTACACGAAAAATCCTTCGTGGGCGAGCCAGCCATCCGGGCCCGCCGCGGTTTCGAATTCCGCGGCAGTCATGCGGTCTCGGTGCGGAAGAACGAATCCCTGGACCTCCACGCCTCCACTGTTCGGCAGCCGTTCCAGCGGAGTCGAAGTCGTGGCGGGGTGGGACTGAAGAAACGGATCCCAGGGTTCTATCTTTCTGCCCGTATCACCGCTGCCGATGTGTAGCTCCAGCTGCGGCCGGTTTCCCTCGAGATATCGATGGAAGGTCATCGCGAGGTGTCGTTCGACGGCACCCGCAACCGCCAGGAACCGTAAACGCGCATCGTTGTCGGCATCGCCGACCAGCCTGTCCAGCCGTCCAACAACGATGGTCGTGCCGGTGGGATAACCCTCCGGAACCGCCACACACTCGTTCACGTCGTCCGGGGCAGCGCGCAAAAGGCGCCACTCACGTGTACCTGCAACATAGTCAAGGTCCCACGAGCGCACAACGTCTTTTTCCGCCGAAGACCGTGACGCCACTGCAAGCACACGGCCCTGCGAAAGCGCTGCGGTTTTAAGTCCGAGTCCGAACCGTCCCAGATCGTCGGCTTCACGTCTCGCAAGCGGGTTGCGTCCTCCCGGGCGCATCGCTTCCACAAGTTCGGCCTCAGTCATTCCGCGACCATCGTCAACAATACGCACTACGGAACCGCCCGCACGCCATATGAACTCGACGCGTACCCGCCGTGCCCCTGCCGCGATACTGTTGTCGATCAGATCCGCGATCGCCGCACCGGGTGAATACCCCATTCCGCGGAACGATTCAAGAAGAGCATCGGCCGCAGGCGGGACGTGGTCGAATCCATCATTCGACTGCTGATCCTGCAAGTTGTCCGCACGATCCATCATGCGGCTTGGCGCGATTCGTCAGTTCTGCACGCCACCGCGGCTCGAATCTGTCCTATTACGCTGCGAGCGACCTCAAGAGCGAGGAGCGGCGGCACCGCATTACCGATCTGCCTGAACGCGGCGTTCATCTGGCCGGCGAACCGGAAGCCGTCCGGGAACGACTGCAGCCTCGCAGCTTCTCGCACCGATACCATGCGCTTCTGCTCACTGTCATAATGAATATGTGAGTACGTGTCTTTCCCCATGTGAGCTGTCAAGGTGCGCGACGGCTTTGCAGGATCCATCTTCCACCATTTGTTCGGGAACTTTGATGGATCGTAAGGAGGGACCATGGCTTTCCGCACGCGCTGGTAGTCGGCAGACTCGACATCGTCCAGCGGGAGACCTTCCTTCGCCAGCGCTTCCTTCAGCATCCCCTCAGCCACCTCACGAGCCTTCGGGTAATCTGCACCGTATGGCATCCTTGCGAAGATCTCGTAGTCGCGCGGGGTCTGGCGAATGAGGTGGCCGTCTGTCTCTCTTCCGGTCTCCAATCCCGCCCAGCCGCGCATCAGACGGGCGTAGTCCGTCAGAGTCTCGGTTTGACGATAGGGAAGACGATCTGTGAGACGCCGCCGCCGCAGCGCGCGAGGATCGCTGAGGTGCTCGGTGACGCGTGGCAGATCGTGCAGCGCATCCCGCACACCTATGGCAGGCGTGAGTTCTGGCGCGGGATCGTGAATGGATCTGAAGCGCGGGCTGTCGGGGGATACGTACTTCAACGCAACTTGGCGCGATCCTTCGTACCCTCGCGGCAGCTGAAGGAAGTGCGTGGGTCCGGGAAATCCCGGATCATTCCGAAGCTCGTGCGCGAATGCAATCAGAAAGAAGCGCTCGCGAATCTGCGGAACGCCATAGTACGCGGAATTGAGGATCGTGTAGGCGGTGCGGTAGCCACTCGCTTCCAGAGCTTCGCAGATCTCCTCCGGTACGTTGTGTCCACCGAAGTTCAGGATGTCGGGGACGTTCTCGATGATGATGACCAGTGGCTGGGTGTCAGCCACGAATTCGAGGAAACGCAAATACAGTCTTGCCCGCGGATCGCTGCGGAACGCGTCGTCCTCTCCTGCAACGGCCCGCAGCTTCGACCGGCCGATCCTTGCAAACGCTTGGCAAGGGAGCCCCGCCGCCAGCACGTCGAACGCCCGTTCAGCGGGATCGAGAAGGCCAAGATCCCGCACCAGATCCGGCGCTGAACACTTCTCCATGTCACGCGCGCTCGACCAGCTCGGCCGTTGTTTCTCAACTGAACCAAAGTTCAGGCTGTACGTCTCTGCCGCGACGGAGTCTTGTTCGACGTGAGCTACGAGTTCGAACCCGGCTGTCTTCAGACCGAGTGAGAGCCCGCCACAGCCCGAGCACAGTTCCAGCACGCGTGGCGCTGAACCAGAGCGAAGGCGTTCGATTTTCCAGCTGCGCGGGGTGAGTTCCTCAGACGCCGGCATTCTCGAGGAAGTTCCTGAGGGTTGTGGTGAGGTGTTCTGAATCTGCCGTCTCGCATTCCCAGATGGTCAGCACGTCCCATCCCGAAACGTTGAGTTCGCGCCGTACCCGTTCGTCGCGAGACACATTCGAGGCGAACTTCGTTTGCCAGAACTCAGTTCTGGACTTGGGATTGTACGCGAAGCGGCAGCCGGGATGGCGATGCCAGAAGCATCCGTGCACGAATACTACTTTCTTGCGCCCAGGGAACACCAGGTCTGGAGTGCCGGGGAGGTCGCGACGGTGCAGCCGGAACCGGTAGCCCATGCGGTGAGCAAGTCTGCGGACCGTGATCTCGGGCTTGGTGTTCTGGCCACGGATGCCAGACATCATCGCCGA
This sequence comes from Longimicrobium sp., assembly GCA_035689035.1. Taxonomy (GTDB): domain Bacteria; phylum Gemmatimonadota; class Gemmatimonadetes; order Longimicrobiales; family Longimicrobiaceae; genus Longimicrobium. Next base: position 9,474 of record DASSME010000407.1, on the reverse strand, counting down.
GCGGCGCTCCGGAGAGACGATGTCCATCAGGTAAAGAAATCCAGTGAGGGCAGGTGCAGACGGTCCGTGTACACTCAAGCAATCATAGTGTGCCCCTGCCCGGTGTGCGGACTGGGTTACAGAAATTTTTTACGTGCCTGTCTTCGATGATTTCGCTTTCACTCGGCCAGATCGGCACCAGCACCCCGGGCTGCCAAAGCTGCCGGGTGCTTGCGCTGCCCTCGAAACTCGCGCAGTTCGGCGTTGAACGCCGCCATCACCGCGTCGAACGCCCCTCTCGCCCGCAACTCCCGCGGGTTCTTCCCCACCACCTCCTGCAGCGCGCGCCGGAACGACCGGTCCGTCGCGTAGCCGGCGGAGCGGGCTGCGGACTGGATCGAGCGGCCGACGTCCTCGAGCAGCTGGGCGGCGAGGAGCAGGCGCAGCCACAGTTGCAGCCGGCGGGGCGGCGGGAGGCGGAGCGCTTCGCACCACTTCGTCACCGTCGGCGGCTGCACTCCGAAAATTCTCGCGAGGTCGTCCGCGCTCCCGGCGCACGCGGCCACCTCGGCCGCGCCGCGGATCAGCGCGCGGGCATCTCCCGGCAGGAACCGCGATAGGGCCGCGTCCACGCGCTGCTTCAGCGGGCGCGCGAAGGCGGTGTCGGCCAGGCGCGCCACCATCTCGGGCGAGTGCGTGAGCCGCAGGTTCAGGAACTCGCTCACTCCCGCCATCTGCATCCGGCGCAGCTCCACGCTCGACACGTCCGATAGCGGCACGGCCGCGATCACGGTCAGCGAGCGGAAGCGGCCGAGCACCTCCCAGAACTCCGGCGCCACGCTCCCCGCCTGGCCGTGCGGCTCCAGCAGCAACACCGTGCTGGTGGGAACGCGGGCAGCGCGCTCGAGCAGCTCACCCCAGCGCGCGAACCGCTCGACTTCGTAGCCGCCTAGCGACGTGTACCCGCCGAAGCGTCCACCCGCGTGGAGCAGGATCGTGCGCGGGAACGCCTTCGTGTATCTCACTGGGAGCGTCATTTCCGGGGGGTCTGAGCGACACCGCTGGCTACCGCGGCATCTTCAACAGGGTTTGTGCGCGGATCAGCATGTCGTGCTGGGATAGGTCCTCGGCTGAACGCGCAGCTCGTGAAAAGCAGGACTCCGCTTCGGACCACAGCCGGAAGCTGCGAGCGCCCAGGCCCAGGTCGATCAGCACCGCCGCTCGCACGTTCGCGCCGGAGGGGTGCTCCACCAGCGGCAGTGCGTCGCGCCACGCCTGGTCGAACAGCGCCCGATTGCCGGTGGCTCCCGCTGCCCGCGCGAGCGCCGAGAGCACCTGCGTCCGGTGCGGCGGATCGGGAAAGCGAGGAAGCAGACCTTCCAATAGCGGTTCAGCCCGCCGCACGTAGCCGCGCATCAGCCAGTAATAGGCAAGGTCGTACGACAGCGGGGCCAAGCGGTGATCGTCAGGCGGGTAGTGCTCGAGTGCTGCCTGGGCGAACGCCTCCGCTCCTTCGAACTGTTGTGACGTGACGCGGACCACGAAGATCTCGTGGTTCGCCATCGCCGTTTCCAGCTTGAGATGATACTTCCGGGCGAAACGCAGCCCCCGGAACAGGTGGCGCTCGGCGCGTGCGATCGCGCCCTGGTTCCACCAGAGGATTCCGAGGCTGTTCTGGCTGAGCACCAGCGTTTTCCAGTCGCGGCTCCACTGCGCCAGCTTGGCGGCCCGCCGCAGCCAGTATTCGGCTTCGCGCAGCTTCCCGTTGTTCTTCAGCGTCCGCCCGGCCATCAGCGCCAGCCGGGCGGAGTTCGGCTTGCATAGCGCCGCCAGCTCCAGGAACGCCGACGCCGTCTCGCGCGCGCCCACCTCCAGCGCCCACTCCGCGGCCGCGGCGCACGCCTGCGCGAGCGGCTTCGTGCGGCGCGGCGGGCGCGCGAGCGTGCCCACGATCACGGCGAGCGGAGAGCGGATCGCTTCGTCCAGGCCGGAGGTGAGCAACGATTCTTCCAGCGCCTGCACCTCGGCGGCGCTGAACCAGATGCGGTCGGCGTGGCGCGCGCCGGCCACCGTGCCGAACAGCCAGAGCAGGTTCAGCACCTCGTGCACCGGCTCGGCCACCCCGCGCGGCAGCTCGGTCAGCGCGGCCGCGTGCGGCGGCGCGCCGTAGCGCAACGAGAGGCGCTCCACGAACTCGAGGGGAGAGTACTGGAAGCCCGGCCGAACGCTTTCCGTCATCTTGAACCCGCCGGGCCGTGGAATATGAATCGTAAAGCTGGCGCAGAATTTCAGGCGAAGTGAGTGTAGGGCGCGAGAGGAAACCAGTCTACCCGGTAAACCGACCGCACGCAGCCGCCCTCAAGCTGCCCTGACCATTCTCCAGCCGACGCCGCGGAATGCCGGCCGAGGGTGGACCATCCGCAAAGCGCAGAACGGCCGGCGGATCGCTTCCGCCGGCCGTTCGCGCATCACCCAGGAACATCGGCGCGGTTCACCACGCCCGTCACCGTCGGCCGCGCTCCTTCGCCTCGCGCTCGCGGCGGCGCAGCATCTCGCGATAGGTGCGGGACTTCCGGGCGATGGGAAAGAGCGCGCCGATGTAGTCGTTCAGCACGATATCCACCGAGAAGCGATAGCACTCGGTGTCGGGAATGGATGCGAGGTCGGGCGGCACGTCGCCGGGGGCCACGCGCTCGGCGGCGCCGACCGCCTCCAGCGCCTCGCGCAGGTCCCGGAGGATCTCGGCCGCGGCGTCCGGGCTCGCGCGAGGGCGCACTTCGCGCGGCAGGCCCCGCACCCCCAGCGCGGTCTGGATCGCCGCCTCCACCAGCACCTGGTCCGACAGATTCCCGGAGCCGTCCTCCAGCCCTTCCGCCAGCGTCCGCGCGAAGCCGCGCCCCAACCCCGGGACCACCGCCGCGCCGGGCGAGCGCAGCCATGTGCCCTCGTCCAGCGGGATCAGCCGTCCCAGCATCATGTCACCCGCGCCGTAGCTCAGCTCCGGCGCGTGGTCGGCCACCCGGACGAGCCGGCCGCCCAGGGGGTGGCGCAGCTCCGTCCACCCGTCCGAGCGCCGCGTCACCTCCCACACACCGCAGCGGGAGCGGGGAAGCGCCGCCGCCATGCGCCGCTGCTTGGGCCCGGCGTCGCCCAGCAGCGCTTGGGCGGCCACGTGTTCGACGGCGCTGGCGTTCAGCGTGATGAGCTCACGCTCCACCAGCGAGAATTCCTGCTCGCGCACCCCACGCGCGAACTCGTCGCCGGGCTGCGCCCTGGCTGGGCGCCAGCGCTCGAAGAACCAGCGCGACGCCTCGCGCTCCAGCGCGGGGCCGCCGGACCCTTCGATCCACCCCTCCACCCGCTCGTAAAGCGCGCCCAGCAACCAAACGTGCGCCTGGGCGAGGGTGGCCGTGGCCGTGAACGCCACCATCGCGCCGCCGCGGTGCTGGCCCAGCAGCAGCTCGCTGTCATGATACTCCAGCGCCTGCTCGCGGAGCGCGCTGCCCACGGCCATCAGGTGCGACTGGCGCGCGTGGCGCAGGGCCTTCGGAATCGTCCGGAACACCCGCTCGCCGAACACCTCGGCCAGGAGCGCGCGGTGCGCTTCGCTGGCCGTCCGGAGCGCGGCGGCCGCCTCGGGGCCGGAGCCTTCCATCAGCACGGCCGCGGCGGCGCCCGCCAGCGCGCTGGATTCGGCGCGCACCCGTTCCCCCTCCTCCTGCCGCCGGGGGGCCGACAGTGCCGCCATGGCCGCGCCGTATCCGGCGGCCAGCAGCAGCAGGGCGTCGTGTACCTCACCCTCGATCGGGACCAGGCGCGGCTCGGGGGCGTGCTCCAGGTTACGGGTGCGGGAGGCCGCGAAGGGAAAGCGCAGCTGCATCGGGGGATCTTCAGGTGAGCGTGCGAGTGAACGAAGCGACCCCGCCAATCTGTGCATGTTCAGCGCGTGGCGCCACCCTCCCGCACCGGCTGGTCGCTCAGCAGCGGCGGCCCGGGAAGCGGCCTCTTCCGCTCCACCGACGGCGGGGCGACGTGGAGCGAGACCACCCGCGATTCGAAACCGTGTTTCTTGCCTCCCGACACCCGGCGAATTACCGTGGCTCATTCCCAGCAATTGTCTCTTTGCAACTGAACGATGGTACGGCGCTTCTCGTTCGGCTTGGTGCTCCTCCTCGGCACCGTCGGGTGTCGGCCCGCACGGATGGGTGCGTTTCCGGACCGCGAAGCTCGCCTCGAAAAGGCCGTACATGCGACGGTCACTGCCCGATCGGCGCCGGAAGCGGAGTTTACGACGGTGACGGGGCTCGCGGCCGATTCACGGGGCCGCATCTACGCAGGTGACTGGATGCGGCAGCGTGTTACCGTCATCTCGCCGGGCGGCCGGGTTCTCGGGGTGATCGGGCGGAACGGAGCCGGGCCAGGGGAGTTCCGGTCCATTCGCGGGCTGCAGGCAATCCCCGGAGACACCATCCTGGTCTACGACCCGGAGTTGGCCCGCGTCACCTTCCTTACCGCCGATCCGCTCCGTGTTGGTCGAGTGTTGACCCTTCCAAGGCTTCGCGGAGACGCGCCCTTCTTCCTCTGGCGCCTCGTGGACGGCGGCTTCGTGGGCCTGTTCCGGAGCGGATTCATGTTCAACTCGTCCGGCTCCTTTCGCCCCCGGCGTGACTCGGTGGCCTTGCTCGCGCCGGACGGATCACCCCGTGCGCTGATCGCGAGGGTTCCGGCGCGCGGATACCTCGTGGCACGCACGTCGATCACGCCCAACCCGTTCGGGCGCGAACCGCTGGCACGAGTCGACGGCCGCGGACGGGTTCACTACGTGTGGACGGATTCGCTCGCCGTGCGGACGTACGACGGTTCGGGCCGGCCCGTCTCCAGCTTTTCGATCCCGTACCACCCCCCTCCCGTGACCGATGCGGAAGCCCGGGCCGAACTCGAGGCGATGGGTGACTGGGGGCGGCGCACCTTCCAGCGCGCGCTATCCGATTCGGTGCCGAGAACCTGGCCGGCCGTAAGGGAGATGCTGGTGGACGATGCCGACCGGCTCTGGATGGCGCTGCCCGGCCCGCGCGACACGCCGCGTGAGTGGGCGGTGTTCACCTCCGGCGGCCGGTACATGCGCTCGGTGCTGGTGCCGGAAGGTGTCACGCTCTGGGCCGTACGGAGCGCTCGCCTGTATGGAGAACGGAAGGACGACGATGACGTGCCGGCGATCGTGGTGCTCACGCTCGATCGTCCGCTCTGAGCCGGCGCGGCACACCGCCGCGATCTTGCCCTTCACGCCAGGAGGAGCAATAAAAGTCGCCAGCCCGCGGTCCTCGATCCTCGCTGCACTGGTGGTTGCCGGAGCGATCGCTGCTCCAGCCGGTGCGCAGCGGGTCGACCCGAATACGGTGATCGACCTGCACGTGAACGCAGAGCGCCAGAATGTCTCGTTCCAGGGCTCCGTCACGGATGGCGGGCGATTCCGGCTCACCATGGCCGAAACCGGCCAGATGTACGCGCTTTCGATCCTGCATCGCGAGGGAACGAGGTTCTCCGTTACCGTCGAACGGGCCGAGGGGACAAAGGACAACCCGACCTTCACCCCGATCGAGCGCGTGGAGGCGACGCTGGGGCGGCCCGCGGCGCTGCACGCACTGCCGTACTTCACGGTGGTGATCGACGGAACGCGGCGCGCGGATCCAACGGTGTCCAGATTCCCCGCTGTCCAGCCGGTTCTCGCCACCTACACGCGGCGCGCGCTGGTCGACGACTATTGCTGCGTCTCGTGTGGAGGGGTCATCGCGTGCGCCTGCGCGGTCAACAGCACCTGCGGCCAGTGTTGCGTCAACCCGTGCTGCAAGAAAACGGACCCGGCCGGCGGCCCCACCGCGTTCCTTCCATCGCCCGACACGCGGCCCCTTTCGGCGCTTGGGCAGCGGCCCTGCCGGCGCGTACGTGATTCCGAGCGGCTTTACCCGCAGTTCGCACCCGCCTCCGGCACGGTGGCTTCGCGGTCGTAAGACGTGCCCGCGCTGAACCCGCCGGCGGACGTCGCTCCGCCGGCACGAGAAACACCCGCCCCCCGCCTTGCGCCCCGCCCCGCCGCCACCCATCCTCTCCGGCATACTGTATACACCCCGGCGGCGGGCGCTCGACCGCTCCCCCGCCGGTGCACCCGCGCTCCCGCCCTCCGGAGGTCGCACCCGTGCGCATCGACCGTACGCGCATCCGCCGGCGCCTGGCCGGCATCGTCGCGCCGCCCGCGCTCGCGGCCCTTCTCGCCGTTCTCCCCGCGGCCGCGCAGCAGGACAGCGCCCGCGCCGTGGCGCCGCGCCCCGGCGAGACGCCCGCCGTCCCCGCCACGCCGCCCGAGGACACCGTGACGCTGGCCGCGCTGCGCTGGCGCAACATCGGCCCCAACCGCGGCGGGCGGTCGCAGGCGGTGGCCGGGAGCACCAGGCGGCCGCTGGAATACTGGTTCGGCGCCACCGGCGGCGGCCTGTGGAAGACCACCGACGGCGGCACCACCTGGAAGCCGATGACCGACCGCGCGCTCACCAGCTCGTCCGTCGGCGCCGTGGCGGTCTGCGAGGCGAACCCCGACGTGGTCTACGTGGGGATGGGCGAGACGGAGCTGCGCGGCAACATCATGCAGGGCGACGGCGTCTACAAGTCCACCGATGGCGGGAAGACGTGGAGCAACGTGGGCTTGAGGAACACGCAGGCGATCGCCCGCATCCGCGTCCACCCCACCGACTGCGACCGGACCTGGGTGGCGGCGCTGGGGCACCCGTACGCCCCAGGCCCCGACCGCGGCGTCTACCGCACCACCGACGGCGGGCGGACCTGGGCGAAGACGCTCTTCCGCGACGAGCGCACCGGCGCCGTGGACCTGGTGCTCACCCCCGGCCGGCCGGACACGATGTTCGCGGCGCTCTGGGAGGTGAGCCGCACCAGCTGGTCGCTCAGCAGCGGCGGCCCGGGGAGCGGGCTCTTCCGCTCCACCGACGGCGGGGCCACCTGGACCGAGATCACCCGCGCCACCGGCCTTCCCGCGGGCACCCTCGGCAAGATCGGCGTCACCGTCAGCGGCGCGAGGCCCGACCGGGTGTGGGCGATCGTGGAGGCGCAGGAGGGCGGAGTGTTCCGCAGCGACGACGGCGGACAGACGTGGACGCGCACCAACGACGAGCGCAAGCTGCGCCAGCGCGCCTTCTACTACTCCCGCATCTACGCCGACCCCAAGGATACTTCCACCGTCTACGTGCTGAACGTGGGCTTCCACCGCAGCACCGACGGGGGCAAGACCTTCCGCCCGATCCGCGTTCCCCACGGTGACAACCACGACCTGTGGATCAGCCCGGACGACGCGAAGCGGATGATCGAGGGGAACGACGGCGGCGCCAACGTCTCCTTCAACGCCGGCGAGAGCTGGACCGACCAGGACTACCCCACCGCCCAGCTCTACCACGTCACCACCACCGCGCACTACCCGTATCACGTCTGCGGCGCGCAGCAGGACAACACCACCGTCTGCGTCCCCTCCAACGGCAACGGGCGCGACTTCTACGCGGTGGGCGGCGGCGAGAGCGGCTACATCGCCGCGCGCCCCGACAACACCGACGTGTACTACGCCGGCAGCTACGGCGGGCTGCTCACCCGCTTCGACCGGCGCACCAACGAGCGGCGGATGATCAACGTCTGGCCCGAGAACCCGATGGGCCACTCGTCCGGCGACATCCGCGAGCGCTTCCAGTGGACCTTCCCGATCGTCCTGGCCCCGCGCAACCCGCGCGTGATGTACGTCGGCTCGCAGCACCTGTGGCGCTCCACGGACGAGGGGCAGAGCTGGACCCGCGTCTCGCCCGACCTCACCCGGCACGATCCGCGGACGATGGGCCCCAGCGGCGGCCCGATCACCCTGGACCAGACGGGGGTGGAGACGTACGCCACCCTCTTCACCATCGCCCCCAGCCCGCTGGACTCGCTGGTGATCTGGACCGGCTCGGATGACGGAAAGGTCTCCGTCACCCGCGACGGCGGGCGCAGCTGGACCGACGTCACCCCGCCGGGGACCGGCGACTTCGCGCGGATCAGCCTGGTCGAAGCGTCGCCCCACGCGGCCGGGAAGGCGTACGTCGCCGCCAACCGCTACCAGATGGACGACGTGGCCCCGTACGCCTGGCGCACCGACGACTTCGGGCGGACGTGGACGCGGATCACCACCGGGATCCCCGCCGGCGACTACCTGCGCGCCGTCCGCGAAGACCCGAAGCGCGCCGGGCTCCTCTTCGCCGGGACCGAGCACGGCATCTACGCCAGCTGGGACGACGGCGCGCACTGGCAGTCGCTGCGGCGCGGCCTCCCGGACACGCAGGTGGCCGACCTGGTGGTCCGCGACAACGACCTGGTGATCGCCACCCACGGCCGCTCGTTCTACGTGATGGACGACATCTCGCCGTTGCGGCAGATGACGTCCGCGCCGGCGCCCGCGGCCGCCGCGCGCCTCTTCCGCCCCGCGGACGCGGTGCGCACCAGCCGCGGGGTGAGCGTCTACTACGCGCTCCCGCGCCCGGCGCAGCGGGTGACGCTCGAGTTCCTGGACGCGAACGGCACGGTGATCCGCACCTTCACCGGCACCCCGGCCGACAGCGCGCGCGGCGGCGGTGGCGGCGGTGGCGGCGGCGGTGGCGGGGAAGACGAGGAGGACGACGAGGCGCCCGCGCGGCCGCGCGACCCGCGCGTGTCGGTGAAGGCGGGGCTCAACAAGTTCACCTGGGACGTGCGCCACCCCGGCCCCGAGGACTTCCCGGGGATCGTCTTCTGGGCGGCGCGGATCGTGGGCCCGCGCGCGCTCCCCGGCCCCTACCGCGTGCGGCTGACGGTGGACGGGCAGGCGGTGGGGACCGAGGCGTTCCGCGTCGTCCCCGACCCGCGCTCCCGCGCCACCCCGGCCGAGCTGCAGGCGCAGTTCGCGCTGGCCATGCGGGTGCGCGAGAAGACCGGCGCGGCCAACCACGGCGTGCTGCTGGTGCGCGGCATCCGCCGGCAGGTGGACGAGCGGCTGGCGCAGACGCAGGACCCCGACATCCGCGCCGCCGCCGACGCGCTGAAGCAGCGGATCGCCGTGATCGAGGACTCGCTCTACAACCCGCGCCTGCAGAGCAGCCAGGACCCGCTCAACTTCCCGATCCGGCTGAACAACAAGATGGCGGCGCTGCTGGGCACCATCGAAAGCGCCGAGCGCGCGCCCACCACGCCGACGCTGGAGGTGTTCGACGACCTGTCGCGCCGCATCGACGCCCAGCTCGCCGCCCTGGACGCCGCCGTCCGCGACGACCTGCCGCGCCTGAACGCGCTGCTGCGCGCCAAGGGCCTCGCCGAGGTGCGCCCCGAGCCGCTCCGCCCCGAGGCGGACGCGCGGCCGAACGAGCGGCGCGGCAACGACGACGAGCAGGATGAGGACGACGGGGAGGAGGAAGCGGCGCGGGATTGGTGACGGAGCCC
>DASSME010000406.1:0-11397 GCA_035689035.1 Longimicrobium sp. | reverse complement strand
ACCTTGCCGTTCGGCGTCAGCGGGAGCGCGTCGAGCCGCACGTACGCCGCGGGGACCATGTACTCCGGCAGGCGCCCGGAGAGGTGCGCCCGCAGCGACTCGGCGTCGATCCCGTCGCCGGCGCAGTACGCCACCAGCCGCCGGTCGCCGGACGCGTCTTCGCGGGCCACGACCACCGCCTCGCGCACGGCGCCGTGCTCCAGCAGCCGGGCCTCGACCTCGCCCGGCTCGACCCGGAAGCCACGCACCTTCACCTGGAAGTCGTTGCGCCCCAGGAACTCGAGCTGGCCGTCCGGCAGCCAGCGGGCGAGGTCGCCGGTGCGGTACAGGCGCCCGCCCGGCTCCGCGCCGAACCGGTCGGGGACGAAACGCTCCGCCGTCAGCGCCGGCCGCCCCTGGTAGCCGCGGGCCACCCCCGCGCCGCCGATGTACAGCTCCCCCGCCACCCCCGGCGGCACCGGCATCCCCGACGCATCCAGCACGTAGGCGCGGGTGTTCGCGTTGGGGCGGCCGATGGGGACCGTGGCCCTCGCTTCCGCGGCCGTGCAGCGGACCGCCACCACCGCCGTGGCGGCCTCGGAGGGGCCGTAGAGGTTGTGCAGCGCCACCCGCGGCAGGCGCGCGCGGAACTGCGCCAGGAGCGCGGCGGGAAGCGCTTCGCCGCCGCACAGCACCCGCCGCAGCCCGGTGCACCCCGCCAGCCCCGGGGCTTCCACCAGAACCTGCAGCATGGAGGGGACGAGGTTGACGGTGGTGACGCCATCCTCGCGGATCGTCTCCAGCAGGTAGGCCGGGTCGCGATGCCCGCCGGGGCGGGCGAGCACGACGCGCGCGCCCACCATCAGCGGCCAGAAGATCTCCCGCACCGACCCGTCGAAGCCGAGCGACGTCTTCTGCAGCACCGCCTCGCCGGGCTCCAGCCGCCACGCGCGCTGCCCCGCGGTCAGCCGGTTCACCAGCCCGCGGTGCGGGTTCATCACCCCCTTGGGGCTGCCGGTGGAGCCGGAGGTGTAGATCACGTACGCCAGCGAATCGGGGCCGAGCCCCGGGACCCGCGGGTTCGTCTCCGGCCGCTGGGCCCACGCGTGCGAGTCCCCATCGACCGACACCCGCGGGATGTCCATCCCGGCGAAGCGGCCGGCGAGCGGCGAGTGGGTCAGCAGGAGCGCGGGCGCGCTGTCGTCCAGGACGTGGCGCAGCCGCTCGGCGGGGTGCTCGGGCTCCAGCGGCACGTACGCGCCGCCCGCCTTCAGCACCGCCAGCACCCCGACGAGCATCTCCGGACTGCGCTCCAGGCACAGCGCCACCCGCACGTCGGGGGCGACGCCGCGTTCACGGAGATGGTGCGCGAGCCGGTTCGCACCCGCGTTCAGCTCCGCGTAGGTCAGCCGCCCGCCCTCGTGGACCACGGCGACGGCGGCGGGGGTGCGCCGGGCCTGCGCCTCGAACAGCTCGTGGATGCACGCGTCGTCCGGGTATTCCGCCGCGGTCGCGTTCCACGCCCGCAGCACCTGCCGCCGCTCCGGCTCGGGCATCAGCGCCAGGTCGCCGGCGCGCGCCTCCGGGCCCGCCACCATCGCCTCCAGCACCCGCCGCAGGTAGCCGGCGTACCGCCCGGCCGTGGCCGGCTCCAGGAGCGCCGTGGCGTAGGTGAGGCCGCCGGTGATGCATCCGCCGGCCTCGTGGAGCGAGAGCGACAGGTCGAACTTCGCCGTCCCCTCGGCGGGCGCCGGCACCGCCGCCACCTCCAGCCCGGGGAGGTCGAGCCGTTCCCGCGGCGTGTTCTGCCAGGCGAACAGCACCTGGAAGAGCGGAGTGTGCGCCAGGCTCCGCCCGGGCCGGACCGCCTCGACCACCTGCTCGAAGGGAACGTCCTGGTTGTGCTGCGCATCCAGCGCCCGCGCCTTCACCCGCGCCAGCAGCTCCGCCACCGTGGGCCCGCCCGAGAGATCCACCCGCAGCGCCAGCGTGTTGACGAAGAAACCGATCAGCCCCTCGGTCTCGCGCCGCCCGCGGTTGGCCGTGGGGGTACCGATCACCACGTCGTCCTGACCCGCCAGCCGGCCCAGCACGACCGCCCACCCGGCCAGCACCGTCATGAACGGCGTGGTCCCCTCGCGCCGCCCCAGCGCCTTCACCCCGGCGGCGAGCGCCGGGTCGAGGTGCACGGCCACCGAGCCGCCCGCGTGGCCGCGCCGGGCGGGGCGAGGGTGGTCGGTGGGCAGCTCCAGCAGCTCGGGCGCGCCCGCGAGCGTCCGCGACCAGTAGTCGAGCTGGGCCGGCGCGTCGGCGCGGCTCCGCTGCCACGACGCGTAGTCGGCGTACTGCAGGGGGAGCGGGGGGAGAGGATCGGCCTCGCCGCGGACGAAGGCGCCGTACAGCGCGCTCACCTCGCGGACGAGCACCGGGATCGACCATCCGTCGGAGACGATGTGGTGCATCGTCACAAGCAGGACGTGCTCGTCGTGCCCCACGCGCAGGAGGCGCCCGCGGACCAGCGGCCCCCGCTCCAGGTCGAAGGGCGCGCCCGCCTCCTCCGCCACCTGCCGGCGCAGCTCCGCCTCCGCCGCGGGATGACCCGCGAGGTCGTGGTCGAGCAGGTGGAAGCGGCTCTCCGCCGCCGGCGCGATGCGCTGCCCGGGGCGTCCGTCCACGGCGGCGAAGGTGGTGCGCAGCGCCTCGTGCCGCGCCACGATCCGGTCCAGGGCGCGGCCCAGCGCGTCCCGGTCCAGCGCGCCGCGGAGACGCAGGCGCGCGGGAACGTGGTACGCCGCCCCGCCGCTCCCCAGCTGCTCCAGGAACCAGAGCCGCTGCTGCGCGAACGACAGCGGCAGCGGCCCACCCCGCTCCACCGGCTCGATCGCGGAGAGCTCGGCGCGGCCGGCCCCGGCCAGCGCCCGCGCGAGGTCCTCCAGCACCGGGTGGACGAACAGGTCGCCCAGCGCCATCTCCACGCCCAGCGCCTGGCGCACGCGCGACACCACCTGCACCGCCAGGAGCGAATGGCCGCCCAGGTCGAAGAAGTGGTCGCGCCGCCCCACCCGCTCCACCTTCAGCAGCTCCGCCCAGATCGCCGAGAGCGCCGCTTCCGTCTCTCCCGCCGGCGCCTGGTACGCGCGCGTGGCGTACACCCCGGCGCCGGGCGCCGGGAGCGCGCCGCGGCTGACCTTGCCGTTGGGCGTCAGCGGGAGCGCCGCGAGGCGCACGTACGCGGCCGGCACCATGTACTCGGGGAGGCGCTCCAGCAGCCCCGCGCGCAACGCCCCGGCGTCCACCTCGTCGCCCACCACGTAGGCCACCAGCCGGCGGTCGCCCGGCGCGTCCTCGCGGGCCACCACCACCGCCTCGCGCACGCCCGGCAGCTCGGCGAGCCGCGCCTCGATCTCGCCCGGCTCGATGCGGTAGCCCCGCACCTTCACCTGGACGTCGTCGCGTCCCACGTACTCCAGCGTGCCGTCCCGCCGCCACCGCCCCACGTCGCCCGTCCGGTACATCCGCGCGCCCGCCCGGCCGCCGAAGGGGTCGGGGACGAAGCGCTCCGCCGTCAGCGCCGCGCGGCCCAGGTACCCCCGCGCCACCCCCGCGCCGCCGATGTGCACCTCTCCCGCGGCGCCCACCGGGACCGGCTCCCCCGCCCGGTCCAGCACGTAGATGCGGGTGTTGGCGACCGGCCTCCCGATCGCCACCGGCCCCCGCCCCTCGCCGGCCGTGCCGACCGGGTGCGACGACGACCAGATCGTGGTCTCCGTGGGCCCGTAGACGTTCCACAGCCTCGCGACCCGCTCGCGCACGCGCGCGGCGAGGTCGCCCGGGAGCGCTTCGCCGCCGCAGAGCGCGCGCAGCTCGCCGGCGCCGCGCCAGCCGTGGTCCACCAGCAGGCGCCAGCTGGTCGGCGTCGCCTGCAGCACGGTCCCCGCGCCCCCCGCGATCGCCGCCTGGAGGAGGGCGGGGTCCGCGCCGGCCGTGCGCGGCAGGATCTCCACGCGCGCCCCGCAGAGGAGCGGGAGGAAGAGCTCCAGCGCCGCGATGTCGAAGGAGAGGGTGGTGACGGCCAGGAGCCGGTCGGCGGGCGCCATCCCTAAGGTGCTCCGCATGGACCACAGGAGGTTGGCCGCGCCCCCGTGCAGGTTCATCACCCCCTTGGGCCGCCCGGTGGAGCCGGAGGTGTAGATCACGTACGCCAGCGAATCGGGGCCGAGCCCCGGGACCCGCGGGTTCGTCTCCGGCCGGCAGGCCCACGCCCCCGCGTCCTGGTCGACCCACACCCGCGGGATCTCCACACCGGCGAAACGCCCGGCGAGCGGCGCCTGGCTCAGCAGCAGCGCGGGCGCGGCGTCGTCGAGCACCTGGCGCAGCCGCCCGGCGGGATGATCGGGGTCCAGCGGCAGGTACGCGCCGCCCGCCTTCAGCACCGCCAGCAGCGTGACCATCATCTCCGGGCCGCGCTCCACGCAGATCGCCACCCGAACCTCGGGACCCACGCCCAGGCCGCGGAGGTGGTGCGCGAGCCGGTTCGCCCGCGCGTTCAGCGCCGCGTACGAAAGGCTCTCCCCCGCGAAGACGACGGCGGCCGCGCCGGGGGTGCGCCCGGCCTGCGCCTCGAACAGCTCGTGGATGCACGCGCCGGCCGGATACGCGGCGTCCGTCGCGTTCCACGTTTCCAGCACCCGCCGGCGCTCGTCCCCGCCGAGCAGCGGGAGGCGCTCCACCGCGGCTCCGTCCTCCGCGGCCATCGCCTCCAGGGCGCGGCGCAGGTAGCCGGTCCAGCGCTCCACCGTCTCGCGGTCGAAGAGCGCGGTCGCGTACTCCACCGCGCCGGCGATCCGCCCGTCCACCTCCGCGAGCGAGAGCGTCAGGTCCAGCTTCGCCGTCACCTGCTCGGACGGGCGCGCGGGCGACAGCCGCAGGCCCGGCAGCTCCAGCTCGCCGGCGGGCACGTTCTGCCACGCGAGCATCACCTGGAACAGCGGCGTGTGCGCCAGGCTCCGCGCGGGCTGAACCACCTCCACGACCTGCTCGAAGGGGATGTCCGGGTGCTGCTGCGCCGCGAGCGCCGTCTCCTTCACCCGCGCCAGCAGCTCCGCCACGCTCGGGGCACCCGAAAGGTCCACCCGCAGCGCGAGGGTGTTCACGAACAGGCCGATCAGCCCCTCGATCTCGGCCCGGCCGCGGTTCGCCGCGGGCGTGCCGATCACCACGTCCTCCTGCCCGGAGAGGCGGCCCAGGACGGCGGACCAGCCGGCGAGCAGCGTCATGAACAGCGTGGTCTCGTGCCGCTCCCCGAGCGCCTTCAGCCCGGCCGTCAGCTCCTCGCCCAGCTCGATGCGGATCGCCGCGCCGGCATGGTCCTGCCGCGCCGGACGCGGGCGGTCCGCCGGGAGCTGCAGCAGCTCGGGCGCGCCCGCGAGCGTCGTCCGCCAGTACTCCGCCTGGCGCTGGAGGACCTCGCCCTCCACCCACCGCCGCTGCCACGCCGCGTAGTCCGCGTACTGCACGGCGAGCGGTGAAAGCGGATCGGGATCGCCGCGGGTGAACGCGGCGTACAGCGCGCTCAGCTCGCGGGTCAGCACACCCATCGACCAGCCGTCGGAGACGATGTGGTGCATCGTCACCAGCAGCACGTGATCGTCCGCGGCCAGCCGCACCAGCCGCCCCCGGATCAGCGGGCCGCGCGCCAGGTCGAAGGGCGCGGCGGCCTCCTCCCTCATCACCCGGCGCAGCTCCGCCTCCGGCTGGGGATGACCGGCCGGGTCGTGATCGAGGAGAGGGAAGCGGCTCTCCGGCGCGATCCGCTGCTCCGGCTCTCCATCGGCCTGCACGAACGTGGTGCGCAGCACCTCGTGGCGGGCGACGATCCGATCGAGCGCGCGGACCAGCGCATCGCGATCCAGTTCACCGCGCAGCCGCAGGCCGGTGGGGATGTGGTACGCGGTCCCCGCGCCCCCCAGCTGCTCCAGGAACCACAGCCGCCGCTGCGCGAACGACAGCGCCAGCGGCGCGCTCCGGTCCGCCGGCTCGAGCGGAGCCTGGTCCGAGGCGCTGCGCTTGAGCTTCCGGGCCTTCGCGAGTCTGAGGAGCTGTTCGCGCTCGGCGATCGTGGGCATGAATCTCGGGTTCAGGAGCGTGCGTCCGGCCCCGGCCGTGGGCCCGGGAGGCGGAGAGCTACAGAGGCGTTTACGCGCCGGGAGCGGCATCGCCGCCGGACGCGACTGCCGGCCCTGCCGCTTTCGCGCGAGCGGCAGGGCCGGCGGGTGTCTCGACCGGTCATTCGGTGTAGCCGGATACGGACTCCGCCAGCTCGGCGAGCTCGTCGGCGTCGAACCCGGCGAGCTGGCGGTCGAGGAGCGTCTCGGCCAGGGCGGAGAGCACCGGCGTCTGGAAGACTTCCCGGAGCGCGAGCTCCACCTCCATCGTCTGCCGGACGCGGACGATGAGCCGGGTGGCCAGCAGCGAGTGGCCGCCCAGCCTGAAGAAGTCGTCGTGGCGCCCGACCTTCTCCACGCCGAGCAGCTCCGACCAGATCTCCGCCAGCGCCTGCTCGGTCTCGCCCGCGGGCGCCTCGTACCCGCGGCCGGCGTACGCGCCTCCGTCGGGCGCGGGGAGCGCCGCGCGGTCCACCTTGCCGTTCGGCGTCAGCGGCAGCGCTTCCATCCACACGTACGCCGCCGGCACCATGTGCCCGGGAAGCCCCCCGGCCAGGTGCTCCTGCAGCGCCTCCGCGTCCGTCGCCGCGGCGGCCTCGTAGTAGGCCACCAGGCGCTGGTCGCCGGGGACGTCTTCGCGGGCCAGCACCGCCGCCCGGCGGATCGCGGGGTACTCCACCAGCCGCGCCTCGATCTCGCCCGGCTCGATGCGGAAGCCGCGGAGCTTCACCTGGAAGTCGTCGCGCCCCAGGTACTCCACCATCCCGTCGGCGCGCCAGCGGCCCAGGTCGCCCGTGCGGTACATCCGCGCGCCCGCGGCGCCGCTGAACGGATCCACCCCGAATCGCTCGGCGGTCAGCGCCGGCCGGTTCAGGTAGCCGCGCGCCACCTGGCCGCCGGCCACGTGGATCTCGCCGGGCACGCCCACGGGCACCGGCTCGCCCCGGCCGTCCAGGATGTAGATCCGCGTGTTGGCCACCGGCCGCCCGAGCGGGATCCGGGCCCCCGGCTCCCCCTCGGGCGGGCAGCGCAGCCCGATCACGGCCACCGTGGTCTCGGTGGGCCCGTACATGTGGTAGAGCGACGCGTGCGGCAGCCGCTCGTGGAACCGCCGCGCCAGCGCCGGCGCCAGCACCTCGCCGCCGCAGGTGACGCGCTGCAGCGCGGTGCACGTCTCCACCTCGGGATGATCGAGGAAGAGCTGCAGCAGCGCGGGAACGCTGTGCAGCGTGCCCACGCCTTCCCGGCGGATCGTCTCCACCAGGTGGTCGGGGTCGTTGCGGCGCTCCGGCCGCACCATCACCACCCGCGCGCCCACCGACAGCGGCAGGAACAGCTCGCGGACCGAGACGTCGAAGCTGATCGGCATCCGCTGCAGCACCGCCTCGTGCGCCTCGAGGCCCCAGGCCGCGCGGGCCCAGCGCAGCTGGCTCACCACGCAGCGGTGCTCGTTCACCACGCCCTTGGGGTGGCCGGTGGAGCCGGAGGTGTAGATGACGTACGCCGCGTGCGCCGGCGTCAGCCCCACGCCCGCGCGCCCCGGATCGACGTCGGGGCACTCCGCCCACGCCGGCTCGGGCGACGCCGGGTCGATGACCGGCACGCCGGACGCCGCCCACGCCTCGGCCGGGGCGCCGCTCGCCAGCAGCGCGACGGGCGCGCTGTCGTCCAGCATGTAGCGCAGCCGCTCCGGGGGGTACGCCAGGTCCAGCGGCACGTAGGCGCCGCCGGCCTTCAGGATGGCCAGCAGCCCCACCACCATCTCCGGCCCCTGCTCCATGCAGACCGCCACCCGCGTGTCCGGGCCCACGCCGAGCGAGCGAAGATGGTGCGCCAGCCGGTTCGCCCGCGCGTTCAGCTCGCCGTACCCGAGCGACCGCTCTCCATGCACCACCGCCACGGCACCCCCGTCGCGCGCGGCCTGCGCCTCGAACAGCTCGTGGATGCAGGCGTCGTCGGTGTCGGCCACCACCGTCCGGTTCCACTCCTCCACCACCAGCCGGCGCTCCGCCTCGGGAAGAAGCGGGAGCCGGTCGATCGCGCGGCCGTCGCCCGCCGCCATCGCCTCCAGCACCCGCCGCAGGTAGCCGACGTGCCGCTCGGCGGTGGCGCGCTCGAAGAGCGCGGTGGCGTACGTCACCTTCCCCGCGATCCGGCCCGCCGTCTCGGCCAGCGAGAGCGAGAGGTCGAACTGCGCCGGAACGGGGAGCGACGCGCCCGTGGGGGCCACGGCGAGCCCCGGCAGCTCCAGCGACGCCTCCGGCGTGTTCTGCCAGGCGAACATCACCTGGAAGAGCGGTGCGTGCGCCAGGCTGCGCGACGGCCGAACCCGCTCCACCACCTGCTCGAAGGGGATGTCCCCGTGCTGCTGCGCCCCGAGCGCCGCCGCCTTCACCCGCGCCAGCAGCTCCGCGACGGTGGGCGCGCCGGACAGGTCCACGCGCAGCGCGAGCGTGTTGGCGAAGAAGCCGATCAGCCCCTCGATCTCGCCGCGCCCGCGGTTGGCGGTGGGGGTGCCGACCACCACGTCCCGCTGCCCCGACAGCCGGGCCAGCACCACCGCCCACGCCGCCAGCAGCGTCATGAACAGGGTGACGCTCTCCCGCCGGCCCAGCGCCTTCAACGCCTCCGCCAGCGCCTCGTCCAGCTCGACCCCGATCGCGGCGCCGGCGTGGTCCTGCAGCGGCGGGCGCGGATGGTCCGTGGGCAGCTCCAGCCGCTCGGGCGCGCCGGCGAGCGTCTCCTGCCAGTACTCCGCCTGGGCCCGCAGCACCACGCCGTCCACCCGGCGGCGCTGCCAGGCGGCGTAGTCGGCGTACTGCACGGGAAGGGGAGGAAGGGGATCGCCCCGGCCGCCGTGGAACGCGGCGTACAGCGCGCTCAGCTCGCGGACCAGCACGCCGATCGACCACCCGTCCGAGACGATGTGGTGCATCGTCACCAGCAGTACGTGCTCGTCGTCCGCCAGGCGGGCCAGGCGGCCGCGGACCAGCGGCCCGCGCTCCAGGTCGAAAGGCGCGGCCGTCTCTTCCAGCATCAGCCGGCGCAGCTCCGCCCCGGCGTCGGGGTGCGCCCGCAGGTCGTGGTCGAGGAGAGGGAACCCGCTCCGCTCCACGCCCGCCACGCGCTGCACCGGCTCGCCGTGCAGGAAGACGAAGGTGGTGCGCAGCACCTCGTGCCGCGCCACGATGCGGTCCAGCGCGCGCCGCAGCGCCTGGCGGTCCAGCGCGCCGCGCAGCCGCAGCCGCGCCGGCACGTGGTACGTCGCGCCGCCGCTCCCCAGCTGCTCCAGGAACCAGAGCCGCTGCTGCGAGAACGAGAGCGCGAGGGGTCCGCTCCGGTCCGCCGGCTCGATCGGCGGGAGCGCCGCGCGCGCCGCCGTCTCCACCACGCGCGCGAAGTCCGCCAGCACCGGGCGGGCGAAGAGCTCGCCGAGCGCCACCTCGGCGCCCAGCGCCTGGCGCACGCGCGAGACGGCCTGCACCGCCAGGAGCGAGTGGCCGCCGAGCTCGAAGAAGTGATCGTTCCGGCCCACGCGGTCCACGCGCAG
Source organism: Longimicrobium sp. (assembly GCA_035689035.1). Lineage (GTDB taxonomy): Bacteria > Gemmatimonadota > Gemmatimonadetes > Longimicrobiales > Longimicrobiaceae > Longimicrobium. The sequence continues at coordinate 1,704 of DASSME010000406.1, read as the reverse complement.
CACGGCCGACCAGATCTCCGCCAGCGCGCTCTCGACCTCGCCCGCGGGCGCTTCGTAGCCGTGCGCCGCGTACGCATCGCCCTCGGGCGCGGGAAGCGCCTTGCGGTCCACCTTCCCGTTCGGCGTCAGCGGAAGCGCGTCCAGCCGCACGCAGGCCGCCGGCACCAGGTACTCCGGGAGGCGCTCCCGCAGGTACGACCGCAGCGCCTCCGCTTCGAGCGCGCCATCGCCGACCACGTACGCGACCAGGCGCCGGTCGCCGGCCGCGTCCTCGCGCGCCAGCACGATGGTTTCGCGCACCGACGGGTGTTCCGCCAGCCGCGCCTCGATCTCGCCCAGCTCGATGCGGTGGCCGCGCACCTTCACCTGGAAATCGCCGCGGCCCAGGAATTCGAGCCGTCCATCCGGCCGCCAGCGTGCGAGGTCGCCCGTCCGGTACATCCGCGCGCCGGCACGCCCGCCGAACCGATCGGGGACGAAGCGCTCGGCGGTGCGCGCCGGCTGGTCCAGGTAGCCGCGCGCCTCGCCCCCTCCCGAGACGTACAGCTCGCCCGTCACGCCCACGGGGACGGGCTCCCCGGCCCGGTCCAGCACGTACGTCCGGGTGTTGGAGACCGGCCGGCCGATCGGCACCGCCGCCGCGCGGTCCATCGCGGGATCGTACCGGTGGAGGGTGCAGCCCACGCTCATCTCGGTGGGGCCGTACTCGTTGTAGATCGCCGTCTCGCCGCCGGCCGCCCCGGCGGCAGCGTGCGCGAGGTCCGTCCGCAGCTCCTCGCCGCCGACGATGAAGGTGCGGACGCGGCGCGTCCGCAGGTGCCGGCCGTCGAGGAGCGCAAGGTGCGACGGCGTGAGCTTCACCACGTCCACGCGGTCTTCGGCGAGGACGCGGTGGATCGGCACGCCCCCGCCCTCTTCTTCGCCGTAGACCACGATCGCGCCGCCGCTGATCAGCGGGACGAAGATCGAGGTGACCGTCAGGTCGAAGGTGAACGACGAGTACAGCGGGAAGTCGAGCGGCGCGCCGGGCACGTACCGCGACCGCGCCCAGGTGGCGTAGTGCGTCAGCCCGCGGTGGGGGAGCATCGTCCCCTTGGGGCGCCCGGTGGAGCCGGAGGTGTAGATGATGTAGGCCAGGTGCTCGGCCCCGACCCCCGCGCGCTCGGGGTTGGTCGCGGGCCGGCCCGCCCACTCCGACGGGGAAGCGACGACCGGCACCCCCGCGTCCGCGAAGCGTCCGGCGAGCGCCGGTTGGGTGAGCAGCACGGCCGGAGCGCTGTCGGCCAGCATGTAGCGGAGCCGCTGGTCGGGATAGGCGGGGTCCAGCGGCACGTACGCGCCCCCGGCCTTCAGGACCGCGAGCACGCCCACGACCATCTCGGCGGAGCGCTCCAGGCAGATCGCCACCCGCGCGTCCGGACCCACGCCGCGTTCGCGGAGATGGTGCGCGAGCCGGTTCGCCCGCCGGTTCAGCTCCGCGTAGCTCAGCTCCTCGCCGCCGCACACCACGGCGACGGCCCCGGGGGTACGATCGGCCTGCGCCTCGAACAGGTGGTGGATGCATTCGCGGGGACGCTGCGCCTGCGTGGCGTTCCACGTCTCCAGCACCTGCCTGCGCTCGTCGGCGCCGAGCAGCGCGATGCGCTCGACGGCCGCGGCATCGTCCGCCGCCATCGCCTCCAGCGCGCGCCGGAAGTAGCCGAG
>DASSME010000405.1:0-26548 GCA_035689035.1 Longimicrobium sp. | reverse complement strand
GGCTCCCCGAGGCTTTTCGCAGCTTGTCGCGCCCTTCTTCGCCTGTCCGTGCCAAGGCATCCACCGTGCGCCCTTGTTCGCTTGACCGGATATGCTCGCACGCCCATCTCTGGACGTGGATATACCCAGCCCACCGATCCTATTCGGACCACTACGCTGGTGCTCGCGTCCTCTCTCGACGCTTCACAGACCAACTTCCCAATACCCTGGTTTTCAATCAGCGTTTTCGCGGCATCAACCAAATCGCCGCGGAGCCATCTAACTTAACCTTCTGTCTCGCGTTTGTCAACGGGCCGTTTCGGTTTTCCGTTGACTGCCGCCGGGATGCTTTCGACCTCGGCAGCGCGAAGGCCTCCAGTATACAATTATCGTAAGTTGTTGTCAACGGCTAACTTGAGAAAAAGCCTCCACCGAACGTCCGTCCGATGGAGGCCCGATTGGGGGTGGAGCCGGGGTCAGCGAAAAGTCGCAAATCTCTCACGTGGAACAGGAGCGGAGGAAAGGGCACCGGCTCCCCCTCTCACCCAGACGATCATCCTGATTCCCACAGGCTCAGAACGGCATCCCGATCGTCGCGTAGACGCTGTTCCGCTCGCCGCGGGCGTAGGCCACGGTGGCCACGCGGCCCAGCGTCTGGAACGAGAGGCCGCCGCCCAGCCCGGTGTGCCATCCACCGGGCGAGTCGCCATCCAGGTACACGCGGCCGGCGTCGGCCAGCGCGAAGGCGCCCACGTGCGCGCGGGCCACGCCCAGGTTGAGGTACGCCAGCCGCGCCCGCAGCTCGGCGGAGCCGAAGAGCGCCGCGTCGCCGCGGAAGCGCTGGTAGGGGAAGCCGCGCAGGTTCATGGGCCCGCCCACGAATGCCGACTCCTGGAACGGATAGTCGCCCACCGCCCACTGCCCACCCGCCCGCAGCGCCAGCGTGGGCCCGAACGAGCCGGGGATCGATCCGTACCACGCCGCCTCGCCGTCCACGCGGCCGAAGGGGCCCGCCAGGTCGCTGCCGTAGCCGGCCAGGTTCACCAGCGCGCGGGCGCCGCGGCGCGGGTACATCACGCTGTCGCGCCCGTCGAGCGCCGCGCCGGCGAACGCGCCGGCCTGCCAGAAGGTCTCGTTGCCCAGCACGCCGAAGTTCTGCGCCCGCACGGTGCCGGGGTCCGTCCACTTGGCGGCGGGGCCGGCGAAGAGGACCACGCGATTGGAGGGGCGCAGCTGGAAGGCGGCCTGCACGCGCACCTGCGTCTGCCGCACCTCGAAGGCGTCGAGGTCCGGGTCTTCGGGCGAATCGTTCCCCAGGCCATGGAAGCGCACGTCCTCGAAGTTGCTGCCGCGCGCGTTCAGCCAGACGGAGGTCGGGCGGTTGGTGATCTGCCGGTCGTAGTGCAGCAGCGCGCCGACGCCGCCGTGCTCGAAGGGCGCGTACAGCACGCGCAGGCCGATCTGCTCGGCGTGCGGGGCGCGGCGGAAGCCGTAGCGCTTCCACTGCGGGCCCAGGCCGATCACGGGGCCGATGTTGAGCTCCCAGTTGGCGTAGAGCGCCAGCAGGGACGACGAGGTGCCCCAGTCGCGCGGGGGCGGCGGGTTGCCCAGCAGCGTGGTGGGGCGCGGCGGGCTCCACTCGCGGGTGTCGACCTTCGCCTCGCCGCCGGGCTCGAGGGTGTTGTCGCCCTTGTCATCGTACAGCACGGTGCGGCGGCCGCCGCCGGCGGTGGATTCGTCCGCCAGCCGGTCGTCGCCGCCGCCGCCGATGATGCGCACCAGGATGCCGCCCCCCGGCGAGGCGCCGCGCACCACCGCCTGGTCGTCGCCGCCGTGCAGGTAGAGCCGCACCTCGCGCGTCTCGGCGGGGAGCAGCACGCGGTGGTAGTAGGGCGCGCCCTGGTCCTCGCCCGTGCGGATGGTGACGTCGACCGAGCCGTCCGCCATCCGCACCACCTCGACGTTTTCGCGGTGGTCGGTGGTGTGCACGTCCACCTCGCGCGCCAGCAGCTCGTACAGCTCGGTGGCGACCTGCGGGAGGGCGTCGCGGCGGGCCTTCAGGATCGACGCCATCTCCTCGCCAGCGACGGCGACGTACGGAGGCGGCATCTGGCGCACGGCGCGGTCGATCACCGCGTCGGTCAGGCGCGAGCGGACGAACTCGGCGGTGGAATCCCACACGGCGCGCGGGAGGCCGGAGAGGATCAGCCGGTCGAGCTCGGCGGGCTGGTTCTCGTAGCGGTGGATCGCCTCGTACTCGTCCTGGAAGTGGACCAGGATGGGGACGAAGCCGCGGCCGATGCCGGGGATCAGCCCTTCCTGGTCGCTGAAGGCGTTGTCGCGGTCGCGGGGGATCGGGCGCCACCAATGGAGGCCGCCTTCGTCGAAGCGCGCCCAGCGCCACTGGTCCCAGTGGCGGTCCCAATCGCCCAGGAACAGGTCCATCAGCCGCGCGGTGAGGAAGGCGCGGGCGTCCGCGCGGTCCTGGGGATCGTCTTCCCGCTTCTTCTGGAAGTCTTCGGAGCCCTGGACGTCGCGCGAGCCGGCGAAGCCGTCGGTGGGGCGTTCTTCCAGCATCCCCAGGCGGCCGCGGAAGCGCTCGCGGAACTCGCCCAGGAAGGGGTGGTCGGGCATCACGTAGTACACCGGCGTGGCGTGCAGCACGCCCACCGCGTCCAGCAGCGGCGGCACCATCAGCGCCGACGCGGGCTGCTTGCCGCTCACCATGTCCTGCGTGATGGATTGCACCAGGGTGCCGCGAAGGTCCGGGCCCAGCCCGGCGGCGGCGTTCTTGTCCACCGAGCGGAAGGCGTACGAGCGGCCGTTGCGCCCCGTCAGCCGCAGGCTCTCGGTGCTGTTGCCGCCGCCCTGCTGCTCCACCGTGAGCCCCCCCGCGAAGGTGTCGGGGTTCAGCACCGGCGCCTGGAAGGGCGCGGTCCACAGGTCACGGTAGCTCTGGCCCAGCAGCCAGCGGCGCAGGCCGCCGGCGCGGTACTCGGGGCCGGCGACGGTCTGCACCGTCTGGCCGGGCTGCTGGGCATGGAGGGACGGGCTAGGGAGGAAGGCGAGCGCGAGCAGGGCACACGCCGGCGCACGAAGGGTTCGGATCATGTCCGTCTCTCCGGTGGGCACATGCGCCACGCGCGGCCGATGTGGAGCCGCGCGGACGCCGGAAACGTACTGCCGAACAACGGAACAACCGTGCCGTGGCGCCTGTTGCGGCGCCCGGACCGCCCCGGACGCCCGCGCCGCCTGTTCACCCCCGCGCGGCGGGAACGCCGGCGGCGGTGACGCGCGGAGAGCCCACGAAAGCCGCGCGTTTCCCCCCCGTCCGGGACCGACCTGCCGCCGCGGGCGGGGCCGCGCCGCCCGCGGCCGGACACACGCGGTGTGTACGGTGCAGCGCGGCGCGTGTTAGCGCAACGCCGTCGGCGGCCGGCGGGTGCAGCGGGGGAAGATGCAAACAGCGTCGCCGGCCCGCGGGCGCGCGTGCGCGGTGCGGAACCGGCGACTTCGACCGGCGGCGATGGAAGCGATTTCGATCAGAACGCCGTTGTGGCGTGCATCCGGCGCACGCCCCCCGGCCGGGTTACCAGATCAGCTGCAGCGAGGTGCGCCCCGCATCGCGGATGACGCTGGCCTCCTGCGTCTCGAACTGCTGGGTTGCGTGCGGGGGAATGTTCCGGCTCACCGCCTGGTGGCCGGCGGCCTCGACGGTGAACTTCCCTTCGGCGTCGCCGAGGTTCTTCACCTGCACCCGTGCACCGCCCGGAACGTTCATGGACTGCCCGGGCTGGATGGTGGTGACGATTTCGGAAGTGGTGGCCATTGTGTGCCTCGTCATGATGAATGGTGGTGCCGGTCGATACCCCCATGATAGTCGGACCCGCCGCCCTTTCCAAGGCTGATGTGGCGATGGAATCGGCCCCGCCCGGTCAGGCCCGCCAGCCGGCGTCGTCCAGCCTGCGGTCGATGTCGTAGGCGGCGCTGATCAGGGCCAGGTGGGTGAACGCCTGCGGGAAGTTGCCCAGCTGCTCGCCGCTGGCGCCGATCTGCTCGGCGAACAGGCCCAGGTGGTTGGCGTAGCCCAGCACCTTCTCGAACACGAAGCGCGCCTGCTGCAGGTCGCCGCCGCGCGACAGGCACTCGGCGTACCAGAACGAGCAGATGCTGAAGGTGCCCTCGCCCTCGGCGAACCCGTCCGTCTCGCCGCCGCGGACGTGGTAGCGGCGCACCAGCGAGTCTTCCACCAGCTCGCGGGTGATCGCCTTCATCGTGCTGGTCCAGCGCGGGTCGGTGGGGCTGATGAAGCGCAGCAGCGGCAGGAGCAGGGCCGACGCGTCGAGCTCGTCGCTCCCCGCGTGCTGCACGAACGCCTGCTTGCGCGGGCTCCACAACTCCTCGAACACGCTGCGGTAGATGGTGTCGCGCACCTCGAGCCAGCGCACCAGCGGGGCCGGCAGGCTGCGGCGCTGGGCCAGGCGGATCGCCCGGTCCACCGCCACCCAGCAGAGCACGCGCGAGTTGAGGTACTGCCGCTCGCCCGCGCGCACCTCCCAGATCCCGCTGTCGGGGCGCTTCCAGTTCTCGCACACCCAGTCCACCAGCCCGGTGAGCCGCACCCAGAAGTCGTAGCTGATCGGCGCGCCGTACTTGTCGTAGAGGTAGACGGAGTCCATCAGCGCGCCGTACACGTCCAGCTGGCACTGCCGCCCGGCGCCGTTGCCCACGCGCACCGGCCGCGACCCCCGGTACCCCTCCCAGGCGTCCAGCTCCAATTCTTCCACGTGCGGCGAGCCGTCGATGCGGTAGAGCGGCTGCAGCGGGCCGATGTCGGCGTCGAAATCGTGGCCCAGCTTCGAGATCCACTCGATGAAGGCGCCGGTCTCGTCGGTCATCCCCAGGCGGATCAGCGAGTACAGCGTGAAGGCGGCGTCGCGGATCCAGGTGTAGCGGTAGTCCCAGTTGCGCCCCCCGCCGATGCGCTCGGGGAGCGAGAAGGTGGGCGAGGCCACCAGCGAGCCGTGCGGCGCCGAGACCAGGAGCTTGAGCACGAGCGCCGAGCGGTGCACCTCGTCGCGCCACCGCCCCTTGTACGTGCTCTTCCCCACCCAGCGCCGCCAGAAGTTCACCGTGCGCTTGAAGCTCTCCGCGGCGTAGTGCGGCCGGGCGGCGGGCGAGTCGTCTTCCAGGTCGCCGACTTCCAGGACGAAGGTGGCGGCCTTGCCGTGCTCCAGGGTGAACTCGGCCACCGCGTCGCCGTCGTGCTGCGTGAGCGGGAGCGACGACCAGAGCCGCGCCGCCACGTCGCCGCCGGACGGGAGGAAGAGCGCAACGCCGTCGTCGCCCGTGAGCCGGTGGGCGGCGGGGCCGTAGCCGAAGCGCGGCGCGCAGCGCATGCGGAAGCGGATGTCGCCGCGCACCGCCTTCACCCGGCGCACCAGGCAGCGCACGCGCGGGTTGTCGCCGACCGGCATGAAGTCGCTGATCTCGGCCACCCCGTCGGCCGAGAGGAAGCGGGTGAGCAGGACGTTGGTGTCGGGGAGGTAGAGCTGCTTGTGGCGCGCGCCGTTCAGCACCGGCGCCAGCCGGAAGGCGCCGCCGCGCGTCCGGTCCAGCAGCGAGGCGAAGACGGGGGGCGAGTCGAAGCGCGGCGCGCACATGAAGCCGAGGGTGCCGTCGCGCCCCACCAGCGCGATGGTGTGCAGGTCGCCGACGATGCCGTGGTCCTCGATCGGTGGAAAGTCGCTCACGTCCGCTCCGTCTCGCGTCCGGTCATCTCCATCATCTCGTTCCGGCGCACCCTCATGGGCCTGCTCCTGGGCCGCGGACTGCCGGAACCGCGGATGCGGGCGTGTCCCTCCGCTGCGCTCCGGGCCGGGCTGCGCGCGCGGTAGGCAACGATACCGCCGTTGCCAACCGCGCCGGGCCTGCTCCGGGCAAACCGCCGCCCTCCGCAGTCCCGGCCCTCCGGGCGCGCATCCCTCACGCAAACCCAACCGGATCCTCGGGTCCCGGGGCACCCCGGGCGGTTGAACCGAGGCAACCACGGCCCCAAGTCCGCCTTCGCGGACTCCCACGCGGGCATCCGTGCGGGAGGGCGAGCCTCGCGGCGGCGGCCGCAGCGCGCCTTCGCGGCCTGCGCGCGAACTATCGACCGCCATTCACGCGCCGAGCGTACGCAATCCGTGGTCCGGCGCGCGGTCCGCGGTTCTCCGGTTCGCTCCGATCTTCCATCCGACCCGCCGTCCGGACCACGCGCGGCAGAGCGGCATCCGGGGCTCGCACCGCACCGGATCGGCCATCCGTGTTCCAACGCCCACGAGTTTGGCAAGAAACAGGGCGAAGTATCACCGAAGCACTTGCCATTATTGAGCTGTGAGCATATCGTGGAGCAGTTTCAACACCACACACCTTTCCCGCGAATCCCCGCTCAACCCCCGGTCCGCCGCTCCTTCCGCGGGCCTGTTTCCCGTTCCCGATCCACCGCCCGGCCGTTCCCCGAGCCGGGCCGCGAGCGCCCCGCCGGCAGCCCCGCCGGCCCATGACCCCCCAGCCCCACAAGAGGACCGCATGCAGTCCAGGTTCGTGCGCACGCTCCAGTTGGCAGCCGCACTCCTTCTCTTCACCGCGCTTCCCGCCCTGGCGCAGGAGACCGGCAACCTGGCCGGCGCCGTGAAGGACGCCGCCACCGGCCGCCCCATGTCGGGGGTGCGCGTGGAAGCGGTGGCCGCCGACGGCCACCTGGCCGCCAGCACCACCACCGACGCCCAGGGCGCCTACCGCTTCACGGGGCTGCGCACCGGGAGCTACACCGTCGTCATCAAGGGCCAGGAAGACGCCGCCGACCGCAAGCTCGACGCGGTGATCAGCGCCGGGCAGACGGCCCGCGTGGACGCCTCGGTCAGCGGCGGCAACGTGGTGCTGAACCCGCTGGTCGTCTCGGCCTCCAAGCGCAGCGAAAAGGCGCTCGAGGCACCGGCCCGCGTGGAGGTGGTGAGCGAGCGCGACATCGCCGCGCGCCCCGCGGTGACCGCGGTGGACCACCTGCGCTCCGTCCCCGGGGTGGACGTGGCGCAGACCGGCGTGGGAAGCGCCAACGTGGTGGCCCGCGGCTTCAACAACATCTTCTCGGGCGCGCTGCACGCCCTGGCCGACTACCGGCTGGTGGCGGTGCCCTCGCTGCGCGTGAACTTCCTGCAGTTCGTCCCCGCCAACAACGAGGACATCGCCCGCATGGAGGTGGTGCTGGGCCCCGGCGCCGCGCTGTACGGCCCCAACACCGCCGACGGCATCCTGCACATCATCACCAAGAGCCCGCTGGACGACCAGGGGACCACCGTGGCGCTGGGCGGCGGCACCCGCAACGCCATGCAGGGCGAGTTCCGCACCAGCCACCTGCTGGCCCAGAACTTCGGCGTCAAGGTCAGCGGCCAGTACCTGCGCGCCGACGAGTGGCGCTACACCGACCCGGCCGAGGTGGCCGAGCGCGCCAAGTTCAACTCCAACCTGGCCTTCTACCGCGCCGACCTGATGCGCGCCTCGGGGATCAGCCAGGCCGAGGCCGACCGCCGCATCGCGCTGATCGGCCAGCGTGACAACGACATCCTGCGCTGGGGCGGCGAGGCCCGCGCCGACTGGCGCTTCGCCGACCAGGGCACGGCCGTGTTCGCCGCCGGGATCAGCAAGAGCGTGAACGGGATCGAGCTGAACGGCCTGGGCGCCGCGCAGGTGAAGGACTGGCAGTACACCTACTACCAGGCGCGCGCCAACTACGGCCGGCTGTTCGGCCAGGTGTACATCAACCAGAGCAACGCCGGCGAGACCTTCCTGCTGCGCAACGGCGCCCCGATCGTGGACCGCTCGCACATCGCGGTGGCGCAGCTGCAGCACGGGCTCGACCTCGGCACGCGCCAGCGCTTCACCTACGGCGGCGACGCCACCTGGACCACGCCGGTGACCGAGGGGACCATCAACGGCTTCTACGAGGACCGCGACGGGACCAAGGAGTACGGCGCGTACCTGCAGAGCGAGACCGAGCTGACCAGGCGGCTGGACCTGGTGCTGGCCGGCCGCGTGGACTACCACTCGGCGCTGCCGGACCTGCTGTTCTCGCCGCGCGCGGCGCTGGTGTTCAAGCCGGCACCGGGGCACGCGCTGCGCTTCACCTTCAACCGCGCCTTCAGCACGCCCAGTTCGCTGAACCAGTTCCTGGACCTGGGCTCGCCGATCCCCAACGACCAGCTGGCCGGCCTGGGCTACTCGCTGCGCGTGCAGGGCACCGGCGACACCGGCTTCCACTTCCGCGACGGGAGCGGGAACTACACCGCGCGCTCGCCGTTCACCCCGGCCGGGCTGGGCGGCCCCGGCACGCTGCTCCCGGCCAACTCGGCCACCTTCATGCCGCTGGCCGTGGGCGTGCTGGCGGCCCGCGCCGCGCAGGTTGGCTCCCCGCTGCCGCAGTCGCTGGTGAACTACCTGCTCACCCTGCACCCCACCTCCACGCAGGTGGGGCTCAACTACCTGAACGCCGTCACCGGCCAGGTGGGCGACCTGTCGTCGCTGAACCTCCCCGACATCGAGCCGATCCGCGAATCGCCCACCAACACGCTGGAGGCGGGGTACAAGGGGATCCTGGGCAACCGCCTGCTGGTGGCCGCCGACGTGTACTGGTCGCAGAAGCAGAACCTGGTGACGCCGCTCACCATCCAGACCCCGCTGCTGCTGCTGAACGGCCCGCAGCTGGGCGCGTACCTGGTGCCGCGCTTCATGGCCGACCTGGGGTACAGCCAGGCGCAGGCCACCGCGCTGGCCGCGTCGCTGATCGGCAGCAGCACCGCGCCGGGGCTGGCCACCATCCCCGTGGGCGTGATCTCGTCCAACGAGATCGACGCCAACGGCGGGCAGCTGCTGGTGACCTACGTGAACGTGGACGAGAACATCGACTACTGGGGGAGCGACCTGTCGCTGCGCGTGCTGCTGAACCGCGGCTGGTCGGTCAACGCCAGCGGCAGCTACGTGAGCCAGGACCGCTGGCAGACGCAGAACGCCGGGCTGGTCACGCTGAACGCGCCGCGGCGCAAGGGCTCGCTCGCCCTCACGTACGACGACGGCGAGGGCTCGGGGCTCAGCGGCGAGGCGCGGGTGCGCTACACCGACGGCTTCCCGGTGAACTCGGGCGTGTACATCGGCCTGAACTGCATCGCGGGCGCCAGCAACAGCCCGCTGGCCGAGGACTGCGTGAGCTCGTACACGCTGTTCGACCTGAACCTGGGGTACCGCCTGCCGGTGCGCGGCCGCCGCACCACCCTGCAGGTGAGCGCCACCAACCTGTTCAACGAGGCGTACCGCCCCTTCCCCGGCACGCCCAACCTGCGCCGCACCATCCTGGCCCGCATCCGCTACGACTTCTGAGCGCGGACGGACGGTAGCACAGGCAGAGAGGGGCCGGGCGCGATGCCCGGCCCCTCTTCTTCGTTCATCTACAGGTGTCGCCTTCGTTTACGAGACCCGGCCTCCCTCTGTTCACGTGTGCCCTTGACGACGGGGCTCCGGCCCGCTACTGGAGCCACCGAGCGCAGCAGCGGTTCCTCGCGCAGGTGGCGCGCAGCAACCGGATCGAGGTGGTGCTTGGGCGCCACGAGCCCCGCGTCGACCAGGAGACCGGGCGCAGGTACCACGTGGAGAAGGAAACCGACGTGAACCTCGCGGTAGACATGGTGGTGGGCGCCTATACCGATCGGTACGACGTCGCGCTGCTGGTGGCGGGAGACACGGACTATGTCCGGGCGGTGAAGGCCCCGCGCGAACGAGGAAAGCAGCTGGTCTGGTGCCACCTGCCGCAGCAGAAGCACACGGATCAGCTCGCGCAGCTTGCGGACGGGATGATCGAGTTGAGCGCGAAGTTCGTGCGCACCTGCGCAATGCCGGACCGTTGAGCGCTCGCTTCTACACCGCCGCGGCGGGCTCCATGGCGGCGATGTCTTCGTCCACGCGGGCGAGCTCGGGGAGGAAGCCGAGGGATTCGTAGATCTCGCGGGCGGCGTCGAGGTAGGCGCGGGCCTCGGCGGGGCGGCCGCAGGCGCCGTGCAGCAGGCCGTAGCCGTGCAGCACCGCCGCCTCGTCCTTGCGGGGGAGCCCCCGCTCGTGGCAGACGTTCAGCGCCTGCTCGTAGAACACGAACCCCTCCTCGTCGCCGCGGGCGCGGGCGATGCCGCCCAGCAGCACGTACACCTCCACCAGGTCGGCGATCAGGCGGTGCACGATGGCCAGCTCCTCGGCCCGGCGCGCCTCGTCCTGCGCCTCGAAGAGGCGGTCCTGACGCAGCAGCACGTCGCCCAGGTTGCACCGCACCGTCACCTCCCAGCGCGGCTCGGGGCGGCGCGCCAGCGCGTCGCGGAACACCGCCTCGGCGGCGGGGAGGTCGCCGTGCTCGGTGAGCAGGAGGCCGCGGTTGTTCAGGTAGAAGGGCATGGCGTCGTCGGCGCCGGTGGCCTCGATGCGCTCGCGGGCGCGGGCCAGCATCGCCTCGGCGTCGGCCAGCTCGCCGTGCTTGATGGCGATCACCGACAGGTTGGTGTAGAACGGCCACTCCAGCGCCGGGTCGCCCAGCCCCTGCGCGATCGCCAGCCCGCGCTCGTACCACCCGCGCGCGCGCTCGCGCTCGCCGCGGTCGTCGCACAGGTTGCCCAGCCCCTGGCAGGCGATGGCCTGCCCTGCGGGGTCCATGGCGTCCACGGCCAGGTGGTAGCTCTGCTCGTACCAGCTCCACGCCTGGTCCAGCCGTCCCGCGGCGCGCGCCACGCGGCCCAGGCGCCGCAACGTGAGCACGTGCGGCGCCTTGTCGCGCAGGTCGCGCGAGATCTCCAGCGCCAGGTCGTAGATGCGCTCGGCCTTGTCGGCCCGCCCGGCGCCCTCTTCCACCTCGCCGGCGCGGACCAGGGCGAGGGCGGCGGCGGCGGGGTCGCCCTCCTGCTGGCGGCGCACGGCGTCGACCACGTGGGTGAACAGGTCGTGCAGGCGCTGCTGGCTGGCGGCCACGATCTGCGGCACCATCTCGGCCAGGCGGGCGGGGTCCACCACGCGCTTGCCCAGGGTGGCGTACGCGCCGGAGCGCGCCCACTGCTTGTCGCGGTCCACGCGCGAGGCGCCGATCACGGCGTCGCTGAGCGGAAGGAACTCTTCCGCGTCGGGGACCAGGGCAAGGGCGCGCTCCACCAGCAGGTGCGGCGGCGACGGCCTGCTCACGGGCGGGGCCGAGGTTGTGGACAAGGGCGGGAGCCGGCGGCGGTCAGCCGCCGGCCATGATGTACTTGCCCCCGTAGTACGAGAAGTGGGGTGTGGTTCCGTACAGGCGGGTGCCGTCGCCGCTGATCGAGCCGCCGAGCCCCACCCAGTGGTCGTTCTCCCAGCGCGCCACCTCGATCGGGCCGCCGTTCAGCAGCACGTTGGTGAGCGGGAAGCTGAGGGTGACCGGCTGGTTGAACTGGATGCCGTGGGGGCCGAACTCGGCCATCACCCGCTTGGCCAGGAGCTGGTCGCCGGGGAGGTCGATGGTGACGTTGGTGTCGTAGGGGAGCGCGCCGGCGGGGATGTCCACGCGGAAGCCGTTCAGCTCCACGAAGCCGCCCTGGGCCGCGCTGATGAACTTCTCGGCGTGGCGCGTGCCGCTCAGGCTGGGCGTGCCCACGAACTGCAGCAGGCCCGACACGTCGATGCCGCCCGTGAGCGTACGGGCCGGCGGGGTGGGCGCCAGCGGCGCCTGCGAGGCTTCGCTGCAGCCGGCCAGCACGAATGCGGCGGCGGCCAGCGACACGAGGGTGCGGCGGATGTTCACGGCAGCGTCCATGGGCAGAAAGGTCCGTACAGCGCACGTGGATTCACGGCAGACGCCGTGCCGGTGATTCGAGGCGCCGCAAGGCCTTGTGGCGGCTGCGTTTGCGGGTTCTTTCCACCCGGCGTCGAGAGGCGGGGCGCGAAATTTCTGCACAAAAACCGGGCAAGATCACCAAAATCGGGGAAGCCGGCGTTTGTCGCGGGCGGGCATCGTCACGACGGGTCCCACGGAGCAGCGGAGACGAGCGGAGCAGCGGAGAACTGCAACTGCCGCGGAGGGTTGAATTCTCCGCGTGGTTCCGCAGTTCTCCGCTGCTCCGTTGCTCTCCGCTGCTCCGTGTCACCAAAGCAGTAGATGCCCGCGCACGATGGAATTCAGGCCAGCCCTTCGAGGCCGTATTCGCGGATCTTGCGAGTGAGGGTGTTGCGGTGCACGCCCAGCACGTCGCTGGCCTTGCCCAGGTGGCCGCGCACCAGGAGCAGCACCTCGCGGATGTGCAGCTTCTCCACATCGGCCAGCGACAGGCCGGGGGCGTAGCCTCCCAGCGGGGCGCTCGAGCCGTTCTCCGGCTCGGCGGGGGTGGGGCGGAGCTGGTCGAGCGGGAGGTGCTCGGGGAGGAGGACGCTGCCGTGCGCGAGCAGGACGGCGCGCTCGAGCACGTTCTTCAGCTCGCGGATGTTGCCCGGCCAGCTGTGTTCGTGCAGCCGCTCCAGCACCGGCCGGGCGATCGCGCGGATGTCACGCCCGTAGCGCGCGGCGTGGCTGGCCACGAAGTGCCGCACCAGCAGGTCCAGGTCGCCGCCGCGCTCGGCCAGCCGCGGCAGCTGCAGCGTCACCACCGCCAGGCGGAAGTACAGGTCCTCGCGGAAGGTGCCTTCGGCGATCGCCTGGCGCAGGTTCTTGTTGGTCGCGGCGACGACCCGCACGTCCACCGGGATGCGGTCCTCGCCGCCCACGCGCTCGATCTCGCGTTCCTGCAGTGCGCGCAGGATCTTGGCCTGCAGCGCCAGCGACATGTCGCCGATCTCGTCCAGCAGCAGGGTGCCGCCGCTGGCGCGCTCGAAGCGGCCGATCTTGCGCGCGATGGCGCCCGTGAACGCCCCCTTCTCGTGCCCGAACAGCTCGCTCTCGAGCAGGTTCTCGGGGATCGCCGCGCAGTTGATGGCCACGAAGGCGCCCGCCGAGCGCGAGCTGTTGCGGTGGATGGCCCGCGCGACCAGCTCCTTCCCCGTCCCGCTTTCGCCCAGGATGAGCACGGTGGCGCCGGAGGCGGCCACGCGCCCAACCATGCGGAACACCTCGAGCATGGCCGGGCTGGCCCCGATCGCCGCCTCGTCGTCGGCGTCGCCGATGTCGGCGGGGGAGATGGGGATCACCTCCTCGGCCTGGAACACCTCGCGCAGCGGGGCCTCGAGCTCGGCCACCTCGGGCGGCGCGGCGAAGACGCCGAGCACGCCCAGCCGCGACGCCTCCACCATCATCTGCATCGTGGGGCGAGACGCGAGGAGGACCAGCGTGCCCGCGGGCGTCCCCGCCTCGATGATGCGGCGGACCAGCGCCAGGTCGGCGGCGTCGATGTCGAGGGAAAGGACCACGGCGGCCCACGCGCCGGCGCGCAGCTGCTCGAGCCCTTCGCCCAGTGCGGCGGCGTGGCGCAGGTCGGCGCGCGCGCCCACCGCCTCGCGCACCGCCGCGGCGGTGGCGGGCGACGGGTCGATCACCAGGACGGCGGGACGGGACAAGGGCCGGACCCCTTGGTGGCGCGTGGGACCACGCAAGCGCTTCGGCTCGCCCGCATCCTGACGAACGCGACGGCCGAGAGTCACTTTGCGGCGGGCACCGAACCGGAACCCCGGTGCCCATGCACAGGGCGAGGCAAACTGCGCGCCTTTGCAAAATGGTGCAACGCCCTCGTCCGCCCGGCGACCTTCTCCCGGACCGCGGGAGACGGGGTGACGAGGGGCGGAAGGGCGCTGCCGTTCAGACGGATATTGGTGAGGACGCGGCGGGGCTGGCCCTCTCCCCCCGGCCCCCTCCCCCAAAAAAGCTACCTTGGGGGAGGGGGAGAATTCACCGTGAGAGCGAGGAGGTCGGGGTCAGGAAAGATCCTGGCGAGGGAGTCCGCGAAGGCGGTCCGCCGCTGTTCGTGGTCCGGACGATACCAAAAGCGGACGAGGCCGGGGGAGAACCCATACCCCGACCTCGCCCTGGGGCCCGCCGCCGGCCCGAGTTCCGGTCAGGTTTGCGGCGGCAAGGCCTTTTCTTTCTCGGTGCGGATCACCTCACCGGTACGCCTTCGCCGCCTGCACCGCGGCGTAGGCGTCGGCGTAGCCGGCGCCCTGCTCCCACAACTCGTAGCCGCCCTGCGGGCGCGCGGTGCTGGTGAGGATCGAGAGCACCTGGTCGGGGGTGAGCTTGCCGCCCGCGGCCTCCTGCATCAGCGCCACCACGCCGGCGATGTGCGGCGCGGCCATCGAGGTGCCGCTCATGCAGGTGAAGTCGTCCAGGTTCTGGAAGCCGATGTTGCAGGCGTTCAGGTCGCTGGTGATCCCCAGCGGCGCCACCACGCCCGTGCTGGAGCGCGCCGACACGATGCGCACGCCCGGCGCCGTGATGTCGGGGTGCTGCAGCGCGTCACCCGGCACGCCGCGCGACGAGAAGCCGGCCAGCACGGGGGCACGCCCGGCGGCGTCCACGCACTGCGAGGCGCTGTTGGTGGGGTCGAGCACGAAGAGCTTGCACCTGGCGGCCACGCTGATCACCCACGGCGCCACGCTGTGGTAGTTCATGGTGTTCTGGGCCGGCCCGTCGTTCCCCGCGGCGAACACCACGGTGATCCCCGCGTCGTGCACCGCCTTCATCGCCTCGTTCACCGGGTCCGTCGGGTCGAACTCGCCGGTGCCGCCCCACGAGTTGTTGACCACCTTGATGTTGTACTGCACGCGGTGGTCGATCATCCAGTCCACCGCCTGCAGCACCGAGGCGTACAGGATCTCGAGCGTTTCGCCCGCGCTCAGGCCGATCAGGCTGGCCCCCGGCGCCACGCCGCGGTACGCGCCGAAGCTGGTGCCGCCGTTCCCCGCCGCGATCCCCGCCACGTGGGTGCCGTGCCCGCCGGTGTTGTCGGTGTTGGGCAGGTTGTCCACGTACAGCTCGCCGCCGGGGCGCGGCAGGGTGGTGGTGTCTTCGGTGAGGTACGCGAAGTTGAGGGTGAACTTCAGGTTCTTGACGGTCTTGCTCGGGTACGACACGTCGGAGTTCAGCCCGTTGATCCCGCTGTCCAGGATGGCGATCCCCACGCCCTTTCCGCTGACGCCGCCGGCCCACACCTGGTCGGCGCGGATCGACTGCGTGCTCTCGCGCAGCAGCAGGTGGTCGGCGCGGTTGGCGTAGAGGCTTTCCACCCCGCCCAGCCCGGCGATGGAGGCGATCTGCTGGGGCGTGGCGAGCGCCACCAGCATCGACAGGTTGCGGAAGGTCATCACCCCCGCGCCCAGCCCGCCCACCTGGTGCGCCAGGGTCGAGGTGGTGGTGCGGGAGGGATCGTAGTTCACGATCACCACCAGCTGCTGCGCGGGCGAGGCCACGGCCAGCGCGCTGGTGAGCCGCGGGTCGATGCGGGGGCCGCCGGCGACCGTCGCCAGCCGCACGGTGCCGGCGCGCGAGGGCGCGGCGGGCTGCGCGTCGCTGCACGCGGCCGCCGCCAGCGCCAGCAGGGGGATCAGCAGGGTGCGCTTCATGGATGGTGCGTCCTGTCTTCGTCGTCGTGGATCGGCCGCCGCCCGGGTGCGGCGGCCGTCGTTCGTCTGGTTGTCCCCCCCGCCCCCCGCAAACCCGCGGAGGGCGGGAGCCGTCGTCTCGGCCTAGCGCCGCACCGACATCACGGCGGCGTACGCGTCCAGGTAGCCGGCGCCGGCCTCCCACAGCGCGTAGCCGTTCATGGGCTTGGCGCTGCGGGTGAGCGCGCGGTACACCTGGTCGGGGGTGAGCTTGCCGCGCGCGGCCTCCTGCATCAGCGCGATGGTGCCCACCACGTGCGGCGTGGCCATGCTGGTGCCGCTCATGCACGTGTAGTAGGGCAGGTACAGCGTGGGGATGGCGCAGGTGAGCGCGTCGTCGGGCGCGTTCAGGGCGTTGATCGGCGTGCCGGTGCTGGCGCGGGCCGACACGATCAGCGCGCCGGGGGCGGTGATGTCGGGGTGGTGCAGCGCGTCGCCCCGGATCCCGCGACTCGAGAAGTCGGCCAGCATCGAGGTGCCGTCGGCGCACATCGAGGCCGAGTTGGTGGGGTCGGGGGAGACCGTCTTGCACCCTGCGGCCACGCTGAATACCCACGGAGCTGCGCTGTACGGGTTCAGCGTGTTCTCCCCCGGCCCGTCGTTCCCCGCGGCGAACACCACGGCGATGCCCGCCTTGTAGACTTCCTTCGTGGCCACGTTGGTGGGGTCGTTCGGGTCGAAGCTGCCGCCCGAGACGCCCCACGAGTTGTTGACCACCTTGATGTTGTATTTCGCCGCGTTGTCGATGATCCAGTCGAAGCCGGCCAGCGCCCAGAAGATGACGATGGTCTCGCCGGTGCTGACGCCGACCAGGTTGGCGCCCGGGGCCACGCCGGTGTACTTGCCGCCCGACCCCGCGCCCGTGCCGCCCACGATCCCCGCCACGTGCGTCCCGTGCCCGCCGGTGACGTCGGTGTTGGGGACGTTCTCGAGGAACAGGTTGGCCGCCACCGGCGTGGTGTCGGGGCTCATCAGGTCTTCCATGCTCCCTGCGAACTTCACGTTCTGCACGACGTGGCTGGGGTACGGCAGGTCGGGGTTGTAGAGGCCGTCCACGCCGCTGTCCAGGATCGCCACGCCGATCCCCTTCCCCGTGTAGCCCGCCACGCGCGCCAGGTTGGCGCGGATGCTGGGAACGCTCTCGGCCAGGAAGTACTTGAGCTGCCGGTTGGCGTACAGCGACGCCACGCCGCTCACGTTGGATACCTGCGTGATCTGCGCGGGGGTGGCCACGGCGGCCACGATCGGCAGGTGCTTGAAGCGGATGGTGCGGGCGCCGGTGGCCCGGACGGCGGCCGCCACCGCGTCGCCGCTGGCCAGGCTGTCGTAGGTGACCAGCACCTCGATCGGGTCCGCCGCGCCGGCCAGCGCGAGCTGCCCCTGCAGCACCGGGTCGACGCTGACCGCGGAGTTGAGGGCGTACCGGTGCAGCGCCGGCGCGCCGCGGTCGGTGGCAAGGGGTTGGGCGTCGCTGCACGCGGCCAGCGCCGCGAGCGCCGCAAGGGCGATCCACCGTCTCATCGTGCGTTCTCCGTCTAACCGTGACCGTTGGAACTCGGGGCGATTCCGCCTGCCCCGTCCATGGGCAATCACGGGTCCACGTGCCGCGGCGCCTGCACAGCTTTGGTGAATCCATCGGTTTGAGGGGCTACGGCGCGGAGCCGGAGCACCACGGCGGCGGGGCCGGGCATCCGATCCAAGTCGTTGAGGAGGATCACCTTGGACCTGGAAGCGCAAACCCGTTCCATCCAACGGACGGGGGAACGAACCCGGGCCCGAATTCCAAATCCCTGTCCGGCGGGAGGACGTCGGGCGGCACGGGATGCAGCATCTTTGGGCGAAGTTGTTTCACCATTATGGTGAAGCACGCACCAATATTTCGGTGAAACTGATCCGCGCTGGGGGTGCGGCGCGGGCCGGCGGGGGCACGCTGGCGAGGCGGGGGCACAGGCCATGCGCCTTGCCACGACAAAATGCGATCGGCTTCCCCGAACCGTGGCTCGGACGCATGAACCCGCAGACCCACCCCGCCGCAGACGCACCCGGCGACGACCCCGTCCTCTCCCTGCTCGACGCGGCCTCGGGCGCGTACCGGGCGCACGAATCCGCCCTGCGCGGCGAGCTGGCCATGGCGCGCGGCGACGCGGCCCAGGCGCGCGAGCAGGCCGGCCACTGGCGCGCCGAAGCCGAGGCCGCGCGGGCCGACGCCGAGCAGGCGCGCCGCGAGACGCACCAGTCACGGGACGAGCTGGACGCGCTGCGCCGCGCCTTCGAGCGGCAGCACGAGCGCGCCGAGACGCTGCGGCACGCGCTGGTGGAGGTGCACCGCGCGCTCTTCGGCGGCAACGTGCACGAGATGATCCTGCGCGCGTGCCTGCAGATCACCGGCGCCACGCGCGGCGTGTACGTGTCGCACGGCAGGGGCGGGCGGCTGCGCGCCAGGGCGGCGGTGGACGTGGACGGCTACCCCGGCGGCGAACCATCGGAGTTCCTGAAGGCGCTCAGCCAGCGGGTGATGGAACGCAACGAGCCGGTGGTGTGCAACGATGGGACGGAAAACGGCATCGACGGGATCGGCCCGCCCGAGCGCGAGGCCGAGCGCTTCGGTAACTGCGTGGTGAGCCCGGTGGTGCTGCGCGACGACCTGGACGGCGTGGTGCTGGTGGGCGACCGCCCCGGCGCCGGCTTCGACCCCGACGACGTGCGGATGCTGCTCAGCGTGGGCCACCAGGCCGGCGTGGCGGTGGAGAACCGGCGGCTGGAAGAGGCGCTGCAGCGCGCCTACGTCTCCACCGTGAGCATCCTGGCCGACGCGGTGGAGGCCAAGGACCCGTACACCCACGGCCACTGCGAGATGGCCTCGCGCTACGCCCGCTTGGTCGCGGAGAAGATGGGGCTGGCCGCGCACGACCAGGCGCTGGTGTGCTACAGCGCCCTGTTGCACGACGTGGGGAAGATCGGGGTGAGCGACGGCGTGCTGAACAAGCCCGGGCCGCTGCTGCCGGAGGAGATGGAGCTGATGCGGGCGCACGTGCGCGTGGGGCACGACCTGCTGCGCAACGTGCCCGTGCTGGAGCAGGTGGCCGAGGTGGTGCTGCACCACCACGAGCGCTACGATGGCGACGGCTACCCCGACGGGCTGCGCGGCGACGAGATCCCGCTGGCGTCGCGCATCGTGGCGGTGGTGGACGCCTACTGCGCCATGATCACGCGCCGCAGCTACAAGGAGGCCTACACCGAGTCGCACGCCCGCGACGAGGTGCGCCGCTGCGCCGGCAGCCAGTTCGACCCCGAGGTGGTGGACGCCTTCCTCCACGTGCTCGCAACCCCGCAGGCCGAGGACCCCGACGAGGACTCCTGGGCCGAGTGCCTGGTCCTTCCCGGGCTGGCCGACCGGCAGACGCTGCGCCGGGCTTCGTAGGCGGTGCTGGGTGCTGGGTGCTGGGTGCCGAGTGCTGAGTGCGGGGTGGGATTGCAGGTCGGCTCGACGGGAGGCTCGAAAAACGGCCCCGCTCCGTCAACGGGAGCAGGGCCGTTCCTTTGCCTCCGCACCTCCGCTCATACCCGCTCCGGAAAGCCAGTGGATTTACCGGCTCAGCGGGTGGGTCACACGGAGAAGCGGAGTGCAACGGAGCAGCGGAGAACTGCGTCAGATTCTTGTGCAGTTCTCCGCTGCTCCGTTCTTCTCCGCTGCTCCGTGTGACGCCTTCAGCGGTGTGATCCCAACCACTGTAGATCCGGATTGGGTATCAGCGGATGCCGCGGCGGCGCTTGCGGTCGTAGAGCGCGCGGTCGGCCTCGCGGACGAGGTCTTCGGGGGTGGCCAGGTCGGCGTGGAAGGTGGACACTCCCTCGCTGACGCCCACCCGGTCGCCCACGCGGGCGCGCACCCGCTCGGCCAGCGCGTGCGCGGCCGCGGCGTTGCCGCCGGGGAGGATCACCAGGAACTCGTCGCCGCCGTAGCGCACCACCACGTCGCTGCCGCGCGCCTCGGCCATCAGCGCCTGGGCCACGGCGCACAGCACCGCGTCGCCGGCGTGGTGGCCCTCCTGGTCGTTCACCGCCTTGAAGCCGTCCAGGTCCAGCACCATCACGGCCAGCGGCTCGCCGCGGCGCGCGGCCGCCCAGGCGTGCTCCATCACCACGTCCATGTGGCGGCGGTTGGCGAGGCCCGTGAGCGAGTCGGTGAGCGACAGGCTGCGCACGCTCTCGATCAACCGGATCCGTCGCAGCGCCATCTCGGCCTGCAGCGCCAGCGCGCGGAGCACGTCCCAGTCCTCGGGCTCGAAGATGCGGTCTTCGCGGCGCTCGGTGAGCACCAGCACCGCCTCGCCCCCCACCGGCACGTGCGCGGCCATCGAGGTGGACGGGTCGCCGAAGAGTGGCGCGGCGAGCTCGCACGGGCCGCCGCGGCGGGCGTCCACCGCCAGCACCAGCCCCGCGCGCGCGAAGCGGGCGTCCCACAGGATGCAGGCTCGGTGGTCGTTGGGCGGCGCGCCGGGGCGGGCCGGGGCACGCAGCAGCCCCCGGACGTCGTCCTTCACCAGCGTGACCGCCGTGTGCGCGCCCACGATGCGCAACGCGTGGTCGGCCAGCGCCAGGAACACCTGGTCCTCGCGCTCGGCCGCGTTCAGCACCTCGAAGAAGGCGATCAGCTGGTCGGGCAGGCGCTGGCGCTTGGCCTGGCGCAGCCGCTCCTGCCGGAGCTCCGCCAGCCGCGCCGAGGCGTGCTCCAGCAGGTCGTTGTCGCCGGTGGACGGGAGGCGGCAGGTGCCCGAGGCGGCCATCAGCACACCCTGGTCCGGCCCCGCCTCCAGCAGCAGCACCAGGTCCTGCTGCCCGTCGCACAGCGCCGGGAGCGCCGCGGCCGGCTCTTCGCCGAACACGAATCGGGGCGACCGTCCGGCAGGCCCCTCCGGGAGCGCACCGTCCGCTATCCACCGCGTTGGCGTCGCCAGCAGCACGCCCATGGTCCGGTCGTCACCGCGCCTGAGCCGCATCGAACTCCCTCCCCAAAGCAAACGCGGCCGAACCGGGGGTGTGGCGGGCCGCGTAAATGTCCAGCTAAACGATTGGACTGCTTAGACTTGTGAATATACAAGTGTTCTCAAATTGCGTCAACCGGTGTCGCCTGAAAGGGACGCACTGAAAGGCGCCACCGCATTCCGCGCGCCCTGACCCGTCGCCGGGGCGGGAGCGGGAGCGCCCGGACGAAGATGCCCGCATGGACCTCGAAGACGCGACGGATGCGCGCACCGTATTGCGTAGAAGAGCCCATGCTCCCGGTCGCGGTTGACGGATTCAGGGCGATCCGGACGGCGGCGATCCGGCGGAAGCCATCCGCTTTCCCACCGCGGGGGATGGGGCTCCCCGGCGAATGGGGCGGCACCGCAGAACCTGGTTCCCTGATCGAAATGCCGCCATCTGCCCGAGTGCTGCTTTCGGGGTGACACCCGCGTGAACACCCGGAGACCGGCCGCGTGCGCCGGCTCTGACGCGGGCGCAGCTCTCCAGGCGAACATCATCGGTCCCCCTGCTTCTACATTCCGTCTTGATTGGTGAGGCGTCCCGTCTTACTATGTTGCAGAGATGAAGGTCGCGGTGATGTGATACGCGTCAATTTGTCCGATCCGGAAAGAATGCGTACGGTGCGCGTCAGGGAGATCGTCAGCCCGCCCGAGAGTTCCCAACCCCGGTAACCACTCCCACTTCATCGCGCTCGAGCAGCCGCTCGCGAGCGTCCGAGGCACACGAGCGGATCACGCGGATCCGGCACCGCCTCTCCAACCACCGAACGGATCGCCCCAACCAGCCGGCCACCGGACTCCGCGGCCTTCGCCGCACCGAGCCTGGCGCGGCAGCGGATCCTGATCACCCACGGATGACGACGGGCCCGTTGCTCGGCCCGCGCGCCATCGATCCCCCGCTGTTCTCGGCGTTACTCCGACGCCACCTCCGCCACCCCGACCGGGGAAGGTTACTTCCATGACCACAGGCATTGGACCGTACGTCGTTCCAGCCCCCATCGACACCGATCCCACCGCGAACGTCGTCGAGACCACCTTCGTGGCGGCGCACACGATGGTCGACATCGGCGGCGGAGTGATGGCGCACGCGGAAACGTTGAACGGCGCGATCCCGGGCCCCACGCTGAGGCTGAACGTCGGCGACACGGTCATCGTGCGGCTCATCAACGAGCTCGACCACCCCACGGGGATCCACTGGCACGGCATCGAGCTGGCGAACTCGGCCGACGGGACCGAGGTGACCCAGGAGGCCGTCATCCCCGCGTTCCCGCCGCCGCCACCGCCCGCGCCGGCGGGCGGCACCTACCTGTACAAGTTCAAGGTCCCGCGCCCCGGCCTGTACTGGTACCACCCGCACCACCACATGTCCACCAACCGGGTGTTCCGGGGCCAGTACGGGATGATCGTGGTCACCGACCCGAACGAAGCCGCGCTGGTGGGGTCGGTGCTCCCCGCGGCCGCCGACACGCGGCAGCTGGTGCTCAGCGACATCACCGTCTGCAAGGCCCCGGGCGCGAACGACGCCGCCACCTACGTGGACCCCACCACCATCCCCGTGGCGGCCGACCGCCCGGAGTGGCTGAGCGCCGCCACCTCGCAGCCTTCGCCGACGCCGGTGACGCTGTGCGAGATCATGCCCGCCGGCGACGCGCGCGACGACATGGGCATGGCCGCCATGGCCCCGTACGCCGCAGGCGAGGTGCCCAGCCTGATCCGCACCGGGCGGACCAACGAGGGCCAGACCGTGCTCACCAACGGCGTCAACGTGGGCGGGCGCGCGGGCACGCCGCTGGCGCCGCAGGCGCTGGCCCCCGGCGCCCAGAAGCTTTCCGTTCTGGCCGGGCAGGGGCTGCGGCTGCAGATCGTCAATTCCGCCACCACCCGGTACTTCCGCCTGATCCTGACCACCAGCACGGGGACGAAGGTGGACCTGGTCCGCGTGGGCGGCGAGGGCGGCCTGCTGGACAGCGCGGTGGTGGAAGGGGGCGTGATCGGCACGCTCGACACCCATTACACGTCGGGCGAGATCCTCCTGCCGCCGGGGAGCCGCGCCGACGTGGTGGCGGCGATCCCCCCGGGCGCGCCCCTGAACAGTGTGCTGACGCTGTGGACGCGCGACTTCCAGCGGACGGGCGCCGGGGCGGGCTGGTCCAACCTCCCCACCGTTCCCGTGATGCACCTCGAGGTCACCGGCACGGCCGGAGCGACCTACACCCTCGCCGCGGGGACGCCGCTGGCTTCCACGGGGACGCCGGTGCCGGTGCTGGGGATGCCCAACGGCACCTTCCTCGTCCCCGCCACCTTCTCGCCGGCCAAGTTCGGGATGCCGGTCACGGGGATGCCCACCACGCAGAACATCCGCTTCACCACCTCGCCGCTGGGCGTCAACGGCATCCCCGGCTCGTTCGAGGGCTTCACCCCGTACTCCAGCGCGCCGCACATCGACTCGTCGCGCTACGCCGAGGCGGGGCGCACGCTGGAGCTGGTGATCGAGAACACCAGCCCGGCGCACCACCCCTTCCACCTGCACGGCTTCTCCTTCCAGCCGATCTCGCTCACCCCGGGCTCGGGCGCGCCGATGGGGTCCGGGTCGTTCACCTGGCCGTACCACGAGTTCCGCGACAACCTCGACATTCCCGGCAACTACAACCTCACCTTCCGGGTGCGGCTCGACGACCGCCCGCTGCTGGACGGCACCACGATGGGCGGGTGGTTCGGACGGTGGCTCTTCCACTGCCACATCTTCTTCCACCACCACCAGGGGATGATCGGCGAGTTCGTGGTGACCGCGGCCGACGGAAGCGAGAAGCCGGACGTGGACGTGGCGGGGACGTGGGTGTACGCGCCGATCGGGGGGAGCGCGGCCCGGCACGGCACCTTCCGCCACCCCGACGGCGACCTGATGACCCTCACGGCCACCAAGGGCACCGTGCTCCCCGCCGGCCCCGCCCCGGGCGGCGCCTGGTCGTGGTCGTACAACTCGATGCCGGGGGACCCGCCGAGCGTCGATTACGTCTACATCACCGCCACCGACCCCGGCGGCCGGCAGGACCAGGCGGTGTTCCGGCTCAAGGTCGGCGGCGGCGACGACGGCGCGGACAACGGCGACCCGCACATCCGCACCGTGGACGGGAAGCGGTACGACTTCCAGGGCGCCGGCGAGTTCGTCCTGCTGCGCGACCACGAGGGGTTGGAGATCCAGGCCCGCCAGACGCCGGTGATGGCGGCGAATCCGATCACCGACGATTACAGCGGGCTGACCGTGTGCGTGAGCCTGAACACCGCCGTGGCCGCGCGCGTCGGCTCGCACCGGATCGCGTATCAGCCCGGCCCCGAGCGCGGCCAGCTGCAGTTCTACCTCGACGGCAAGCCGGCGCGCCTCACCCCCGAGGGGATCGACCTCGAGGGCCACCGCGTCAGCGCCTATGACGCGGGTGACGCGGCCGGGCTGCGGGTGGACTACGAGAACCTCACGGTGCTCACGGTCACGCCGAACTTCTGGAGCAGCCACGGGCTCTGGTACCTGAACATCAGCGTGGCGCACACGCAGGCGGAGTGGGGGATCATGGGGAGCATCCCGGAGAGCACCTGGCTCCCCCGGCTCCCCAACGGCGCCACCGTAGGGCCGATGCCCGCGAGCCTGGGCGAGCGCTACGACACGCTGTACCGCACCTTCGCCGACGCGTGGCGGGTGACCGACGACACCAGCCTGTTCGTATACGCCGCGGGGACCTCCACCGACACCTTCACCGACCTGGACTGGCCGTCCGACAAGCCGCCGTGCCGCCTGAAGCCACGCTTCGAGATCCCCGGAGCGCCGATCCCGGTTGGCATCGAGATCGACCGGGCCCGGGAGATCTGCCGGGACGTCACGGTGGATCACCTGAACCGCGACTGCGTGTTCGACGTCGCCACCACTGGCGACGAGACGTTCGCGAAGGGATACCTGCGGGCGCAGGAGCTCTGGCTCCGCGGCAGCACGGTGCAGATCACGGGCGACCGCGGATCGACCGCCACCGGCGAGCCGCTGGAGGTGACCGCCACGGTGCTCCCCATGCACGGCGGCAAGGAACCGCCGGCCGGGAGCGTCACCTTCCTGGTGGACGGCGCCGCGGCGGGGCCGCCCGTGAAGCTGGACGGACACGGCCGGGCGCGCTTCACCGCCGACCGCCTGGACGTGGGCACGCACCGGATCCGCGCGGCGTACGCGCCCGAGGATGGGGATCGCGGCTACCTCGCCAGCAGCAGCGCGAACCTGCTGCACACGGTGCGGGAGGGCCCGGAGCGCGAGGGATCGGGCACCTCCGGCGGACCCTCGTCCGGCCCGCCGACCGGCACGCCAACGGGAACGCCGTCCGGAACGCCATCGGGATCGCGGACGATGTGGATGTGGATCATCCTGATCCTGATCCTCCTCATCATCCTCATCCTGGTGATCGCGTCCCGCCGGTAAGCCTCGCGCGCTGGCCTTGAGCACTGATCACTTCGGCCCCGAAACTGAACGATATCGTCCTGAGTCACCCACCGCGCTGCGCGAGACAAGGAATGAAACGACGGGCTCTCACGGAGTTCACGGAGTTCACAGAAAAACCGCAGTTACTCCGTGGACTCTGTGAACTCTGTGAGAGCCGGCTGTTCGGTCCTGCGTCGTTCGGTAGATACCACCAATGCCACAGGGTCATCAGGGTCAGCAGAAAACTGCAGTTGCCGATGACTCTGCTGACCCTGCGTGAAACCCATTGTCTGTCAGGTAGCGATCGCTACGAGGGCCGCACCAGCGAGAGGCGGATCTTTTCTTCGGCCAGCGTCACCACCAGCGTGTCGCCGTCCTGCAGCGGGTCCAGCGGCGCGCCGTCGATGAACTCGCAGACCGGCTCGTCGCCCACCTGAACCTCGCCGCGGTAGCCGCGGGCGTAGGCAACCGCGTCGGCCCTGCGCTTCTTCGCGTTGCTGCGGAGGTAGACGCCCCGGTCGTTGCAGAGCCACAGCCCCGGCGGCGCGCCGGTCCCCGGATGGTCCACGTCATCGTCCAGCACACCCTCAGAATCGAGATCCACGCCCGCGGCCAGGTATCGCTGAGCCTCCGTCATCAGCCGCTCGCCCGCCGCCCGCGACTCGGCCAGCAGCGCACGCACCTCGGCGCCCTCGAACTCATATCGCCCATCCATCGCATCCCCCACCCGCTGTTGGTCTCCGGAATCGGCACACGCCCGAAAGGTACTGCCTGGCGCCGAACCTTCGCGAGAATCGAAACGCGGCCGCCGTACACGCGAAGCCGACCGATGCCCACGCACACGCCGCACACCCGACCCCTACATCGAAAATCCGTTTGGGGCCCAAATCAATACATCGACACACTTCCGGAGGCCCGAAAGTCTCGTTATGCTCCATGGACCCAATCGAGAATGCGCGTTCGGTCTTCGCGCCTAAACGAGCACCTGCGCGGCGTTGCGCCACCAACACGGGGCAAGCGTAGCGGCAGAATTCGCGCTTCACGGCAGGGCACGACTCCAACCTCCGTGCCGCCACGCGCGTCGCGACCGCGACGCGCCGACCCACCACCACCCGGACCCATCGACATGGCCAAGCTGAAGCTCCAGATCGACGCCCTGAAGGTCGAGTCGTTCGACACCGCCGACACGCGCGGCGAGCTCCGCGGCACGGTCGCCGCGCACATGCCCAAGCCGGGCGGCGGCGGCACCACCCTGCAGGAGACCCAGATCACCGGCTCGTGCTGCGACGTCACCCTGGCGCAGTCGTGCGTGCAGACCAACTGCCTGAACGAGTGCACGATCGTCACCTTCGACACGTGCCCCGTCTGAAGAAGTCGTCCTGAGCACGCGGCGAGCCGGGCGGGTCCAGCGCTGGACCCGCCCGGCTCGCCGCGTGCTCAGGACGACTTCTTCAGACGGGGCACGTGTCGAAGG
>DASSME010000404.1:0-9818 GCA_035689035.1 Longimicrobium sp. | reverse complement strand
GCGAGGCGACGCGCACCGCGAGCAGCGAGTGGCCGCCCAGCGCGAAGAAGTCGTCGCACACCCCCACCCGCCCGGCGTTCAGCACCTCGGCCCAGATCGCCGCCAGCGCCCGCTCCACCGGCGTGCGCGGCGCCACGTACGCGTCCCCCGCCGACGGCGGCTCGGGCGCGGGGAGCGCCTGGCGGTCCACCTTGCCGTTGGGGGTCAGCGGCAGCGCCGCCATCACCACGAAGGCGGCGGGCAGCATCGGCGCGGGAAGGGAGCGGCGCAGGTGCGCGCGCAGCTCGTCGGCCTGCGCGTCGCCCGCCACGTACGCCACCAGCCGCCGCTCGCCGGGCGCGTCTTCGCGCACCACGGCCACGCAGTCGCGCACGGCGGGGTGGCGGCGCAGCGTGGCCTCCACCTCGCCCGGCTCGATGCGGTAGCCGCGCAGCTTGACCTGGTGGTCCAGCCGCCCCAGGTAGTGCAGCGTTCCCGCGGCGCTCCAGCGCACCCGGTCGCCGGTGCGGTACAGCCGCGCGCCGGGGCCGGCAGAGAAGGGGTCGGGGACGAAGCGCTCGGCGGTGAGCGCGGGGCGGCCCAGGTAGCCGCGCGCCACCCCCGGCCCCCCCAGGTACAGCTCGCCCGCCACCCCGACCGGCGCCGGCCGCATCCACCCGTCCAGCACGTAGGCGCGGGTGTGGTCGATCGGCCGCCCGATGGTCTCGGGCCCGCCGGCGCGGCGCACCGTCCAGGTGCTGTAGGTAGTCTCTTCCGACGGCCCGTACAGGTCCCGCACGCGGCCCACGCCGGCGGCGTAGAGGGCGTCCACCAGCTCGGCGCGCAGCGGCTCGCCCGCCAGGTTCACCGTGCGCACCGTGGGCGGGATCCCCCCCGTGGCCAGCAGCGCCGCGCCGGCCGAGGGCACCGTGTTCAGCAGCCGCACCCGCTCCGCCGCGGCCGAGCGGGGGAGCGCCAGCGCGTTCTCCACCACGATCACGCACCCCCCCTGGGTGAGGGGGAGGAAGAGCTCGAAGACGGAGAGGTCGAAGCAGAGCGAGGTGGAGAGGAGCACCCCCGAGACCTCCTCGGGCGTATGCACGCGCGCGGCCCAGGCCAGCATCGCCGCCGCGCTGCGGTGCTCGATGGCCACGCCCTTGGGCCGGCCGGTGCTTCCCGAGGTGTAGATCAGGTACGCCAGGTTCGCGGGAAGGGCGCCGCCCTCGGGGTCGGCGCCGCTCTCGCGGGCGATGCGCCCGGCGTCGGCGTCCACCTCCACCACGCGGACGGGGGAGAGGACGGGGACGACCTGGCGCAGCGTGGTGTCGGTCACCAGCGCGCTCACCCCCGCGTCGGCCAGGGTGAAGGCCAGGCGCTCGGGGGGGTACGCCGGGTCCAGCGGCACGTAGGCGCCGCCGGCCTTGAGCACGGCCAGCACCGCGGCCACCAGCCCCACCCCGCGGGGAAGGCAGAGGGCCACGCGGCGCTCGGGCCCCACCCCCAGCGCGCGGAGGTGGTGCGCCAGGCGGTTGGCGCGCGTGTTCAGCTCGGCGTAGGTCAGCCGCTCGTTCTCGTGGACGGCGGCCACGGCGTGCGGGGTGCGCGCCGCCTGCGCCTGGAACAGCGCGTGGAGGCAGGCGGGCGCGGGGAGCGGCGCGGCGGGGCGGTTCCACCCCTCCAGCACGCGGCGGCGCTCGGCGGGGCCCAGCAGGGCGATGGCCGACAGCGGCCGCTCCGCGTCGTCCGCCACCGCCTCCAGCACGCGGCGCAGGTGCCCGGCCACGCGGGCGATGGTGCGGCGGTCGAAGAGGTCGGTGGCGTACTCGATCACCCCGCGCACCCCGCCCGCGTCGCCCTCCAGCTGCAGCATCAGCTCCAGCCGCGCGGCGGGGAGCTCCACCTCGATGCGGGTGGCGCGCGCCCCCGGCACCGGGTCGGGGAGCTCGCGCGGGGCGGCCATCGCCAGCATCACCTGGAAGAGCGGGGCGTGGCTCAGCGTGCGCGCGGGGTGCAGCGCCTCCACCAGCCGCTCGAAGGGGAGCTCCTGGTGGTCCCACGCCTCGAGCGTGTGCCGGCGCACCCGCGCCAGCGCCTGGCGGAACGAAGGATCGCCGTCCAGCCGGGTGCGCATCACCAGCGTGTTGGCGAAGCAGCCGATCACCCCCTCCACCTCGCGGCGGGTGCGTCCGGCCACCGGGCTTCCCACCACCACGTCGCCGCCCGCGCCGTACTTCGACAGGAGGGCCGAGAAGGCGGCCAGCACCACCATGTACAGCGTGGCGCCCTCGCGGCGGGCCAGCTCCGTGAGCCGGGTGGACAGCTCCGCGGGGAAGGCCACCGGGTGGGCGGCGCCGCGGTAGCTCTGCACCGCCGGGCGCGGGCGGTCGGTGGGCAGCTCCAGCACCGGCGGGGCGCCGGCCAGCCGTGCGGTCCAGTACGCCAGCGCCCGCTCCAGCGCGGGGCCGTGCAGGTGGCGGCGCTGCCAGGCGGCGAAGTCGGCGTACTGCACCGCCGGCTCGGGGAGCGGCGGCCGGCGGCCATCGCGGCAGGCGGGGTAGAGCGCCGCCAGCTCGCCGAAGAGGAGCTCGAGGCTCCACCCGTCGGCCACGGCGTGGTGCACGGCCAGCAGCAGCACGTGCTCCCGGTCGTCCAGCCGCAGCAGGGTGGCGCGGAACAGCGGCCCGGCCGCGAGGTCGAAGGGCCGCGCCGCGTCGTCCGCCGCCCGGCGCCGCACCTCGGCCTCGCGCGTCTCTGCGTCCAGCGCGGCCAGGTCGTGGACGGCCAGGGTGAAGCCGGCGAAGGGCGACACCCGCTGCACCGGCGCGTTGCGCACCTCGGGGAAGGCGGTGCGCAGCACGGCGTGGCGGCGCACCACCTCGCCCAGCGCCCGCTCCAGCGCCGCCGGGTGCAGCTCGCCGCTCAGCCGCAGCGCGCGGGCGATGTTGTAGAAGGGGCTGTCGGGATGCAGCCGCTGCAGGAACCAGAGCCGCTCCTGCGCGAAGGAGAGCGGCGCGTCGCCGTCCCCCTCCGGCGTCACCGGCGGGAGCGCGGGAACGCCGCCGCGGCGCAGCGCCTCGACTCGTTCCGCGAGGCCGGCCACGGTGGGGGCCTCGAACAGGCCGCGGATCCCGGGGTCCACCCCCAGCACGTCGCGGATGCGCGCCAGCACGCGGGTGGCCAGCAGCGAGTGGCCGCCGATCTCGAAGAAGGGGTCGTGCACCCCCACCCGCGGCAGCCGCAGCACCTCGCCCCAGATCCCGGCGATCACCTCTTCCACCGGCGTACGCGGCGCGGCGTGCCCGGCCGTGGACGCCAGGTCGGGCGCGGGGAGCGCGCGGCGGTCGGGCTTGCCGTTGGGGGTGAGCGGGAGCCGCTCGAGCGCCACGAACGCGGCCGGCACCATGTGCTCGGGGAGGGAGTGACGCAGGTGGGCGCGCAGCGCGTCCGCGTCCGCGGGTCCCACCACGTACGCCACCAGCCGCCGCTCGCCGGGCACGTCCTCGCGGGCGACCACGGCGCACTCCTCCACGCCCGGGTGGCGGCGCAGCGCGGCCTCCACCTCGCCCGGCTCGATGCGGTGGCCGCGGATCTTGACCTGGCCGTCCAGCCGCCCGCGGTACTCCAGCGTACCGTCTTCGCGCCAGCGCGCGCGGTCGCCGGCGCGGTACAGCCGCGCGCCGGGCGTGCCCGACCAGGGGTCGGGAACGAAGGTCCCGGCCGTCAGTGCCGGGCGCCCCAGGTAGCCGCGCGCCACCCCCGCCCCGCCGATGCACAGCTCGCCGGGGACTCCCGGCGGCTGCGGGCTCCCGCGCGGGTCGCACACGTACAGGCGCACCCCGGCCAGCGGACGGCCGATCGGGTGCCCCTCCAGCGCGCCGCCGCCGGGCACCGCGTGCGCCGAGGCCAGGATCGTCCCCTCGGTGGGCCCGTACAGCACGTGCGCCCCGGCGCCGGGGAAGGCGGCGCGCATCTCGGCCAGCAGCCCGGGCGGCACCCGGTCGCCGCCCACGAACACGCGCCGCAGCCGGGGCAGGCGCGGCGCCTCGCGCGCGGCCTGCGCCAGCTCGCGCATCAGCGCGGGCACGGCGTGCAGCAGGGTGGCGTCGGCCAGCTCGCGGGCCAGGGCGCGCGCGTCGGGCACCCGCTCGCGGGGCACCAGCCGCACGGCCGCGCCCGCGGTGAGCGGCATCAGCGCCTCGAACAGCCAGATGTCGAAGGCGTACGAGGCCAGCGCCGGCATCACGTCGCCCGGCCCGACCCCGAACGCGCCGCGGGTGGCGGCCAGCAGGTTGGCCAGCGCCCCGTGCGCCACCCCCACCCCCTTCGGCCGCCCGGTGGACCCCGAGGTGTAGATCACGTAGGCGAGCTGGTCGGCGGACACATCGGTCGCGTCATCCCCGCCGCCGTCGCCGCGGACGACCGCGCCATCCTCGTCCACCTCGCCGTCGATGCGAAGGACGGAGACGGCGGGGGTGACCGAGAGCCCCGCCCCGGCCTCGTCCGCCAGCAGCACGGACGCGCCGCAGTCCGCCAGCATGTACGCCAGCCGCTCGGCCGGGTAGCCGGGATCGAGCGGGACGAAGGCGCCGCCGGCCTTGAACACCGCCAGCACCGCGGCGACCAGCCCGGGGCCGGGGCGGGCGCAGACGGCCACGCGCACCTCGGGCCCCACCCCCAGCCGCCGCAGCCCGCGGGCGACCCGGGTGGCGCGGCGCTCCAGCTCGCCGTAGCGCACCGTCCCCCCGTCGTGCAGCAGCGCCGGGGCGTCCGGGGAGCTCGACGCGGCCGCCTCGAACGCGCGGTGGACGAGGGGGATGGGGTCCGCGGGCAGAGCTCCGGCGCGGGTCCAGGCGTGCACCACCTGCTCGCGCTCGGCGTGGTCCAGCAGCGGCAGCGCGGAGACGGGGGTGTGCGGCGCGGCGGCGGCGGCCCGCAGCAGGCGCCGGTACTGCGCCAGCATGCGGTCGATGGTGGGCGCGTCGAAGAGGTCGGTGTCGTACTCCCAGAGCACCGTGAGCCCCCCCGCCTCCCACCCGTCGCTGAAGCGGGCGCTGGCCTGGCCGCGCGGCGCCACGATCACGTTCAGGTCGAACTTGGCCGAGCCGTTGCTCAGCCCCTCGCGCACCGTCACCCGCACCCCGGGCACGTCCACCTCGGGCATGCGCGCGTCGTCGAAGCTGAACGCCACCTGGTGCAGCGGGTTGTAGCTCAGGCTGCGCTCGGGGGCCAGCGCCTGCACCACCTGGTCGAAGGGAAGCTCCTGCCGGGCGTACGCCTCCAGCGCGGCGGCGCGGGCGCGCGCCAGCAGCGCGGCCACCGTGGGGTCGCCGTCCAGTCCCACGCGCAGCACCACGGTGTTCACGAACATCCCGATCACGTCTTCTACCTGGCGCCAGCGGCGGTTGGCCACCGCGGCCCCCACGCACACGTCGCTCTCGCCCGCCCAGCGCTGCATCAGCGCGGCGAAGAGGGCGACCATGGTGGCGTAGAGGGTGGCGTCGTGCGCCCGCCCCAGCGCGCGCACCGCCCCGGCGTCGTCCGCGCCCAGCTCCATGCGGCGGATGCCGCCGCGGAAGCGCTGCACCGGCGGGCGGGGGTGGTCGGTGGGCAGCTCCAACAGCGGCGGCGCGCCGGCCAGCCGCCCGCGCCAGTACGCCAGCTGCGCCGCGGCCTCGGGCCCCTCCACCCACTCGCGCTGCCAGGCCGCGTAGTCCACGAAGTGCAGCCCCGGCTCGGCCAGCGGGGAGGGCCGCCCCGCGGCGAAGGCGCGGTACAGCGCCAGCAGCTCGGCCAGGAACAGGTTGAAGCTCCACCCGTCGTGCACCAGGTGGTGCTCCACATGCACCAGCTCCCAGGCATCCTCCGCCAGGCGCAGCAGACGCCAGCGCACCAGCGGCGCGGCGGCCATGTCGAAGGTGCGCTCCAGCTCGGCGTGGATCACGCGGTCGGCCCGGGCGCGGCATTCGGACTCGGGGAGCGCGCGCAGGTCGTCTTGCGGGAGGTCGATCGAGAAAGGCGGGAGCACGCGCTGCACCGGCCCGCCGCCCACCTCGGGGAAGGCGGTGCGGAAGATGGCGTGGCGGCGGACGATCTCCTCCACCGCGCGGCGCAGCACCCCGGCGTCCAGCGCGCCCTCGAAGCGGAGGACGGCGTGGAACTGGTACGCGCGGCTGTCGGGGCGCAGCCGGCACATGAACCAGGCGCGCTCCTGCGAGGGCGAGACCGGGTGGTCGCCCTCCAGCGGCCGGCGCACGGGGTGCGGGCCCTGGCCGCGCGGCTCGGCGGCGGCGCGCTCGACGGCACGGGCCACGCCGGCCACGGTGCCGGCCTCCAGCAGCGCGGGCACGGAGATCTCGGCCCCCAGCGCGTGCCGCAGCCGCGACACCACCTGCGCCGCCAGCAGCGAGTTGCCCCCCAGCGCCAGGAACGAGTCGCCGCGCGCCACCCCCTCCACGCGCAGCACCTCGCCCCACACCGCGGCGACCTGAGCCTCGGCGCCCTCGCGCGGGGCCTCGCCGGGGCCGTCGCGCACCAGCGGGGGAGGGGGAAGGGCGCGGCGGTCCACCTTGTCGCCGGGGGTGAGCGGGAGCGCGGCGAGCATCACCAGCGCCTCGGGCACCATGTACGCCGCCAGCCGCCCGGCCAGGTACGCGCGCAGCTCCGCCGGGTCCACACCGTCGCCTGCCGCGTACCCCACCAGCCGCGCCCGGCCGGGCGCGTCCTCGCGCAGCACCACGGCGGCCTCGCGCACGCCGGGGTGGGCGCGCAGGGCGGCCTCGATCTCCTCGGGCTCCACGCGGAAGCCGCGCACCTTCACCTGCCGGTCCACCCGCCCCAGGAACTCCAGCGCCCCGCCGCGCAGCCGCACCCGGTCGCCGGTGCGGTACATCCGCGCGCCGGGGACGGGGGAGGCGGGATCGGGGACGAAGCGCCACGCGGTCTCGCCCGCGCGCCCCAGGTAGCCGCGCGCCACCCCTGCCCCCGCGATGCACAGCTCGCCGGGCTCGCCCTCGCCGACGGAGATCCCGCGCTCGTCCAGCACGCAGGCGCGGACGTTCTCCAGCGGCGCGCCGATCGGCAGCGACGCGGCGCCGTCGGGCGCGCCGGCGGCGGGCGGCTCCCACAGGGTGGCGGTGACGGTGGCCTCGGTGGGCCCGTACGCGTTGCGGAAGGCGACGTCCTTGCCGGCGATCCGGCGCCAGGCGGCGAACGCCGCGGGCGACGCCGCCTCGCTCCCCACCACCAGCAGCCGCAGCTGCGGGGGAAGCGCCTGGCCCGAGCGCTCCAGCTCGCCCACCAGCTCGTGCCAGTACGGGCTGGGAAGGTTCCACACCGTGAGCCCCGCGCCGGCCGCGAAGGCCAGGAACCCCGCCAGCGAATCGGCCGACCGCTCGGAGCGGACCACCACCGTGCCGCCGCGCGCCAGGGTGGGATACACTTCCTCCAGCGCCACGTCGAAGGCGGGCGAGGCGAACTGCAGCACCCGGTCGCCGGGGCCCAGCGCATACGCCCGGGCCGCCGCCAGCGCGTGGTGGGCGATCGCCGCGTGCGGCACCACCACCCCCTTGGGCGCGCCGGTGCTTCCGGAGGTATAGACCACGTACGCGGCGTTCGCGGGGTCCACCGCGGGGAGCTCCGCCGCGGCGCCCTCCGGATCGACGCTGGACGGGTCGTCCACGCACACGGCGCTCACCCCGGCGGGAAGGCGGCCGGCCAGGGCGCGGCGCGTCACCGCCACCCGCGCCCCCGCGTCGCCCAGCACGTACGCCAGGCGGGCGTCGGGATAGGCCGGGTCGAGCGGCACGAACGCGGCGCCCGCCTTGAGCACCGCCAGCTGCGCGGCCACCGCGGCGGCCCCGCGCTCCAGCAGCACGGCCACGCGGCGTTCGGGGCCCATGCCCAGCGCGCGCAGCCGGGCGGCCAGCGCGGCGGCGCGGGCGTCCAGATCGGCGTAGCTCAGCACGCCGCCGCCGTCCTCCAGCGCCGGGGCGTGGGGGGCGCGCGCGGCCTGCGCCTCCACCAGCCCGTGCAGTGTGGCGCCGGCGGGGAACACGCTCAGCCCGGGCGCGAAGAACGCGTCCTCCCGCACGCCGTCCACCCTCATGCGTCCTCCGCCGCGTGGGCGAAGGGGTCGCACGGGGCAGCCGCGCGGTGTGCCGCGCCGGCGTCCGCCTCGGGGAGCCCGGCCGCATAGCCCGGAAGCGGGAAGCGGGCGCACAGCACCGCCACCCGGGCGCGCACCGCGTCGGCGGCGCCCGGGTCCAGCGTATACTCGCGGTCGCCCAGCGGGTGGACGGCGCAGAGCACCGCGTCCACCAGCGCGGCGCACGCCGGCATCTGCGCGGGGCCCATCCCCCGCATGGCCAGGCCGTTGGTGCCGAAGCGGACGCCGCTGGTCACCCGCGCGCTGGTGCGGTCGCCGGGAACGCGGTTCCGGTTCACCACGATCCCGCACTCCTCCAGCGCCTTCTCGGCCACGGCGCCGGTGATGCCACGCGCGGTGAGATCGACCAGCACCATGTGGTTGTCGGTGCCGCCGGTGACCAGCGCGTAGCCGCGCGCCCGCAGCGCCGCGGCGAGCGCGGCGGCCGAGGCGCGGATGCGGCGCGCCAGCTCGCGGAAGCCGGGGCTCGCCACCCGCTCCAGCGCGCTGGCCTTGGCGGCGATCGAGCCCAGGCTGGGCGTGCCCTGGAAAAAGGGGAAGGCAGCTCGCTGGACCAGGTCGCTGAGCGTACCCCGGCCGTCGGGCGCCGGTGCGTCGTGGTCGCGCCCCATCAGCACCACCCCGCCGCGCGGGCCGCAGAGCTGCTTGTAGGTGCTGGTGGTGGTGAAGTGCGCGTGGTCGATGGGGCTGGGGTGCTCGCCCGCCGCCACCAGCCCGGCGATGTGGGAGATGTCGGCCAGCAGGTATGCGCCGCACTCGTCGGCGACCCTGCGGAAGGCGGCGAAGTCGAGGGTGCGCGGATAGGCGCTGGCGCCGGCGAGCACCAGCCGCGGGCGGTGCTCCAGCGCCAGCCGCCGCACCTGGGCCAGGTCGATCCGCCCGCCGCGCCCCACGCCGTACCCCACCGCGTTGAAGTACACGCCGCTGGCCGACACCCTCGCCCCGTGCGACAGGTGGCCGCCGGCGTCCAGCTCCAGCCCCAGCACGGTGTCGCCGGGCTTCAGCAGGCTGAACATCACCAACTGGTTGGCCGAGGTCCCCGAGTGCGGTTGCACGTTGGCGTAGCGCGCGGCAAATGCCCGGCACGCGCGCTCCACGGCCAGGCGCTCCACCTCGTCCACCACCGCGCACCCGGCGTGGTAGCGGGCGCCGGGGTACCCCTCGGTGGTGGTGTTGAGCAGCGCCGTCCCCTCGCACGCCAGCACGGCGGGGTCGGCGATCCCCGAGGCGGCCACCATGGTCAGCGTTTCGGCCTGGCGGCGGTGCTCGCGGGCCAGCAGGGCGTACAGCGCGGGGTCGGTCGCGCGCAGGCGCTCCACCCCCCGGCGTACGGTGGCCTCCACCACGCAGTCGTCCGCCGGGGTCCCGGGCCCCGCGGGCCCGTCCACGATCCGCCCGGGAACGCGCACCGCCTGGCTGGACGGTACCCCCAGGGTGGCGGGTGCGCTGCGCTCGCTGGTCTCGGCCATCGCGTTCGCCCCTTCTCGGTAGTCCCCCGACCGCTCGGCGCCGCGCTCGACGCCGCGGCGCCGGTCGTCAAACGTTCACCCCGGTGGCAGAGACGACGCGGCACCACGCCAAGAGAGCCGGCCCGGCGCACCGCTCCTGTCGCTCCTGCTTCGCGACCAAGGATTGCGAAGGGAGACCGGAGGCACGACGACTTTGGTGTAGAATG
>DASSME010000403.1:0-10018 GCA_035689035.1 Longimicrobium sp. | reverse complement strand
CCCAGCGGCCCCACGAACTCCACCGCCACAGCCAACCCGAGCGGAATGCGTGACAGGGCGTTGTAGAACACCAGGTTCATCAGGCCCAGCACCACGCCGTACGGGACCACCGCGCGCCACTGCGCGCGGTTCAGGGTGCGCAGCGGCGGGCGGAACGCGGCCAGCAGGATCGCCGCGCTGATCCCGATCCGCAGCCCCACCGTGCCGGTCGGGCCCAGCACGGGAAAGAGCCCCTTGGCGAGCGCCGCCCCGCCCTGCACGCTCAGGATCGCCACCAGCACCGCGGGGAGCGGCGGGAACACCGGCCGCTTCGAAGTCGATTCCATCCGCTCCCGATACGGCGCGCCGGGCGCGGGGTCAAGGGAGGAGCCGATCGCGAGCCTTGACGGCGACACGATTTCGCGTCACCATGGGTGACATGAAAACCTCCTCGCCCGCGCGCGGATACCGGCTGGCGGCGCGCGCCGAAGCGGCGGCCCGCAGGGAGCGCGGCATCCTGGCCGCGGCGGCCGGCCTGTGGCGCGAGCGGCCGATCGACCAGGTCACCCTGGAGGCGATCGCCGGGCGCGCGGGGGTCTCGGTGCGCACGGTGATCCGGCGCTTCGGCTCGCGTGGCGGCGTGATCGCGGCGTGCATCCAGACGGACGCGGCGGGGATCGGCGCCGAGCGCGACCAGGCGTCCGCCGGCGACGTGGACGGCGCGCTCGGCGTGCTCCTGGCGCACTACGAGCGCGACGGCGACGCGGTGATCCGCACGCTGGCGCTGGAAGAGACGGTGCCCGAGGCGCGCGCCATCGTGCAGGCGGGGCGCGCGGCCCACCGGGCGTGGTGCGCTCGCGTCTTCGCGCCCCGGCTCCCCCCGCCCGGCGCCGCCGCGCACGCCCCCCGTCTGGACGCCCTGGTGGCGGCCACCGACGTGTACGTGTGGAAGCTCCTGCGCCGCGACCTGGGCCGCTCCGCCGTCGAGACCGGGCGGGCGATGCGGGCGCTGGTGGCCGGCGTGGCAGCCGATCCCCCTCCCCGGCCACCGCGATGACCGCGCCACGATCGTACCTGTTCGTGACCGTGGAGGGAGGCGGCAACGTGCCACCGGTGCTGGGCGTGGCGCGGCGGCTGGCCGCGCGCGGACACCGCGTGCGCGTGCTGGCCGAGCCGTGCCTGCGCGCGGCGGTGGAGGGGGCGGGCGCGTGCTTCATTCCCTTCACGCGGCACTTCACCCGCGCCGACCGCGCCGCGGACCTGGTGCGCGACGCGGCCGCCCGCACGCCGGCCGGCGCGCTGCGGGCGGTGTTCCGCAACGTGGTCTTCGGGCCCGCGGCGGTCACCGCGGACGAGACGCGGCGCGCGGTCGCGGCCGAGCGGCCCGACGTGGTGGTGGCGGACGCGATGATGCCGGGCGCGCTCTTCGCCGCCGAGGCGGCGGGCGTGCCGCGCGTGGTGCTGTTCCACATGCCCGAGTACCTGCCGGGCCCCGGCCGTCCCGCGGCGGGCCCCGGCTTTCTGCCGCGGACGGACGTGGCCGGCCGCGTCCGCGACGCGGTGGCGACGGGGCTCTTCCTTGCGCTGGTGCGGCCGTACCTGGCGCCGGTGAACCAGGCTCGACGCACGCTGGGCCTGGCTCCGCTCGCCACCGCGCGGGAGCTGGTGGACCAGTATCACCGCGCCGACCTGCGACTGATCCAGACCTCCGAGGCGTTCGACTTTCCCATCACCCCGCCGCCGACCAACCTCCGCTACGTGGGCGCCGTGCTGGACGACCCGGACTGGGCGGGCGCCTGGCGGAGCCCGTGGCCCGAGGGGGACCGGCGCCCGCTGGTGCTGGCCAGCCTGTCGTCCACCTTCCAGGACCAGCGTGGCACGCTGGGGCGCATCGTGGAGGCGCTGGGGGCGCTGCCGGTGCGCGGACTCGTTACCTTGGGGCCCGCGATGGCCGGCGTGCGCCTGGACCTGCCCGCGAACGTGGTGGCGCTCGCCGCGGCACCGCACGCACGGGTGCTGCCGCAGGCGGCGGCCGTGGTGACGCACGCCGGGCATGGCACGGTGATGCGCGCGCTCGCGCACGGCGTTCCGCTCCTGTGCCTGCCGATGGGCCGCGACCAGAACGACAACGCGGCGCGCGTGGTAGCGCGCGGCGCCGGCCTGCGCCTCCGCCCGTCGGCCGCGCCGCGCCGCATCTCCGCCGCGCTCCGGCGCCTGCTGGCCGAGCCGGAATTCCGCGCGCGAGCCGGGCGGCTGGGCCGCATCGTGCGCGACGACGCCGCGGCCGAGGGCGCCGTGCGCGAGCTGGAGGCGGTTGGCGCGCGCCCAGCCGTGCCCGCCGCGGTGTGACCGTCCTCCGCCTCCGCCCACCATGACCGGCGCCGCTACTCCCCCGGCGCGCCCGGCCGGGACGGCTGGCCGGGTGGGGCGCGTTCGCCGAACGATCAGGCCCGGGCGAGCGCGTCCGGTCTCCGGCCGGCCCCCCGGCCCGCCGTCCACTCACGGGCATCTCGCCCCAGTCGCGGAGGGTTGCCGTGCCCCCGTCCGCTCACCTGCCGCTGGTCACCGTGGTGATCCCCACCTGGAACCGCCTGCCGCTGCTGCGCCAGGCGGTGGCCTCGGTGCTCGCGCAGACGTGGCCCGCGTGGGAGCTGGTGGTGGCCGACGATGGCTCGGACGACGGGACGGCGGCGTGGATCGCGGAACTGGGCGATCCACGGATCACGTGCCTGTCCGCCGCGCGCGAGGGCCACGTAGGGCGCGTGCGGAACCGCGGCGCCGCGGCCGGCTCGGGGCCGCTGATCGCCTTCCTGGACTCGGACGACGTGTGGCTGCCGGAGAAGCTGGAGGCGCAGGTGGCCGCCCTGCGTGACGCGGGCGCGGAGTGGAGCTTCACCGGCTACGAGCTGATGGACGCGGATGGCCGCACCGTCCCCTTCCGTGCCGGGAGCGGCGAGGCGCGCTCGGGGTGGATCGCGCGCGACCTGCTGGCCGGCGAGATCGGCGTCGACATCTCCACCCTGCTGGTGACGCGCGGCCTCTTCGAGCGGGTCGGCGGCTTCAGCGAAGACCCGCGTCTGACCGCGCGCGGCGACCACGAGCTGGTGCTGCGGCTGGCGGTGGGGGCGCCGGTCTGCGGCGTGCCGCGCGTGCTGACCCGCGTGGGCGAGCACCCCGGCCGCCTGACGCACGCCCTGGCCGATCCGCACGAGCGCAGCGCGCGCGTCTACGAGCTCTTCCTGCAGCACCGCCCGCCCGCCGGGCTGGCCACCCTCGCCCGGAGCGCGCACGGCGAGCACCTGCGCACGGCGGCGCGCGCCCGGCTGGCGCGGGGCGAGTACGCGGCGGCCGCGCGGCTCTTCGTGCGCGCCTTCCGCGCGCACCCGGCGCCGGGCCCGCTCGCCCGCGCGGCCGCCGGCGCCGTGCGCGACCGGCTGCGCGCACGCAGCGGTGCCATGCGCGTGGCGGGGTAGACGCGCCTGGGGCTGGCCGGGTCCCGCCCGGGTCCCGCCCGGCCGGGCGAAGGGCAGGTCTCGCGCACCTTGACGTCGCCCCGCATTCGTGTCACTATGCGTGACATGAAAATGGCTCGTACCAGGAGCTATCGGTTGGGCGCGCGAGCCCAGGCGGCGGCCCGCACGGCGCGCGACATCCTGGCCGCCGCCGCCTCGCTCTGGCGAGAGCGCCCGCTGGACGAGATCACCCTCGCGGAGATCGCGGGGCGCGCCGGGGTTTCGGTGCGGACGGTGATCCGGCGCTTCGGCTCGCGCGAGGGCGTGGTGGCGGCCTGCATCGCCGCCGACGCGGCGGGGATCGTCGCGGAGCGCGACGCGTCCGCCGCCGGCGACGTGGACGGCGCGCTGGCCCTGCTGCTCGGGCACTACGAGCGCGACGGAGACGCGGTGATCCGCACGCTGGCGCTGGAAGAGCGGGTGGCCGAGGCCCGCGCGATCGTGGAGAACGGCCGCGCGGCGCACCGGGCGTGGTGTGCCCGCGTGTTCGCCCCCTACCTGCCGGCCCACGCCGATCCATCCCGCGCCGCGCGGCTCGACGCGTTCGTGGCGGCCACCGACGTGTACGCGTGGAAGCTGCTGCGGCGCGACCTGGGCCGCGGCGCGGACGATGCCGGCGAGGCGATCCGCACGCTGGTGGCGGGCCTGGTCGCCCTCGCCCCCGCTCACGCGGGCGGCGCTCCGTGACCGCCGCGCGTTCGTACCTGTTCGTGACCGTGGAGGCGGGCGGCAACGTGCCGCCGGTGCTGGGGCTGGCCCGCCGCCTGGCCGCGCGCGGCCACCGGGTGCGGGTGCTCACCGAGCCCTGCCTGCTTCGCGCGGTGGAGGCGGCGGGCGCGGATTTCGTCCCGTTCACGCGCCATTTCACGCGGAGCGACCGCACGCGCGACCTGGCCGGCGACTGGGCCGCGCGGACGCCGGCGGGGGCGCTGCGGGCGGTGTTCGCCAACGTGGTCTTCGGCCCGGCGCGCGGGGTGGCCGAGGAGACGCGCCGCGCGATCGAGGCGGAGCGGCCCGGCGTGGTGGTGGCGGACGTGATGACGCCGGGCGCCCTGCTGGCCGCCGAGGCGGCCGGTGTCCCGCGGGTGGTGCTGTTCCACATGCCCGAGTACCTCCCCGGCCCCGGGCGCCCGGCGGCGGGGCCGGGCTTCCTGCCGCGCACCGATGCCGTCGGCCGGGTGCGCGACGCGCTGATGACGCGCCTCTTCCACGCGCTGCTCGGCGGGTCTCTCACCCCCTTCAACGACGCGCGCCGCGCGCTGGGCCTGCCGCCGCTGGGCGCCGCGCGCGAGCTGGTGGAGCAGTACCACGCGGCCGACCTCCGGCTGATCCAGACCTCGCGCGCGTTCGACTTTCCCATCACCCCGCCGCCGCCCAACGTGCGCGACGTCGGCCCGGTGCTGGACGACCCCGACTGGGCCGGCGCGTGGCAGAGCCCGTGGCCCGCGGACGATCCGCGTCCGCTGGTGGTCGCCAGCCTTTCCTCCACCTTCCAGGACCAGGGCGGCGTGCTGCGGCGGATCATCGCGGCGTTGGGGTCGCTCCCCGTGCGGGCGCTGGTGACGCTCGGCCCGGCGATGGCGGCGGAGCGCTTCGACGTCCCCGCGAACGTGGTGACGGCCGCTTCCGCGCCGCACGCGCAGGTGTTTCCCCACGCTGCGGCGGTGGTGACCCACGCCGGGCACGGCACGGTGATGCGCGCGCTGGCCCACGGCCTCCCGCTGCTGTGCCTGCCGATGGGCCGCGACCAGGACGACAACGCCGCCCGCGTGTTCGCGCGCGGCGCGGGGCTCAGGCTGCGCCCTTCCGC
This sequence comes from Longimicrobium sp., assembly GCA_035689035.1. Taxonomy (GTDB): domain Bacteria; phylum Gemmatimonadota; class Gemmatimonadetes; order Longimicrobiales; family Longimicrobiaceae; genus Longimicrobium. The sequence continues at coordinate 4,717 of DASSME010000403.1, read as the reverse complement.
CACCCCGCGGCGGATCGCCGCCGCCATCGGGCGCCTGCTTTCCGAGCCGGGCTTCCGGGCACAGGCGGAGCGGCTCGGCGCGATCATCCGCGCGGACGTGGCCGAGGACCGCGCGGTACAGGAACTGGAAGCCGTGGGACAGCCGCCGTCCCGGGCCGCCGTGGCGGGGTCGTCCGCCGCGGGGTAGATTCGCCGCGACCCGCAGCATAGTCCCGACTCGCACCACGGCTGATGGCCGACTCGCTCCATCCCGCCGCCGGCGAACACCTCTGAAACTTGCCGCGTGGGGACCAGCTAGCGGCACCTGATCCCGCTGTTTAGATTCTGGCGCCCAACAGGAAACTGACCGCCCAGTGTAGTGGAAAGCCTAGATGCTGAATGGTATGGAACCAGCGGGGCGCCTCCAGGGCCCACGTTCGCTGATAGTGATTGAAGGCATAGATGGATCGGGCTCGACGACCCAAGTGAGAAGGGTTGCTGAGCACCTTCGTCAACGTGGAGAGCCGGTTTTTGTCACCCACGAACCGAGTGACGGCCCTGTCGGCATGATGATACGGCTCGCCTTGGCGGGTAGGTTGGCTGGTCCTCACAAGCACTTTCACGATCCGTCAGAGATTGCCGATGATAGCGGAACTGAACTAGACCCGTATACGCTTGCATTATTGTTCGCTGCTGACCGCGCTGATCATGTTGCGAGTCAAATTCAACCGAATTTGGCGCGAGGCCGTCACGTGATCTGTGATAGGTACATTCTCTCAACACTCGCGTACCAAGGATTGACTTGCGACTTGGACTGGCTAATAGAGATAAATCGTCACATTGTGCGCCCTGACCTCACGGTTTTCCTCGACGTTCCTCCAAACGAGGCGCAGAAGCGAATGCAGAGCACTCGTTGGATTCGTGATCTGTATGAAAGCCCTCAGCAACAACTTAGTATTAGAGATAACTATCTGGCATTGTTGGACCGGGAAATCTCGTTGGTGGGTCCGGTGGTGATCATCGACGCTACCCAACCTGCTGTTGAAGTCGGAAATCTTCTGACTGCAGTGTTGGACACTTTTCTGACTTCTGGCAAGATTCTCGAGGCCAAGGGTGAATTGACATTGCTATGAAAATATGTGCGCCTTCCCCACTCGCTCTTCTCGCCGAATAGCGTTGACCACTGCGCTCGTTTGAAGCCTCATCTGGATGCGCCGTTTTTCTCCCGATAGATGCGGAAACGCGTTTTCCCCTTTATTTTGAAGTGATGAGATGTCGCCTTACCGATCACTTTAGGCCTGAGAGGCGAGAGATGCTGGCAGATGAGCAGAAGTTTCTCCGTCGCGCGGTTGAGTTGGCTCGCAAAAGTGTACCAGAAGACGGACGTTCACATCCGCACGTAGCTGCCCTCGTGGTCAAGGATGGCGTCGAAATTGGCGCAGCATACCGTGGGGAGACGGGACTCGGTGACCATGCTGAGTTCGGCGTTCTCGAAAAGAAACTGCATGACGAAGTGTTGGCCGGCTCAACTGTTTATACAACCCTTGAGCCGTGTACTACTCGTAACCATCCGAAGGTGCCTTGTGTACAGCGCCTCATCGAGCGCAAAGTCGCACGCGTGGTCATCGGGATGCTTGACCCCAATCCAGCTATTCGTGGAAACGGCCAACTGGCTTTGAGGGATGCAAACATCGCGACCGAGTTGTTTCCTGCGGAGCTAATGACCGAGCTTGAAGAGTTGAACCGGGAGTTCATCCGCGCTCAAAAGGGCTCACCCTCCGGTGCTCGTTTGGCCGCGTCTGATCCTGATACAAATGTTTCACGATCGTTAGATGAGTGGTACAAGTCACTTAACGTAGTGTATTGGAACCGAAATTTTTACCGCGACGCAACATCGATTTTTACACACCTCGTCGAAGTAACAGGCGGTCTAAGTCTCCTAGCGAGCAGCAAGCGCAAATCCGGGTTGTCGGCTGAGGACTTTGTCCCTAAGGTGCTCGCTTGGTGGATGGCACTATGTGGAAAGGTGGGTGTGAAGAGTGTCTCCTCGATGGTGTGGGCAAAGTTTCCTTACGCCTGTCCCTACTGTTTGTCTGCGCCTCATCAGCCCCAGAAATGCTTGGAGCAAACCTCAGGGTTTCGTGTCCCAAAATGGGACGCTTTAGAGGAACTTGGCGGACGTGGCACGCAACCGCGTAGGCTGGGAGAATGGCAGCGGATGTTTTCCGAAATCTACCCTGCTCAGCAGACTGAAGACTTCGGACCGTCGTTCGCGCGACTTTCGGAGGAACTCGGGGAGTTGGCTGAAGCACTCCGTGTGTTTGCTGTGGCACCCGAGTACTTCCTAATCGAAGCGGCTGATGTTTTTGCCTGGCTTATGCATATCCAGAATCTAATTGAGACTAGGGCTGGCGTTGTTGTTGAGGAACGTGGCCGCGCATTAGAAGGTGCCTTTGCCCGCGCGTATCCAAATAGATGTCGGGATTGCGGCAAGGCTATGTGTATCTGCCCTCCAATACTTGAAGGAAAGGTTGCGCGTATCGCGCGTGGGATGCCTAAAGGACGCTCACTCCTAAATATCGGTGAGAATTTCCTCACGATATCGGAGGCGCGAGAGTTGTTCATGGCAGATTTTGATGCCCTCCAAACATAGCTGGACTGCTACTCATTGCGAATGTGCAAGGTTGCGGTGCTCTTGTTTGCACTTGCTGTGTTGGAAGCGTTGTTGTTTTGTCCTTCCGGGTGGACACGCACAGGGGACATCGCCCCTGACTTGTCCTGAAGCGTGACGGCCCCGCGCCGCCCACCTTCCGGTAGTAGATTGCGCAGATGCGGGTGATCTGGTACGGATTTACAAGTGTTTGCGGTGAAAGAACTTGCCGCGCGCGTGGGGGAGGGGGCGGCACGCGCGCGGGTCCTCCGGAACGGCACCGGCCTTGCAAACCTGCGGGGCGTACCCACCAGTTCCGGAGCTGGAACGCCCCTCTGACGGGAGGATGAGGAGATGAACGTGCTGGTCAAGAAGCTCTCCGTGGCCGCGTGCGCGACCATGCTGATGAGCGGATGTGCATCGATGAACAACACGCAGCGCGGCGGCGCGATCGGCGCCGGCGCGGGCGGCGCGATCGGCGCGGTGATCGGCAAGCAGACCGGGAGCACGGCGCGCGGGGCCATCATCGGCGCGGTGCTGGGCGGCGCGGCCGGCGCCGTGATCGGCCACCAGATGGACAAGCAGGCCGACGACCTGAACCGCGACCTGGGCAACAACGCCACCGTGGAGCGCGTGGGCGAGGGGATCGCGGTGACCTTCGCGAGCGGGATCCTGTTCCCCTTCAACAGTTCCGACGTGCTCCCCGCCGGGCGCGAGAACCTGCGCCAGCTCGCGCAGAGCCTGCAGCGCTACCCCGGCACCGAGGTGCTGATCGTGGGCCACACCGACAACGTGGGGAGCGACGCGTACAACATGACGCTCTCGCAGCGCCGCGCCGACAGCGCGCGCAGCTACCTGGTCTCGATGGGCGTGCCCGGCGAGCGCATCCGCACCGCGGGCCGTGGCGAGAGCGAGCCGGTGGCGAGCAACGAGAGCGAGGCGGGGCGCCAGCAGAACCGCCGCGTGGAGATCGCGATCTTCGCCAACGAGCAGTACCGCCAGCAGATCCTGAACGAGTACGGCCGCGGCGGCGGCACCACCCCGTGACCGGTCCGGCCCCGGCCTGACTGGCTCGGATCGGTGGACGGACGAACTCTCGCCCCCGGTGCTCGCAGGAGCGCCGGGGGCGAGGTGTCTCGAGGTGTGAAATGATGATGGGTCCGGGCGGTTGAAACCGCGGCACCGCGGCAACAGCGGCCCGAAGTCCGCCTTCGCGCCGCCTTCGCGGACTCCCACGCAGAGTTCGCCGCTACCAGCCGATCCACTGCGCGGGGAGGGGCTCCCGCGGCCGCGAAGGCGTGCGTCCCATCGCCTGGCATCATCCCCGCCTTCCTCCCCAGCCGGAGCGCTTCTTGCTCCCCGGGGCGCCCACACACCACCACGCGGAGGAACGGATGGACGACGACGATCGCAGGAGCAACGTGGGCGGGGCCGAGTCGGGGGTGGACGCCAGCCCCGCGCCCGACGACGTGGGCGAGCCTTCGGGGCGCGAGCTGGACCTGCGCGCCAAGAGCCTGCGCGCCCGTGACACCCACAACGTCCCCGACCGCATCCGCGGCGAGGGCGAGGACGGCGAGGGCGATGTCGACCGGCGGCCCTGATCCCAACCACGAGGTTCCGCCCGACCCGGACACGGCGCGCGGCGACTTCGGCAACTCGTCGCTCAGCCGGCTGGGGATGCCCAGCATGCTCACCGGGCTGCTGGTGCTCGTGATCGCCGTCGCGGTGGTGGTCTACATGATCCTGTAGAGGCGATCCGCCGGGCGGAGCTTGAGTCTCGGCCCGGCGGCGTCCATACTGCGGCGGGTCCATTCTTTCCCCTTCGCCGCATCTTCCTCATGTCCATCGCTCGCCGCGCCGCCGTGGTGGCGCTCGCCCTGGTCCTGGCGCTCGCGTCGTGCGGGCGCGTGCCGAGCGGCGCCAGTCGGAAGAGCCAGCCCGCGCTGCTGGTGCAGCGCATGGGCGCGGGCCGCGTCACCGTGCGCTACAACCGGCCGGCGGCGCGCGGGCGGGTGCTGTTCGGCGGCATCGTGCCGTGGGACAGCGTGTGGTGCCCCGGCGCCGACGAGGCCACGCGGCTGGACATCA